>JANXQX010000092.1 GCA_025353305.1 Holophagaceae bacterium
CCCTCACCACCAGCGGCCGTCCCTTCGTCTTCTACATCCCGGTCCCCAGGACCAAGGCCACCGGCCTCCCCGCGCCCAGTTGGGCCAACTGCACGCAACTCTTCACCGTGGACAAGGAAAGGCTGGTGAAACGCCTGGGGAGGGTGGAAAGCAGTGTAATGCAGGAGATCGGCGAGGCGCTGAAGGCGACACTTGATCTGAGACCGTGAATCCGAACGAAGACAGCTTCAGGATTCGATTTCATGGGTGTGGGCCTGTCTGGTTCCTCATACCGGCGTGACGCTGCGCCGTTTTGCGGGCCAGGTCTCGCGGCGGCGGGCGCGGCTCAGGCGCGTGATGAGTTCGTGGCGCAGGTCGGCTGGATCTACGATGGCGTCCACGTGCAGGTTCGCGCCGAGGCGCTTGAGGTCCACGTCTTCGTTGTACTCGTCGCGGAGCGCCTGGATGTAGGCGGCGCGTTCTGCTTCGGGCTTCTCGGCGATCTTGTTGGCGAAGACGGCGTTCACCGCGGCTTCCGCGCCCATGACCGCGATGCTGGCGGTGGGCAGCGCCAGGGTGGCATCGGGGTCAAAGCCGGGCCCGCTCATGGCGTAGAGGCCAGCTCCATAGGCTTTCCGCACCACGACGCAAAAGCGCGGCGTGCTGCACGAGGCCATGGCGGAAATCATCTTGGCGCCGTGGCGGATGATGCCCTGCTTTTCCACGGCGCTGCCGATCATGAAGCCCGGCACATCGCTCAGGAACACCAGTGGAATCCCGAAGGCGTCGCACAGCGTCATGAAGCGGGTGGCCTTGTCGGCGCTGTCCACGAACAGCACCCCGCCCTTGACCCGGGGCTGGTTGGCCACGATGCCGACCGGCTTCCCATCCATGCGCGCGAGGCCGGTGATGATCTCGCCCGCATAGAGTTTCTTGATCTCCAGGAAGGAGCCTTCATCCACCAGGCCCTCGATGAAATCCTTCATCTGGAAGGCTGAGTTGATGTCCTTGGGAACCAGGTCGTGGAGCGGTTTCGCCTTCGCGGCGACGCCCTTCGATTCATGCGCCGGCAGCGCGTCTTCGCAATGCAGCGGGAAATAGCCGAGGTATGTCTTGCAGAGTTCGATGGCCTCTGTTTCCGTCTTGCAGAGGAAATCTCCGCAGCCGGAAATGGAGCAGTGCATGCGCGCGCCGCCCAGGTCTTCCAGGCTGATTTTTTCGCCAATGACCATCTCGGCCATGCGCGGCGAACCCAGGTACATGGAGGCATTCCCTTCGATCATCATCACCACGTCGCAGAAGGCAGGGATGTAGGCTCCACCTGCGGCTGAAGGCCCGAAGAGCAGGCACACCTGGGGCACCAGGCCGCTTAGGGCGACTTCCATGTGGAAGATCGTGCCCGCATGGCGGCGGCCCGGAAACATGTCCAACTGGTCCGTGATGCGCGCCCCGGCGCTGTCCACCAGGTAGAGCATCGGAATCTTCTGCCGCATCGCCACTTCCTGGATGCGGATGATTTTTTCAACCGTTCGCGCGCCCCAGCTTCCTGCCTTGATGGTCGAATCGTTGGCCATGAGCGCGACCGGACGGCCGCCCACGGTCGCTGTGCCCGTCACCACGCCGTCCGCCGGAAGCTCCTTGTGCAGCGCGTTGGCGAACAGGCCATCTTCGACAAACGAGCCTTCATCCACCAGCAAGCGGATCCGCTCCCGCGCGAAAAGCTTGCCCGCCTCGGCATTCTTCTCATGGGCATTGGCGTGGCCGCCCTTGCGAATGCGCTCGACTTCAAGTTTGAGTTGCTCGGGATTCATGGGTGCCTCAAGACAGAAGCTCCAGGGTATCGCGACAGCAGGAAATCCCCGGCGCCTGCCTGGCGCCAGGAAACAAGGGGGCCAGGCTTAAATTCAGGCGGTGGGGTCGGGTAGCCTGTACCCATGCCTGAGAGCCGATCTCTGCTTTTTCCGCCAGCTTTCTTGAAGTTCCGCGGTTTCCACTTCTTCATCCGCTTCGCCCTGCGGGCTCAGGCCGCCCATGCATAAGGTCCGTGAAATTTTAAGGTCCCGTTCCTTCCTCATTCTGTGGGGTTTCTACTTCTTCATCTTTGCAGCGGGGTACCAGCTTTTCCCGGTGCTGCCGCTGCGGTTGCGGGAGATGGGCGCCACGCTGGCGGAGAGCGGGCGGTTCATGGCGGCCTTCACGGTGGGATCGGGGCTGGGCGCGCTATTCACAGGCCCCCTGGGAGACCGCCTGGGGCAGCGGCGGGTGCTGCGCGTCGCCTCCCTCTTCTGCGCGGCCTGTTTCGGAGCCTATGCGTTGATGCCTGGGCGATGGGGCTTCTATGCCCTGGCGCCCTTGCACGGCCTGGTCTGGACAGGGCTGCGCACGGCCTCGATGGCGGAGGTGGGCGGGCTGCTGCCCGTTGATCATCGCGCCGAAGGCCTGTCCCTCTTCGGCCTGGCCAGCCCCGGCGGGGTGGCGGTGGGACCGCTTTTGGGCCTGTGGCTCTTCCCGCACTTGGGCTTTCACTGGCACATGGCGGTGCTTGGGGTCTCATTTCTTGCTTCCCATGTCCTTGTGGGAAAGTTGCCGAAGGATCCTCCCAAATCTGAACGGCCACCCTTGAAATTTGGTTTGCCCGAACGCAGTGTCTGGTTGCCCGCCGCCATCCTTTTTTTACTGGCCTTGAGCTACGGGCCCATGCCGCCCTACGCAGCACAGGAGGCCCTGGCACTGCATCTGGCGTGGCCATCGGCGCTGCTCACCTGTTTCGCGCTGGGCATGGTCGGAATGCGATTCATCCTAGGCCTCCGCGGCCTCGGCGCCGATCCGATGCGCCTATTGCCAGGCATGATGGCCATGAGCTTCATAGGGAATCTGGTGCTGGCGGCCCTGCCCGGGGGCAGCATCCTCGGCCTGGATCTGGGACTGGCGCGCCACATGCTGGGAGCCCTGATCTACGGCGGTGGCTACAGCATTGTCCACACGCTGATTTTTTCCGCGGTCATGACCCGCAGCTCCGCGGCAAGCAGGGGTGCCGCCGTGGGCGCGCTTTACGCAGCCTTCGATGCCGGTGTCGCCGCAGGCAGCCTGGCCATCGGCTGGCTGATGCAGAGCTACTCGTTCCGGTTCGGCTGGGGGGCGGGGGCGGCCTGTCTGGTGGTGGCCTGGCTGTTGTGCCTGAGGCTGGTTGGGCATGGAAGAACGAGCTGAGCTCTCGTCGTGAGATCCTTATCGGATGCCTGAGCCGCGCACCACACTTTGGACCCGCCCCTTTCTCCTCATCTGGTCATGTACTTTCCTGACGTTCTTTGCCGCCTTCCAGCTATTTCCCACGGCGCCGCTGCGCTTGCTGGAGTTGGGTGCTTCGCGGGCGGAGAGCGGCCTCTTCCTGGCGATCTTCACCGGGGGCTCGTCCCTGGGGGCGCTGGTGACGGGACAGATGGCTGATCGCATGGGGCATCGGCGGATGCTGGTCGGCACGGCGACGGCCTTCACGGTGATCATGGCGACCTACGCATTCCTGCCGGTACGCTGGGGCTTCTATGCGCTGGCCCCCTTCCACGGCGCGGTGTGGTCGGGGCTCATCACTTCAACCGTGGCCATGCTGGGGGGCATCCTCCCGGAAAACGAACGCGCCAGAGGCATGAGCTGGTATGGCCTGGCCAGCCCCCTGGGCGTGGTCTTCGGGCCCTCGGTGGGCGTGGCGCTTTATCAACACGGATCCTTCCGCACCATGTGTCTGCTGCTGGGACTTTGCTTCCTTGCGCTTTCCCTGCTGGCGCGATTCCTGCCTGCGGATGCCCATCTGGAAAGCCATCAAAAGCCCCCCATGCAATGGCCGGACAGGCCCGTGCTGTTGTTGTCCTCGGTGCTCCTGTTCGTGGCCTTCAGCTACGGCGCCCTGACCAGCTACAGCACCCAGGAAGCCATCTCGCTGGGGTTCAAATGGCCCTCGGCTTTCCTGTCCTGTCTGGCGATGGGGATGGTGTTGATGCGCCTGGTGATGGCCTCGGCGGGCTTCGGTGAAAGGCCCGTCAGGCTGTTGCCCTGGATGCTGCTGCTGGCCATCGTCGGCATGAGCATCATGGCTTTCGGCGGAGGCTATTGGGAACAGGGCGGCAGCCACCTGGGCCTGGTCCGCCACGTGGTCGCGGCTCTTTTCTACGGCGCTGGCTATTCCATGGTCTACACGCTGCTCAACACGGAGGTGCTGAGTGTGGTGTCCCCTGATCGCCGAGGCGCGGCCTTCGGCACCTTCATGTTCGCGTTCGATGCGGGCATCGGCCTGGGCAGCCTGCTGCTGGGATCACTCATCGGCGCCACCAGCTTCGCCTGGGGCTGGCGTGCAGGCCTGCTGCTGATGATCTGCGGCCTGCCGCTGACCGTGGGGATCGCGCGGCGCGGGACCCGGAGCTGAGCCGTCCAGGGCAAGAGAACTGGTCTTGATGGGGCTGTCTGTGCGATATCGTAGCTCCGACCTCCCGGAGAAACCCATGACCTTCACCCGCGCAACCCTGGGTCTGCTGTTCGCCTTGGCGCCCCTGCTCCAGTCCCAGACTCCCGCCCCAGGTGCGCCATTCATCAAACCATCCCAGGGGCGGCCCTTTGAATTGGCGGACCTGGGTCGGCTCGTCGGCCTGACTGACCCACAGCTCTCTCCGGATGGACAAGGCGTGGCGATCATCGTGAGCCGCACGAACGAGAAGGACAATCGCCAGGACCGCGAACTGGCCTGGGTGGATTCCAGAAACGGAGCCATGCGCACCCTCGTGAAGGGGCGCAAGGGCCTGGCCCATGCGCGCTGGTCGCCAAAAGGAGAACGCCTGGCGTTCCTCGCAGAAGTTGAGGGCAAGTCCCAGATCTTCATGCTGCCCATGGTGGGCGGCGAGGCCCAGCAGGCGAGCCATTCCGCCACGGGCGTGCAGCATTTCAGCTGGAGCCCTGATGGAACGCGCATCGCTTATGGCGCCGAGGATGAAGCCCCGAAGGTTCCCGATGCCCAGAAAGGCGAGGACGGGTTCGAAGTCGGCAACGACGATCTCTTCACCGGCGAAGCCGCGCGCCCGGTACACATCTGGGTGATGAATGCCGATGGCGGCGAGGCCAAGCGCCTCACCCAGGGGACCTGGACGCTACCCGTCAGCCTGCCGCCCAGCCCCCCGGCATCGCCCCTGTCCTGGTCGCCGGATGGCAAGCGCATCGCCTTCGCTCGCCAGGAAACTCCCCACACCGGCGATCAGGACCAGGCTTCGGTGCAGGTGCTGGACATCGCCAGCGGCGCTGTCCGCCCGCTCACGGGCCAGAAGATGTTCGAAGGCTTTCCCAGTTTCTCGCCGGATGGACGGCTCATCTCCTACTGGTGGACGCGCCAGGGCGATCCGTTGGCCATCAACGAAATCCACGTGGCCGACAGCAGCGGCGGGCCCGGCCGCAATATTACCGAAGCCCTGGACCGTTGCCTCTACCGGAGCATCTGGATGCCGGGAGGAAACAGCGTGCTCGTGGGCGGCAATGATGGCACCCGCGTGAAGCTCTGGCTGCAACCACTCCAGGGCCCGGCCAAACCGCTGGACCTCGGTGAAGTCAGCCCGAGCTGGTTCTTCTGGATCGATGTGAGCGTGGCCCCCACTGGGGCCATCGCCTTCACGGGCCGCACCGCCTCGCACGGCGCGGAACTCTACGTGATGGATTCAGCCGAGGCCAGGCCCCGCCGCCTCACCAACCTCAACGGATTCCTGGATGACTTGAAACTCGGGAAGGTGGAACGCGTGACCTGGAAGGGGCCTGGCGGATGGGCCGAGGACGGCGTGCTGACCTATCCTGCAGGTGCGGTTCCCGGCAAGAAACTGCCCCTGGCCCTGGTCATCCACGGCGGCCCCAACGCGGCCTCTTCAGAGACTTTCAACCACCTCAACCAACTGCTCGCGGCCAAGGGATTCCTGGTGTTCAACCCCAACTACCGTGGCAGCGACAACCTGGGCAACGCCTACTTCCGTGCCATCGCCATGGATTGGGGCGAAGGCCCTGGCCAGGACGTCATGGCGGGCATCGAGTCCATCAAGGCCAGGGGACTGGTGGATCCGGACCGCATGGTGGTGAGCGGCTGGTCCTACGGAGGCTACATGACCAGCTGGCTGCTGGGCCGCTATCCCGAGGTCTGGAAGGCGGGCATGGCCGGTGCGGCCGTCACGGATTTCGTGGACGAGTACGCCTACTCCGATGGCAACCAGACGTGGAAGTATGGAATGCTCGGCGCCCTGCCCTTCGATGGAGGCAAGGGCCAGGCGGCCTACCTGGCCCAGTCGCCGATCTCGCTGGTCCACAGGATCCAGGCGCCCACGCTCATTCTCACCATGAACCAGGATGCGAGAGTGCCACCCACCCAGAGCTACAAGCTCTACCGCGCGCTGAAGGACCGCGGCGTCTCCGTGAAATTTTTCGCCTGGCCCCAGGCGGGGCATGGCGCCGGCACCCCCGCCCGGCAAAGGCAGGTCACCCGCATGTGGGTGGACTGGCTCGCCGAGCACGTGCGTTGAGCGAGTAACGCCGAACCTACCAGACCAGGGATTCCGAATTCTCGAATGAAGTCCGCAATGCCAGCTTGCCTTCCCTGACCAGGCCCGGCAGGTCGGTCAGCATGCGTGGGGCCCAGGCCAGGTCTGAGTCCACGGTTTCAGACGTAAGTCCCAACCAGCCATTCCTGCCGCTACGCTTCACGGCATAGAGGCACTGGTCGGCCAATTCCACGGCATCCTCCCAATGGAAGGTGCCGGGGTGTCCCGGCAACAGGGGAAAGGCCGAGAAACCAACCGAACAGGTGCGCTGAAGAAATTTCCGGCCGCCCATGTTGAAGCGATGGTTCTCCATCGTTTCGCGGATCTTGTGCGCGATATTCAAGGCGGAGGCGCGATCTGTGCGCCGCGCCACCACCAGGAATTCCTCGCCGCCCCAGCGGACCACCGTGTCGGTCTCCCGGCAGGCCGCGCGCAGGACTTCCGCAGCTTCTTTCAAAACCTGGTCTCCGGCCGCGTGGCCATAGGTATCGTTCACGAACTTGAAATGATCCAGATCCACCATCAAAAAGACCAGATCCTCGCCCTTGGGCAGACCGCCCTCGCCTGATTGTAGAAAGGTCCGGTAGACGCGCAGCACACGGGCTTCTTCTTCCGGCATGTAGAGGCCAAGGAAACGGCGGTTCCTTAGTCCGGTGAGCGCGTCCAGCATGCTGGATTCTTCCAGCGCCAGATTGGCTTGATGAAGGGCTTCGTTGGACTGCAGCAGGTCTGAGGTCCGTTGCCAGACCAAAGCCTCCAGGTCCTGGGTTCTTCTGAGGAGCAGCGCCGTGCGCCAGCGGATCACGAGAAGAACCAGGCCCGCCACCAGCAATCCGACCAGCAGGAAGAACCAGGGTTTCTGCCACCAAGGGGAGAGGATCCGGAAAGTCAATCCCGCCGTTTCGCCGAACTGTCCGCTGGCATCACCGAAGCGCACCTCGAACCGGTAGGAGCCAGGCGGAAGTGTGGTGTAGCGTGCTTCCCGGGCGGTGGTATCGCGCCATTCTTCCTCAAAGCCTGCAAGCCGAACCTGGGCTTTCAGGTGCGATTCATCCTGAAAACTGGGGGAGGAAAAAGCGAAGTCCATGCTGCGCCCTTGAAATGGAATTCGCAGGTCTGCCCCCAGTGGAAGCACGCGGCCGGATCCATCTTTCATCAAGGTGATCTTTGCCGTGGGAGCCTCGAGCGGGCCATGGTAGAAAGCACCATCGAAGTGGCCTATGCCGGCGCTCAGACCCACCCAGACATCGCCACCGGGTTCGATGAGCAGGGCATTGGCCGTACAATCCTCGCCCGGCAGGCCCTGGCTGCGTCCATAGCGCTCGAAGGGGCCGCCCTCAAGATCCGCCGGCTGCCAGCGCTTCACGCCTTGGGTGGTGCCAAACCAAAGCACGCCCTTGCCATCGCAGTCCAGGGAGACGATGTCGTCCTGAAAGAGCTCCGCGGGTGCCTGCACTTGCCCGGTCACCTGCCAGCCCTCCCCTTTTTTGCTGAGCCGAGTGAGGCCATGGGCGGTCCAGTAGGCCACCCAAAGATTGCCTTTGTTGTCCCGGGCAAGGCCGCTGGGGTTGGAATCCTTCAGGCCCTCCGAGGGGCCGAAGCGATGCCAGGAGCGGCCATCAAAAAGTGAAAGCCCCTGGTTGCCCGCCGCCCAAACCAGGCCTTCGCGATCCACCATGACCCTATTGATGGTTTCCTCAGGCGTGCCACCTGAAAGGCTCACAAGTTCGCAATCGAAGGCACCTCCTGGCTTTCCATCGGCTTTCCAGAGTCTGTGCAGGCCGTCTCCTTGCGTCCCGATCCAGATGGCCCCGTCCGGCCCCGCTGCGAGGGTGCTCACGGTGTTCCGCTTCACGGATGGAATGGGGATTTCCCTGAATCGGCTTTGACCCGGAGACCGGTAGAAAAGAGTGGTGGGTTTGCTCACGGCCGGGAGCCCGCCAACCCATAGCCCCCCTTCCGGGTCTTCCGTGATGGAATACAGGCTGCGCTCGCGGGTCTCGGACACCAGCACCCAGCCACCGTTTTTCAGGTGTGCCATGCCTCGCGGAGTGACCGCCCAAAGTTCTCCATCCCGGCTTCTGTGGATGCTCCAGACCGCATCCACGGGAAGACCCTGTTTCCGCGTGAACGAGGTCCAGAGAAAACGGCCCTGCAGGCGGTAAAGGCCCTCGGCG
>JANXQX010000128.1 GCA_025353305.1 Holophagaceae bacterium
GCGTGCTCCCACTCGCTGCGCTCATGGACGTGGAGCCTCCCCGCTCACGATGTTCGCAGAGCTGGAGCCTCAATGGGGGAACACCATCAAGTCAGCCAGCTCATTTTGCCGCAACGACCAGCTCCACTTGAGAACAATGAAGCACATCAACCGTCCGCCCTGCAGCTTTCAAGGTCGCTTGGCCAATGACCCAGGTCCCCTTGTCGAAGTAGGCCACGTACTCAAACCTTCCCGAGGCACGGGAGCCGCTCACCGCATAGCTGCCATAGGCCCAGCCTTCATGCCCGGGAGGCGTGTTGGAGCGGTCTTTGGGGTCGCGGTTCGAGCCGAACGCCCGGTTCGCCCTACCGCTGAACCAGACAGCGCTCGGATGATCGCCCAGAACTTCCCTGGCGAGGGCACAGGAGGACAAGGCATCGGTCACGATTCTTGGCGCGCTGCCAACGCCGTGGGGGCCGAGCCCTACAACTAGTCCAAAGCCGACAAGTGTCACGGAAGCCGTGATGAACACCCGTCGCCACCAATTTACCGCATTCATATCCCGCCTGATTCGAAACTCGGTTGGCAGTGGCCGCTGCAGCCAACTTCTTTTTCAGAATGTACCTTGTTCACCTTAGGGAGAAAAAATTTGCCACAAGCCACCAGGGTTGTAGGGTGCTCGAAGCTAACCCAACCGGTAAGGATTCCTTGGGCCCCTTTGTCATTGATCTACGCGTCCGGTTGGTGCAGAGTCTGAGAATCAATTTCCAATACAGCAGGAGGCACTCATGAGCGTTGATCCCAGGTACCGCCATGTCGGCGGGGACCGCGCCATTTACACCTGGGCGGCCGTGGTGGCCCTGCTGGTGGTGTTTGCCGGGTTCTCGCGCAGTTTCTTTCTGAAAGGCGCTTTCGGGTCTCCTGAACTGAACGCGCTCAGACTCGCCCATGGGATCGTGATGACCCTTTGGTTCGGGCTCTTTCTCGTTCAAGCGCGGTTGGTGGCCTCAGGGCGCACTGCTTTGCATCGGCGCCTGGGTGTCTTGGGCGGGCTGTTGGCGGTGGGTGTGGTGATCGTGGGCGTGAGCCTGGGAATCCAGGCCGCACGGCAAGGCCATTCCCCCGGGCCGCCGCCCTTGATATTTCTGGGGATCCCCCTCTTCGACATGCTCGTCTTCACCATCCTTGTCGCCACCGGGCTCCATTCAGGACCCGGAGCGAGACACACAAACGGATGATGTTGCTGGCGAACATGAGCATCCTGACCGCCGCCATCGCCCGCATTCCCGTGGCCTTCATCCATGATGGCGGGCTGCTGATGTACTTTGGCCTGACGGATCTGCTCATCGTCCTGTGCGTGGCGTATGACTCGATCCGGCACCGCCGACTGCATCCAGCCTTTGCCTGGGGCGCGGGCCTCATCCTCGCTTCCCTGCCCCTGCGGATGTGGGTGATGGGTACGCCGGCCTGGATGAGATTTGCCACCTGGCTGGTGAAGTAGAAAATAAGCTCGATCGGCTCAATTAAACCCCGTTCCAACTTTTCCATGAGGTGCCTGATGACCAAGCGTTTCTGGCTTTCCACTCTCGTCATCTTCGTGTTGGCCATGGCCACCGACTTCCTGCTGCACGGTCTGATACTGCACGGTGATTACGCCCTGCTCCCCAACCTTATGCGCACCGAAGCGGATAGCCAACACTACTTCGGCTGGATGCTCCTGGCCCATGTGCTGATCGCCGGGGCCTTCGTGTGGATCTACCAACGCGGCAAGGAGGACAAGCCCTTCCTGAGCCAGGGTCTGCGCTTCGGCTTGGCGGTGGCGCTGCTCATGGTCGTGCCGGGATACCTCATCTACTACGTCGTCCAGCCCTTGCCAGGCCTGCTGGTGGCCAAGCAGGTCGGATTTGACTTGGTGCGCATGCTGATGCTGGGTGTGGTGGTGGCCTGGATGAATAAATAGCAAGTCGTCCTCCAACCAGAACATCAAAACCTTTCGATTGGTGAACCTCGCACCTGGCGACCCACGGGCCCGGGTGCATCCATATAGACTGGACAGGGAGGTCCCATGGCCACGGTGGTATCCATTCATGTCGCCCCGGAAGCTGGGGCCCCCATGCGCGAAGTGCAGTCTGTCCGGGTCGTGCCGGGCAAGGGT
>JANXQX010000212.1 GCA_025353305.1 Holophagaceae bacterium
CGATTTCCCCGCCAGAATGTTTGCCCAGGTGGCCGGGACGCTGTTTCCGCAGGGATTGATGGTGCCCATGCCCGTGATGACGACGCGGCGGCGGTTCGTGTTTGGGCTCATGGCATGCACCTCAAATGATTGGCTGTGGGCTGTGGGCGTTGGGCTTTGGGCTGATGGTGGTGTGTTTTCTTTTATTGCCTACCGCCTACAGCCTACTGCCTACAGCCCAAAAAAAGAGCCGCACCTTGATAACCGGTGCGGCGCGTGATGGACCCGGGACGGCCTCAGCCCTTGTGGTGCTTCTCGATGTAGGCGATCGCATCGCCCACGGTACGGATCTTCTCCTGCTCACTCTCGGGGATCTCAAGGCCGAAGGCTTCTTCGATGGCCATGATGATTTCCACGGTGTCAAGGCTGTCGGCCCCAAGGTCATCCACGAAATTGCTGCCTTCGGTGATGGAATCTTCCGGTTTGGCCAGCTGCTCGGCGATGATCGCGATGACCTTCTTATGGATTTCTGCCATTGGGTTCTCCTGGACTTGAACTTGAGGAGACTATCACGGCTCGGCATTTGTTCCAAGTGTGGATCTGGTGGTGCCCGCTGGACACACCCTGCGTGGCCGACGCCGAAGGGGGCTTGCCCCCATGTAAGTGCGCCTCGCATTTGTCATCTAGATTTCAACTTATAGTGCGAAGTGCGCTTTGAAGGGTAGGCTTTCTTCATGCCCCGCGAGCCCCTTATCGAGGAACCTGAAGGTGGATGGCCTTTAGGCTGGGCCTCGTCCCTGAAGGAGTTCGAAGTCCATCTTGCCGTTGAACGGGGACTTGCTCCGAATTCCGTATCGGGATACTTATCGGATCTGCGCTTTCTGGCCGCCTGGGCTTTGGATCGGGAATTGCCGCCCTCGGATCTGGACCGGAACCGCATCACGGCTTTTCTCGTCACCCAGCACGCGGAAGGCAAGGCCCCCCGCAGCATCGCCCGGCTCTCGTCTGCCCTGCGACAGTTCCTGATATTCATGCGCCTGGAAGGCGCGAGCGCCGCCGGCCCCGAGGCTGTGGTCAGGCCGCCGCGCCCGCCGCGCATCCTGCCGAAAACCTTGAGCGAAGCCCAGGTGGATGCTCTGTTGGCGGCTCCGGATTTGAACACACCCATGGGGGTGCGCGATCGGGCATGGATAGAATTGCTGTATGCATCGGGCCTTCGGGTCACGGAACTGGCCACGCTTTCAGCGCTGAGGGTTTATCTGGATGAAGGCTTCGTCAAGGTCATGGGCAAGGGGCGAAAAGAACGGCTGATCCCCTTCGGCGATGGCGCCGAGCACTGGATCCGCCGCTGGCTGGCCCTGCGCCCAGGTTTCAAGCCCTCATCCGATGCGCTCTTCGTGGGCAAAGGGGGCGAACCCATGACCCGCCAGCACTTCTGGAAAATGTTGAAAGCCTTCGCGGTGCAGGCAGGCATCAGGCGGGAATCCATCAGTCCCCATGTATTGCGACATGCTTTCGCCACCCATCTCCTGGACCACGGCGCCGATCTCCGCAGCGTGCAGGCCATGCTCGGCCATGCCGATATCAGCACCACCCAGATCTACACCCACGTTCATCAGGCCCGGCTGAGGGAATTGTATGACCGCATGCACCCGAGGGGAGGTGGCGAGGGATGAGGTGTGAGGGACGAGGTTCAGTTCTGATGCGGCCTGCGGGCCGCAATTAATTTCAAAGCGCGCCGGAGGCGCCGCCAGACCCCCTCACCCCTCACCCCTCATCCCTCGTACCTCGAACCTGTTACAAGGTTTTTACACGGAATCCCTCCTCCGTTTCCCCTGCTCCGGGATCGTGGATTCACGGAGGCTTCCATGAAGACCCAATCCCTTTTGCTCAGTGTGATTGCCCTTTCCTTTGCGAGCGTGGCTGCGCAGGCCCAGACCGTCTCGGTGATGGGTTCCACAGCCCTCGGCCCCATCGTCAAGAAGGCCGCCGAGGAATTCATGAAATCCCATCCGGGCCTCAATATCGCCGTGAGCGGTGGCGGGTCCATGACCGGCCTGAACCAGGTGGCGGCGGGCGGCTGCACCATCGGCATTTCCGATGTGTACGCCACTGCGGACCAGGAGAAGGCGGGCGTCAAGAACCACAACATCGTGGTTCAGCCTTTCACCCTCATCGCCCACCCTGGGGTCGGCGTGAAGAACGTGAGCGCCCAGCAGGCTGAATTCATCTTCACTGGCAAGATCAACAACTGGAAGGAATTGGGTGGCAAGGATCAGAAGATCGTCCGCGTCATCCGGCCCGAATCCAGCGGAACCCGCGCCGTGCAAAAGAAGGAAGTCCTGCACGACCAGGATTTCAGCAAGGACGTGCTAATCCAGGATTCCACGGGCGCAGTGGTGACCTCCGTTTCCACGACTCCCGGCGCTGTCTCCTTCGTGGAACTGGAACACCTGGAGAAGAACAAGGCCCGCATCGCCGGCATCGCCTACAACGGTGTGGAATGCTCGAACAATGCGGTGAAGAATGGCAAGTACCCCATCTTCTCCTTTGGTCATGCCTACATAAACCCCGCCAAACTTACGGACGCCGCCACCCGCAAAGCCGCAGAGGATTTCCTGGCCTTCATCCTGAGCAAGGAGTTCCAGGAAGGGACGGTGCTCAAGGCCGGCTACCTGCCCGTGAGCTATGTCAAGTCCATGAAGACGCAGCTTTGATCCGCATTCCCGGATTCGGCTCCACCCGGAGGTCCGCAGGCCTCCGGGTGGTTGCGTTTGGACCGCCCGGAAATCTGATCCGATGCTCATGTTGAAAGCCATGCCAAGCACCGCCGGAGATCCGGCGAGGGATGCTGTTCCCGCCACGAAAATGCGGCTCTCCATACACTCCGAAGGGTCCCGAGGGCTTCGATTCCTGCTGGACCGCGGGGCCCACTCCGTCTTCCTGGCATGCGCCCTGGTGGTGGTGGCGCTCATCGTGGGCATCCTTGTCTTCCTCTCGCTGCGGGGCTTCGCGGCCTTCCTGCCCCTGGCTGGTAACACGGGCCGGACACTGAGCTTCGCCGAGGTTTTCCTGTCCACGGAATGGGCGCCTTCTTCCGATAAATTCGGCATCCTCTCCTTCATGGCAGGCAGCCTCTCAGTCACCATGTTGGCGCTGCTGGTGGCCGCGCCCAGCGGAATCCTCACAGCCGTATTCGTGACGCTCCTGGCTCCGGGCTGGATGAAAACCCTGATGCGCCAGGTGATGGATCTCCTCGTGGGAATCCCCTCGGTGGTCTACGGCATCTTCGGATTGACCTTCCTGCTTCCGTTGATCAGCGCCAAATGGCTGAAGGACAGCCCGGCCGCAGGGTTTTTCGCGGCCGCCTGCATCTTGATGGTGATGATCGTCCCCACCATCGTCAGCCTCAGCATGGACGCTTTCGAAGCCCTGCCCCGCACCCTCGATGAAGGCGCCCTGGCGCTTGGATCAACCCGCTGGCAGAGCATCTGGCGGGTCCTGATCCCCGCCGCCTCGCCGCGTCTGCTGACGGCGGTCGTGCTTGGCATGGGACGGGCCATCGGCGAGGCCATGGCCGTGCAGATGGTCATCGGCAACAACCCTGCCTGGCTGTCCCTCATGCGCGAGGCCACTGACAGAGCCCCCTTGATCCGTTTTCTGTTCACCCCTGCGGCGACCCTCACAACGGAGCTGGTACAGGAACTCCCCAACACCGCGGCAGGGTCGGCCTGGAACAATGTGCTCTTCGCCATGGGCCTCCTGCTTTTCCTGATGACCATGGGCATCATCCTGGCGACCCGGCGCCTGGGCCAGCGGGGTGCCGTATGAATCTGATGCAGAAACCCCGGATGCGGATGAAACCCCAGGCCCTGGCGCGCTGGACTGATCGCATCATGCGTTGCGTCCTTTGGGTCATCGCCATTGGGTTCATCGCGGTCCTCCTGATCTTCGTCGGAGCCATCCTCAAACAGGGCTGGCCGGTATTGAACCTCGGCTTCTTCACCAAGATGCCCGAGAGCCTGGACGCCGGGGGCGGCATCAAACCCGAACTCTTCAACTCCATCTACCTTGTTGCCCTATCGCTGGCCGTATCGCTGCCCACGGGGATCGGCGCGGGGATCTACCTGGCCGAATACGCAGGCCAAGGCCGGGTCCTGCGCTTCTTCCGCCTCTGCATCGAGACCCTGGCCGGCACACCCTCCATCGTCCTGGCCCTTTTCGGCATGATCGTTTTCGTTCAAACCCTGGGCTGGAGTTTTTCACTGCGCGCCGGGGCCATGACTCTTGCCCTTCTGAACATCCCGGTCATCACCCGCGTCACGGAAATGAGCCTCCGCAGCGTTCCGCCGGACTTGAAGGAAGCCAGCTACGGCTTGGGTGCAACCAAGTTGCAGACCATCCTGAAGGTGCTGCTTCCCTATTCCGCGACGGGCATCCTCACTGGTGTCGTGCTAGCCGCGGGACGGGCCTTCGGAGAGAGCGCAATTCTCGTCTTCACGGCGGGCACCAACGTCAGTTCCCGGTTCCCGGATTTCCGCCTCACAGCGCCGGGCGAATCCCTCGCAGTCCACCTTTGGTACGTCACCTCTGACGGAACGCTCCCCGATGCCAGGGAGATCGCCGCAGGCACCGCCGCGGCCATGATCCTCGTCCTGCTCATCTTGAATCTGGGAGTCCGGTTCATCGACTACCGCATCCGCAAGCGCACCCGCTGAGGCCTCATGCCCATCACTGATCACCAAGAACAGAAGCCGGTCAAGCTCAGGGCCAGGAACCTCGATTTCAGCTATGGGGACAAGAAGGTACTGGATGGCATCAGCATGGACATCTTCGCCGAACAAGCCACCGCCATCATCGGTCCTTCTGGCTGCGGCAAAAGCACTTTCCTGAAATGCTTCAACCGCATCCACGAAGTCAGTTCGGAGGTACGGGTCGCCGGTGATCTTGAGATCGACGGCGTGGATATCTTCCGCGGCGGCATTCATGAAGTGGAGCTGCGGCGCCGGGTCGGCATGGTGTTCCAGAAACCCAATCCTTTCCCGAAATCGATCTACGAGAATGTGGTCTTCGGGCCCAAGCTTTTCGGTGTGCGGGACCGAGACATCTTGGACGGGATCGCCGAGGAGAGCCTGCGGAAAGCTGCGCTTTGGGACGAAGTCAAGGACCGGCTCAAGGAAAGCGCCATGAGCATGAGCGGAGGCCAGCAGCAGCGCCTCTGCATTGCCAGGGCTCTCGCGGTGAATCCCGAAGTGCTGTTGATGGACGAGCCCTGCTCGGCCCTGGATCCCATCGCCACCGCCAAGATCGAAGAGCTCATTTTCGAGCTGAAAAAGGAGTTCACGGTTCTCATGGTCACCCACAATATGCAGCAGGCCGCCCGCGTATCGGACTACACAGCCTTCTTCTGGCTGGGCAGACTGATCGAGATGGGCCCGACCGAACGCATCTTCACCAATCCGAGGGATCGCATGACCGAGGACTACATTTCAGGGAGGTTCGGCTGATGGTTCGCCATTTCGATTCAGAATTGCAGGACCTGCGCGATGGCCTGATGGCCATGGCCGGCCAGGTGGAGGAAATGATCGACCTTTCCCAGGCGGCCGTGAGCGAAGGCTCCTCCGGCAAAGCCGAAGAAGTGAAAGCCATGGATCGGCTGGTGGACGAACAGGAACTCAAACTTGACCAGGCCTGCATCGATCTGCTGGCCCTGCGTTCGCCCATCGCCACGGACTTGAGGCTTATCGCATCGAGCCTCAAGATCATTCCCGAGATCGAGCGCATCGGCGACCATTGCTGCAATATCGCCCGCCGGGTGCCCTACATCCACCCGCCGATTTTGGCGGGAGATGCCCTGGAACGGCTGGCCGGGGAGACTCGCGGCATGGTCAGGCAGGCCGTGGACGCTTTCGTGAATGGCAACGCCGAATTGGCCCGCGAAGTCATCGCGGCCGATGACAAAGTGGACGTGCTCTACGTCCAGATCTACAAAGACCTGCTGCGCATCATGCTGGCGGACCCCCTGTGCATCGAGCGGGCGAGCAATCTGATCATCGTCATCAAGAACTGGGAGCGCATCGCCGACCAGGCCACCAACATCGCCGAGGAGGTGCTGTTCATCCTGGAAGGCGTGAATGTGAAACACCCCTATTTACATCAGCCTGAGGGCTGAAGGCTGTGGGCAATAGGCTTTAGGCGGTAGGGTAATTCAGGCACCCAAGACGCACCAACAGACTTCGAATCGCACATCGAAAGGTTTCCGATGCCCCATCTTTTATTGCTGGAAGACGACCCTGACATCCGCCTGGGGATGGAGCAGCATCTTCAGCGGGAGGGCTTCACAGTCAGCGCGTTCGAAAACGGCAAGGACGCCCTGCGGCTCCTCCAACAAACATCGATTGGCCAGTCGGCCAAACTGGACGTGGTCCTGTTGGACCTGTCCCTGCCCGATATGGATGGGCTCGATGTGCTCCGCACCATCCGCAACACCCCCGCGCTCCGTTCGCTTCCCGTGGTGCTGGTGACAGCCCGTTCGGAGGAGATTGACCGCGTGCTGGGCCTGGAATTGGGCGCGGACGACTATATTTCCAAACCTTTTTCCACGCGGGAATTGCTGGCGCGCATTCGCGCCATCCTACGCCGCGCCAGCTTTCTCGACGAGACCGTCAAAGGCCAGATGCTCGCCTTCGGGCCCATCTCGGTGGACCTGGACATGCATGTGGCCCGTTTGAATGGCGAATCCCTGGACTTCACCCGCCGGGAATTTGAACTGCTGGCCTACTTCCTTAAAAATCCCCGTCGTGTGCTCAGCCGTGAAAAGATTCTCCAGCAGGTCTGGAGCCTCGAGTACCTGGGCGAAAGCCGCACCATCGACGCGCATGTGCGCAGGGTTCGCGCTAAGCTCGGCGACGCGGCCAGCCTGATCGAGACTGTGGTTGGCGTGGGCTACCGGTTAGGCAGCGTGGACGCTTGAAGGGGGCTGTGGGCGGTAGGCTGTGGGCTCTGAGCAAGGGGCTTTGAGCTTTTGGCTCCTCATGGCAGGTAGAACTTGGGATTCGAGACGAAGCCCCTGGGCCTACCGCCCACAGCCTAGAGCCTAGCGCCTGTTTTTTTTATACTTCTTTGTTCCATTCTATTCACACGGCAAACTAGATGTGTTTGCTTGGGATGGAGAACCGATGAGCCTGAATGCGGTAATGCGTTGGTTGAAGCCAAGAGAAATGGTGTTCTTCGACCTGTTGGATGAATCCGCCGCCAATGTACTGGCTTCGGCCCAATTTTTCGACCAGGGCCTGCGTGCTGGCAACTCATCCACCTGGGCCGACCTCCGGCGGGAAATGAAGGAGCTGGAACATAAGGGCGATGAACTCACCCACGACATCCTGGACCGGTTGAATCTGACTTTCGTGACCCCCCTTGAGCGTGAAGACATCATGGAACTGGCTCATGCCCTTGACGATGTCGTGGACAAGCTGGATGCGGTGGCGGAGCGCTTTGTGCTCTACCGGATCGAGCATGTGCTTCCGGCCGCCATGGAGCTCAGCAACCTAGCGGTGGAGGGCGCCTTGGAGTTGGTGGTGCTCATCAGAAGCCTCCGCACCATGTCGGACGGTAAAGAGATCAGCCGCCGCATCCGCCACGTCCACACCCTGGAAAACAAGGCGGACTCCGTCTACCACGCTGCCTTGGCCCAGATCTTCGAAGACCCGAAGGATCCCATTCTGCTGATCAAGTGGAAGGAGATTCTCGACATCCTTGAGGAAGCCACGGATGACATCAAGCTGGTAGCGCAGGTGGTCGGCAGCACCATGATGAAGAACGCCTGAGGATACGGACCCAATGCTTGAATTCGTTCCATTGGCGTTGATCGCCATCGTCCTCTTTTCCTGGGCAATCGACTATATCAACGGCTTCCACGATACGGCCAACGCCATAGCCACCGTCGTGTCCACTGGCGTGATGCCCATCAAGTACGCCATCGTCATGGCGGCGACGCTCAATTTCACGGGCGCCCTCATGGGCACCTCCGTAGCCACCACCATCGCCAAGGGGCTCGCGGATAGTTCGCATATGGTGCCCGCCGTCATCATCGCGGCGCTATTGGCCGCCATTCTTTGGGATCTGCTCACCTGGTGGTTCGGGATTCCCAGCAGCACCAGCCATACTCTGATGGGTGGCCTGACAGGAGCGGTCATCGCGCACGCTGGAGTCCATGCCCTCAAATGGGCCAAGCTGCGTGAGATCGGCGCATTCATCGTGATTTCGCCGCTTCTCGGATTCATAGTCGCGGCGATCCTCATCATCACCATCCTGTGGATCGTCCGGCGCATGCGCGTGCAAAAGGTGAACTTCGCCTTCCGCAAACTGCAGCTGCTCTCGGCGGGCGCCATGGCCTTCACCCATGGCCAGAACGACGCCCAAAAGGCCATGGGGGTCATCTGCCTTGGTCTCATCACCTATGGCTTCCTGCCCCCCGGCGCCGGCAATGTCCCAGTGCCCCTCTGGGTCAAGATCGGCTCGGCCATCATGATGGGCGCAGGCACCGCAGGCGGGGGAATGAAGATCATCAAGACCCTTGGCCACAAGATCGCCAAGCTTAAGCCCATCCATGGCTTCGCGGCCGAAACCGCCGCAGCCATCGTGTTGTTCACCACGGCGCATTTCGGCATCCCGGTGTCCACCACCCATTCCATCAGCGGGGCCATCATGGGCGTGGGCACCAGCATGAACGCCAGCGCTGTCCGGTGGGGCTTGGCAGGAAACATCTTCATGGCATGGATCCTGACGATCCCCGTGAGCGCTCTGCTGGCCATGGGTTTCTACGAGGCCATCGTGTTCGCCGCGCCCAGTCTCAAAGTCAATCCCCACGTGACGCACGTAAAGGTGGTGGCGCCTTCCCAGATTCCGGCTCAGCCCATGCCTGGACGCTGATTCAGCAACTGGGCGGGGGGCGGTAGGCTTTGGCCTGCGGGTGGCGTTTCAAGTCGAGAGCGGAACTCCTAGACTCTTGGCTCTCGACTCTTGACTCTCGACTCATCACCTTAGAGATGCATGGCTCGGAGCCGACCTCTACGGCCCATCTTGCAGCCGATCAAGCTACACTGAGACTCAGGAGCCTTACTTGCTTTACCGCGAACAGATCCGTTACAAGAGCCGGAAAGAGATCGAAAAACTCCGCACGGCGGGACGGCTTGCGGCCAATGCATTGCGGACGGCGGCCCGGGCGGCTAAACCAGGCGTGAGTCTGTTGGAGCTGGACAAGATCGCCGAAACCTTCATCCGCAAGCACGGTGCCGTGCCCAACTTCAAGGGCTACCACGGGTTCCCCGGAACGCTCTGCACCTCGGTGAACGACAAGGTGGTCCATGGCATCCCAACGAATTACATCCTCCAGGAAGGCGATGTCATCGCGATCGATTGCGGCTGCCGGATTGATGGCTTCAACGGCGACACCTGCCTGACCGTGGGCGTGGGCCAGATCTCCGAGCAAGCCAAGATGCTGATCCAGACGACCCAGCTGGCCATGTTCGTGGGCATTGAGCAGTGCAGGCCGGGTTTGCGGCTGGGCGACATGGCCACGGCGGTCCAGACGTTCGCCGAGGAACGTGGCTACAGCATCGTGCGCGAGTACATCGGCCATGGCATCGGCCGGGACCTGCACGAGGACCCCCAAGTGGTCTACGCCGACCAGCGTCCCGGCACGGGTTTCCGCATGGAACCCGGCATGACCATCACCATCGAACCCATCCTGAATACCGGATCGCAGAAGTGCATCGTCGAGGCCGATGGCTGGACCGTTCGCACCCAGGACGGCGGCCTGAGCGCCCAGTTCGAGCACGCCGTCGCCATCACGAAAGACGGCCCGGACATCCTCTCGATTCCCGACCCGGAATTCGAGCTGGAGGATGGGCTTTAAACAGGCTGTGAGCTATGAGGGGTCGGCCACGGGCTCATCGAAAAGCAGTGGGCCTTCGACTTGGGTCCTGAGGTTCAATTTGGATGCGGCCAAAGGCCGCGCCTTACATGGTGCGCCGAAGGCGCCGCTAGATTAGCTCATACCTCATATCTCAAAGCTCCTAGCCTCACTTCACCGTTTCCCTTGCGATCATCAGTTCCTCGTTGGTGGGCACCACGGCCACGGCGACTTTGGATGATGCGGTTGAAATGAGCCTCTCTCCAGTGCCCGCCACATTGGCTTCCTGATCGAGTTCCAGGCCCAGATAGCTGAAGTGGCGGCAGACTTCAGCGCGCAACCGGGGGCTGTTGGTGCCGATGCCCGCGGTGAAGGTGATCGCGTCCACGCCATCCAGCACTGCGATATAACTGCCTATGAATTTCCGCACATCGTAGGTGAGCAGGTCCCGCGCCAGCGTCGCCCGCACATTGCCTTCGTCCGCGGCGGACTCGATTTCCCTGAAATCACTTGAGACGCCGCTGATGCCCAGGAGCCCGGACTTCTTGTTCAGCAAGTCCGTGATCGCGTGGTAATCAAGATGCTCCTTCTCGATGAGCAGATCCACGATGCTGGGATCCAGCGTGCCGCAGCGGGTTCCCATGATGACGCCCTGCAAAGGCGTCATGCCCATGCTGGTATCCATGCTGTGGCCGTGGAGCACCGCGCAGACCGAGGTGCCGTTGCCGATATGGCACGTGACGAGCTTCAGGCTCCGGAGCGGCCTTGCCAGCAGGATGGCGGTGCGGGCCGCCACGAAGGCATGGCTGCTCCCGTGGAATCCATAGCGCCGGATGCCGTATTTCTGGCTCAGTTCGAACGGGATTCCGTAGATCCGGGCGTAGTCTGGAATGGTGTGGTGGAAGGCAGTATCAAATACAGCGATATGGGGAATATCGGGGAAGGTATGGCGTGCCACACGGATTCCCAGGGCGTTGGGGGGATTGTGCAGCGGCGCGTAAAGGGCGTAGGCCTCAATGTCGGCCAATACTTCATCGGTGATGAGCACACTCTCGCCATATTTCGGCCCGCCGTGCACCACCCGATGGCCCACGGCATTGATGTGCCGTCCATGGGGAACAATCCTCGCCACCACTTCTAGAACCGCGAGCAGCGCCGTTTCGTGGTCCGGCAAGGACAGTTCCCTGTTTTCGCTGTCCTCCCCGGCGCTCCACCGGAAGGACCCATCCACACCGATGCGCTCCGCCATGCCATCCAGCAGCGGTGATTCATCCGTCATATCAAAAAGGTTGAATTTCAGGGACGAAGAACCGGAATTCAAAACGAGGACGAGCATGGATGCTCCGCGAGAGATGCTACCGGATTCGACTTAGGTATTCCGCCATGGCTCTGGGATAGAGTTCCATTTCGGTCGCGTAGACGCGCTGCTGCAGGGATTCCGGAGAGTCATCGGGCAGCACTGGCACACGGCTTTCGGCAAGCTTGCGACCATGATCAAACTCATTGTCCACCAGATGCACTGTGCAGCCTGATTCTTTTTCACCGGAGGCGAGCACGGCGCGATGGACGTGCATGCCATACATGCCTGGGCCGCCAAACCGCGGCAGCAGCCCTGGATGGATATTGAGAATCCGGCCTTCCCATTCGGCAGGTATGGCAAGCTTGCGCAGCCATCCGGCCAGGGCGATGAAATCGGCGCCCGCGGCCTCCGCAGCGCCCAGGCAGGCCCTGGAATAGGCTTCTTCGCTGGCCCCATCCCTGGGATCCAGAACGACCACCAGCAGCCCTTCTTTTCGTAGTTTCAGGACTCCCGGCGCGGCCTCCTTCGAGGCGACCACAAGAATGGGCTCGGCAGGAATCCTACCTTCCCGGCAGGCCCGGACGAGGTTCAGCGCATTGCCGCCTCCCCCGGAAATGAAGAGCGCGAATTTTTTCTTGCCGAGCGGGCTGCTCATGGCGCGCTTTGCAGGATCGTCATCGTCACCACGTCCACAATGTCGGTTTCGGTGCAGCCACGGCTCAAATCGTTGCCGGGTTTCGACAAACCCTGCAGCAGCGGTCCCAGGGCTGCGGCGCCACCCAGCCGCTCGGCCGTCTTGTAGGCGATGTTCCCGGCGTCGAGATCGGGAAAGACTAGCACATTGGCCCGGCCCGCAACCTCTGAACCCGGAGCTTTGCTCGCACCGATTTTCGGAATGATCGCCGCATCCATCTGCAATTCCCCGTCCGCGCAAATTCCTGGAACCCGGGCCTTCAGCAGTTCAAGCGCCGCGCGCACTTTCTCGACCCTGGGATGCTCGGCGCTGCCTTTCGTCGAGAAGCTCAGGAATGCCACGCGGGGTTCCACACCGAGAATCCGGCGCGCGCTTGAAGCCGCCGCCTGGGCGATATCGGCCAGTTGCTCCACCGATGGATCGGGCACCACTGCGCAATCGCTGAAGATGAGCCCGCCGCGTTCGCCGAATTGTTCATCCGGATGGATCATCAAAAAACAACTTGAGACAGTCTGTATTCCGGGCGCGGGGCCAAGGGTCTGCAGGCAGGCCCGGACGGTCTCCGCCGTGGTGTTCAAGGCCCCCGCCACGAAGCCATCAGCCAAGCCTTGCCGCACCATCATGCCACCGAACCAAAGGGGCTCCCGCAACGCCTCCATCGCCAACTGCTCGGTGATGCCTTTGTGTCGGCGCAATTCCCAGAAGGCGCCCGCCAGCTCACCTGTGAGTTCATCGCTGCCGGGATCGAGAATGGAGATGCCGTTGAGATCCAGATCCATCGCCTGCGCGCGTTTGGAAATCCCAGCCGGCGAACCCAGCAGGGTGACCTTGCAGAGGTTCATGGAGTTCAGCGTGGACGCGGCTTTCAATGTCCTGTCGTCGCGGCCCTCCGGCAACACGATATGGCGCTTCAGCGATCGGGCCCACTCGCGAAACAAGGACATCCAGCTTTGGTGATTGGCATTCAACATCGCCATCACCGGTTCTTCCGCCTTGGCAGCTCAAGGTCCGCCAGGAATTCCATGGGGTCCAGACCCGTCCGCACCTTGAACACTTCGCCCAGGCCCGGTACGCCAGAGCTGGCCTCGTCCAGGTACATCTGCTCGATGCGGTGCATGGGAAAGAACCGCGTGTCCAGGGCCACCTGGTCCGCATGTCCCTGGTTCACCAAAGTCAGGACATCTTCCCAGGGTGCGATGTCGATGCCGCGGACCGCGATTCCCGCGGTCTCAAGGCCAAGGATACGGCCCCAAATTTTCTGTCGCGGAGTGGTCACGACCACCACTACAAGTTGCCCGCGTTGGAAGGGGAATGAGAGTGGCATGGGAACCTCTGAACCTCGTTGATCTAGCTACCTTAAAAGAGCCAGGGGAGCCAAGTCAGGCCTTCGGATGGCCGTCCCGCTTCCGCAGCCTGCCACTGGGCGGCATCTTGCAGAATCCACTGGGGCCCCCACCACGCCACCTTCTCCAATGTGACTTGTTTGTGAACCTCCTGCCCAGGCGTGCTGCTTGCCAGGCCCTTGGGAAGACGCAGATTGATCAACTGCCGCTTCGAAAAAAGATCTCTCGCGGCTTCGTCGAAGTCCCATCGCACGCGGTAATCCACCTGGCACATCACAGGACCGTTGTAGTCCCTTGCCGGTGTGACATCGAGCACATCCACAAAAACCAGCTGGCCGGCGGGGATCTTTAGCGTACGGCCCTCCACATGGCCAATCCGGAGGGCCTCAGGACCCCAGTTCTTGCCGTCCCAGAATTTCATGAGCTGCAATTGCGCGGAAGCGTTGGAGCCAGCTTCAGGAGCCGGGATCGATGCCTCCACAAGGCGCGGATATCCAAGGCTGGATTTCAACAGGATTTTCGCATGGACTTTAAAAATCGCAGGGGCCGCATTGTCTTTGCCGGCGGCGCTTCCCGCAATGCGAGGGCCATAAACCCATATCAACTTCCAGCACGGAAGAATCGCGATCAATAGTCCCCATTTAAGGAGCCGCTTGGGCCAGGGATTCATCCATGCGTCTGCGCGTGCCATGGAACCATGATGACCGGGGGCGGGAGTCGGGAACCGTTTGAAATGCTTTTCACCCAGAATCCTGGTTCTTGCTCACCTGGAAAGGTATGTCGGGGAAGCCGCCCCCTACTCACCCCATTCCATCGCCGGAACCCGCCTGGCGCAATACCTTTGAACACACTTGCTATGCTGATCCTCCGTGCAGGATTCTCAGGCTTCGACCCGTTCCCAGATCGCCATCGCAGGCACCAGCAGCTTCGTCGGCGCCGCGGTGTGCAGGGCCTTGGCAGCCCGTTTCAAGGTGGCGGCCCTCACGCGCTCCATGGCGCGGGCCATGCCGGGTGGCGAGGACGTAGAAGTGCGGCCCTGCGACCACTTCTCACGCAAGGAGTTGCTGGCGGCCCTCCAGGGCGTGGACCACGCCGTCTACCTTGTGCACAACCGTGACCCCTCTGCGCGCCTGGATCAGGCCCAGTCCAGGGATATGGACCTGATCGTGGCCGACAACTTCGCCTGGGCGGCGGCGCGCGCTGGCGTGAAGCAGATCCTCTGCCGGGCGCCCCTGGTGGCCGCTGTGGATCGCCCTGCGATCCACAGCGCTTGGGAAATGGAGGAAGTCCTCGCCTCGCGCGGCGTTCCGCTCACTGTGCTTCGCACGGGCCTTGTGGTCGGGCCTGGCGGCGAGCTGTCGAGGCTCCTCGCGAAAATGGTGCGGCGTTTGCCAGTGATCCCGCTGCCCGGTTTCGCTGAGGCGGAACTTCGTCCGATCACCATGGAGGCCTTTCTCACGGCAGTCCAGCACTGCATCGGCAACCCGGAAAGCTTCGGCCGGGAGTTCGACGTCTTCGGACCCGAACCCGTCACACTCCGCTGGATGCTCGAGGAGACCGCGACCCTCCTAGGACGGAAAGTGCGCATCGTCTCCTGGCCTGGCATGCCGGAAGAACTGTTCGCGGCTTTGCTGCGCGCGCAGCATCCTGGCATTCATCCTGAATTCCTGGCCTACCTGCTGTACATGTTCTCTGCGGGCATTAAGGGAGAAGAAAACCAGGTGCAGCGGAAAATCACCGATGAATGGGTACCCTTCCGCGGAACTTTGGAAGCCGCTGTGAGGTCGCAACTCGAAAGCGCGGGGGAACGCCCTCCGCAGCGGGCAAAGGATGACGAAGCCATCCGCCAGACTGGCCGCGTGCGGTCGATCCAACGCCTGCGCCTGCCTCCGCGGCGCAACGCAGAATGGGTTGCGGAGCGCTATTTCCTCTGGCTGGGCTCGGTGATGCGGCTTTTCATCCGTACGGAGCGGGACGCGGACCTATCCTGGACCGTGCGACAGCGGCCCGGAGGATTCACCTTGCTGCGGCTCGAATTCAAGCCCACCCACAGCACGGCGGACCGGCGCATGTACTTCATCACCGGCGGCGCCCTCGCCGGTGTCCTGGGGGGCCGGACCGCACGCCTGGAGTTCCGCGACCTCTTGGACGGGCGCTATTCCATGGTGGCCATCCACGACTTCAATCCCGCCCTGCCCTGGTTCTTCTACCGCTTTACGCAAGCCGTCATCCACGGCCTCGTCATGAAGGGCTTTCAAGGCCACATGGAGCAACTCGCCGAAGGTGGTCCGTTGTTGTGAGGTCAGTACATGAGACCACAGCAAGGCAGTGCACCCATCAAAATGGGGCTCTTGATTCCCTGAAAACATATCCACGCCACACGGACCATTCAGAACACCGGCCCCCGGACGATCAGTCGGGGTTCGGTGAAGGATTCCATGGCCCAGCGCGGGCCTTCCAGGCCTTGTCCTGACGCCTTCAGGCCGCCGAAGGGCGCGGCATCCATGCGGAAGGTGGGGGGCAGGTTGAACAGCACGCAGCCGGCGTGGAGTTTTTCTTCAGCGAGCCTTTCATGTTCTGAATCCCGCGTGTACACCGAGGCCCGCAGACCGAAGCGTGTGGCAGCGGCTCGTTCCAGGCCATCTTCGAAATTTGCCACCTTCGTCAGCACGGTGATGGGGCCGAAGAGCTCATCGCATTGCAGCGGATCGCTTTCGGAAACATTCGTGAGGATGGCGGGCGGCAGCAGTGGGCCGCTCCGTACACCGCGCAGCAGCATCACAGCCCCAGCCCGGATGGCTCGATCCAGGGAGGCATCCAGGCGCAGGGCCGTGGCCTCGTCGATCAGGGGACCCACCACAGTGGCTTCTTCCATAGGGTCGCCGCAGGGAAGTGCTTTGACCGCATCCACGAAGGCCGATGCAAAGGCATCCCACAGCTCCGCATGGATGTAGATCCGCTGGGCCTTGCAGCAGCTCTGGCCCGCCGTGGCAACGGCCGCCGGGGCCAGTGCTTTCGCGACTGCCGCAGCATCAATTCCAGCATCCAGGACCACCGCCGCATTGCCACCCATTTCGAGAATCAAGGGTTTGCCTTCAAGAATCCTTTTCAAATGCATCCCCACCCGGTCGCTGCCAGTGAAGCTCACCAGGCTGATCCTCGCGTCGAGTGCCAGGGCTTCGGCTTCATCGGGAGGGACTTCAGCAAATTGAAGCAGATGTTCTGGTGCGCCGAGTTCGGTTCGGGCAGCTTCAAATGTCGCGAACAGGAGTTGCGAAGTACGGGGTGCCTGCGGGCAGGGTTTCCATACGGTGCTGCAACCCGCTGCGATGGCGGGAGCAAGCTTATGCAGGGCCAGATTCACGGGGAAGTTGAACGGCGTGATGGCCAGCACGGGACCCCGTGGAAGGCGTTGAAGCCGGGCCAAGCAGCCTTGGGCTCCGGCCATGAGGTCGTAGGGGATAGCTTCCTCGCCGAAGGTGGCAAGCGCGTCCTCCGTGGCCTGGAGGGTGATCAGCCCGCGTTGGATTTCGCCACGGGCCAGCGAGATGGGCTTGCCGGTTTCACTGGTGGTGAGCTGCGCAAGTTCTTCAACCGATAGTGCGATGTTTCCGCGCCAGCGCTGGAGCAATGCCCGCCGCTCATGCCGAGGTGCGCGACGCCAAATTTCGAAGGCCCTGATGGATCTGGATGTGAATAATTCAGTACTCATGGATGCAACCTTCGTTGTTCTTCCAACAGCGCTTCCCTGACCTTCGATGTCTCTGCATCGAATAGAGAGACCACGCTTTCGGTACCCGATAAATCCTCCATGCGGCCTGCATCTTCAAGGCGCTGGCATATGCCCTGTAGCTTGTAGGCTCCCAAACTGGCGGAAGTGCTTTTCAGCGTGTGGGCCAACTTGAAAACGGTGCGCGCGTCGCCTTCCCGATGCGCTTTCAGCAACCCTTTGACGCAGGCTGGCAATTGATCCAAATAGATCTGGATGAGATTGCCCAACAGGCTGCCGCCGTCGTGGCCTTTGAAGGGCCGAAGCTGGTCAAGCGCAAGGGGATCAAGTGTCGGAGTGTCCATGGGAACTCATTAGGCTAACGCCATTTCAAATTTCCGATTTTCGATTGTCGGTCAAAGTCCGCCCATTCTCCATCGTGTGGCAATCGAAAATCAATAATCCTTCCAATTCTGCCCATTCACTCGACCGCCATGGGATCATCGCCCATGGCTGATCCCATTCAAGTCAATGAACGGGTTTTTGTGCCAGAACGGGCTCAAAAACTGAAGGCTGTCCGCAGCGGCGGGCCAGGCGGGCAGAACGTCAACAAGGTTTCCAACAAAGCCGAGCTGCGCATCGATCTTGCCCTGATCGAAGGTTTGGATGAGGGAGCGCTCGCCCGCCTGCGCCATCTGGTCCGAAACCAGGTGGATGCCGATGGCCTCTGGATGATGAGCAGTGACCGTTTCAGGGACTTGCCAAAGAACATCGAAGACAATCGCGCCAAGGCCATAGCAGTCATCGCAGAAGCCCTTGTGGTCCCAAAAACCCGGCATAAGACCCGCCCCTCCAAGGGGAGCAAAGAGCGCCGAATTGAATCCAAGAAACGCATCGGAGCCGTGAAGGCCGGACGTCAAGGTTCCTGGGATTGACCACGCCTACACTCGGAAAGACCAGAGGTCGTAACCTTAATCGTTGTGGTAAATCGGCTTGATTACCTGGTGAGGAACCAGCGAAAAAGGCCATTACAGAACAACCAGAATTGATTTGGTTGTCTTGCAATGGCCCTGATGGCGAACTGGGTGGATTATTTGTAATGGTCCCTACTGATCCCTGCTTACTTCCTGGATGATGTGATAGATGCGCTCCTTGGCACGAAGCTTGATTTTTTTGAGTTCAACTTCTTCCAAGGATTCCTGGGCGGAAAGTCGTGACTTGGTGCGGAGACGTCCAAGCCGTTCATCGGCCGCACGGTGCTCCTCCATGAGCTTGCGGAATTCAAAATGCTCCTTCATGAGTTTTTCTTGAACATCAGGACGCAGGAAATCCATAGGAACCTCCAGAAACCGCCTCGGCGAGGCGGGTGGTTTATCTGATCCAAGATGTCTGAATGAACCGAAGGTACGCTCCAATTCAGGTGCGTCAAGGGATGAAAAAGTGGCATGGGCGCAAAGGTTGCCTTGAGGGTGGAAAGTAAGGAATTTCCGTTAGGAAAGCCGCCTTTCATAGTCCATCCTCGTGCCATGTCCCTTGTGGTGGATCAGTTGAGCTTAGCGCGCGCGGATGGAGTTCGGCTCCTGGCTCCTCTCAATCTGGCGCTTGCGCCGGGGGACCGCCTGGGTCTGGTGGGAGAATCCGGATCGGGGAAAAGCCTGCTCGTCCAGGCGATCTTTGGTGTGTTGCCCCTGGGCGTCCAACAGACAGGTGGCTCGATTAGCGCCTACGGAACGGCATTGGATCGCTCGAGCCGGGACCGGGATCGCATCCGGGGCCGCCGCTTGGCTTGGGTACCCCAGGACCCCCTCCAAGCCCTCAACCCATTCCTCCGGGCGCAAGATCAATTGGCTTTGCTGCCGGGCATCCATCTTGACGAATCATGCAGCCAGGCAATCGCGCGTCTCACGCCGCTCCTCGAGCGTTTGCGCCTGCCCAGCGACAAGGCCTTCTTGAGAAAATATCCCCATGAGCTTAGCGGCGGCCAGCGCCAGCGCCTTTTGCTGGCCCAAGCCCTCAGCTGCGATCCGGACCTGCTGGTGTTGGACGAACCCACCACAGCTTTGGATCCCACGGTGCAGGCGGACTTCCTTTCACTGATGCTGGAATTGCAGGCCGAACGCGCTTTAGGCTACCTCTGGATCAGCCATGATCTTGGCGTCGTAGCCTCCGTTACAGAGCGACTGATGGTGCTCTATGGTGGCGAAGCGATGGAGGCCGGCCCTACCAAGCGCCTTCTCCAAGAACCGCGCCACCCCTACACCCAGAGGCTGCTGCAAGCCGCCAAGCGGGAGCCCAGCCTAGAGGCGGGATTCCTTCCTGGGCCAGCCGAGCGTTCCAAAGGTTGTCCGTTCCAGCCCCGATGCCAGAAGGTCCAGGCCAGATGCGCATCTTGGGAGGGGTGGAAGGGGACCATGGAAGATGGGTACAGGTGCGAATCAGAGCTGGAAGGGCCGTCCCTGCTGTGAGAGCATGAATTGCAAGGTTCCGCTACCTGTGGACCGGAATGGATGAGCCCATGCTGACCTTGCCCTTGATGGAAGCCCTGACGTTCGACGACGTGCTGCTGGTGCCTGGTTTTTCGAGCACGCATCCTAACGCCGTGGACCTGGGCACACAGCTCACGAAGGACATCCGTCTCAATATTCCGCTGCTCTCCGCAGCCATGGACACGGTGACGGAAAGTCGCATGGCCATTGCATTGGCGCAACTCGGTGGCATGGGCATCATCCACAAAAACCTGAGCATCGACGACCAGTCCGAGGAAGTCGACAAGGTGAAGCGTTCAGAATCAGGCATGATCACCAACCCCATCACCATCACGCCGGACGCGCCCATCCGCGACGCCGAAGCGCTGATGGCCAAGTACAAGATCAGCGGAGTGCCGGTGGTTCAAGGACACAAATTGGTCGGCATCCTCACCAACCGCGATTTACGGTTCGAGACCCGCTGGGACTTGCCTGTTTCCGAGGCCATGACCAAAGAGAAACTCATCACCGTCCCTGTGGGCACGACCTTGCAGGAAGCCCAGGCGATCCTGCAGAAACACCGCATTGAAAAGCTGCTCGTGGTGGACGCGCAGGGAGCCTTGAAGGGCCTCATCACTGTCAAGGACATCGAGAAATCCATCAACTATCCCAGCGCCTGCAAGGACGGTTTCGGCCGCCTGCGCGTGGGCGCCGCCATTGGTGTCGGCAAGGACCTGCAGGACCGCGCCAAAGCCCTGGTGGACGCCAAGGTGGACGTTCTCTGCCTGGACAGTTCCCACGGCCACAGCCAGGGCATCCTGGATGCGCTCAGGATGCTGAAAAGAGCGCTCCCGGATACCTCTATCATCGCGGGCAATGTCGCCACCTACCAAGGCGCGAAAGATCTCATCGAAGCCGGGGCTTCCGCAGTGAAAGTGGGAATCGGGCCTGGTTCCATCTGCACGACTCGCATCGTCACCGGCGCAGGAATGCCGCAAATAACCGCAGTGTCTGAAGCCAGCCGCGCTTGCCGCGAAGCCGGTGTGCCTTGCGTCGCCGATGGCGGCATCAAGTTCAGCGGCGACATCGCCAAGGCCGTGGCCGCTGGCGCGGACGCCGTGATGATCGGCAGCCTGTTCGCGGGCACGGACGAGGCGCCGGGGGAAACCATTTTCTACAGTGGCCGCACGTTCAAGACCTACCGGGGCATGGGCTCCCTGGGCGCCATGAAAAAGGGCTCCGCCGACCGCTATTTCCAGGAAGGCAAGGACGACGCGAAGCTGGTCCCTGAGGGCATCGAAGGACAGGTCCCCTACAAGGGCAAGATGGGCGATCTGGTCACGCAGCTCATGGGCGGCCTGCGCGCTGGCATGGGCCTGAGCGGAGGCAAAGACATCGCGGACTTCCAGGCCAAGGCGCAGTTCGTGAGGATCAGCAGCGCGGGGCTCCGCGAAAGCCACGCCCACGACGTGATGATCACCAAGGAAGCGCCGAATTACCGGATGGATTAGGGGCCGTTGCGCCTTGACCAGCGCTTTTCTGGCCAAGGCGTTACGGCCCCTTATGTCGGCCAATAGGGCTGGAGCGGTGGGTGATTCTCCGAAGAAAGTCGAAGCGCTTAAATGCCCCCATTACCGGTCACAGGCCGACGCGATGGATGGTGCTTCGAAAGAAGGTCGAAGGTGTTACGACCTAAGCCTTCCTTCACTCATTACTCATAATTCCCTCACCAATTCAAGCTTTGGATAGGCCACGCGGAAACCCATTTTCTGCAGATTGACCTGGGAATGTCCGTGGGGCGCCGTGGCACTGCAGGCGAGGGTGCAGCCCAATGCCTTGGCGAAGGCCAGACGCGCGTGGATCATCGCGCATTGCCCACCAAGTCCTCGGAATTTCGGGCGTACCGAAGTGCCTGAAAGGGCCGCGGTGCCTTCGTAAATACCGACGGTTCCAGCGCCCACGGGCTCGTTATCCAGGAAGGCCAGAAAGCAAATGGTCCCCTTTGCTTCGGTGGTCGGCAGCATGATCCCGAGTCCATCGTCGCTGAGTTCGTCGCGATCGAAAAAGCCTGCGGCCACCACGCTGGCGAAGCGTTTTTCTTCGCCCGGCTCGATGGGCCTCACCATTATTTCTGGCGCCGGGTTCGACGGCAGTTCCTCCAGTTCGCGCATCCATACCTGCTGGAACATCTGAAGGCGATAGCCGCGTTTGGACAGCAATATGTAGAGGCCTGGATCCGCGCCCGCACTGAGTTCAAGTACCGTGGGGCGGCCGAGGATGGTTTCCAACGCCTCCAGGTCTTCTTCTTTCATGGGCCCGTCCAGCCCGAGCGCGAGGCCCTGGTTCAGCATGTGTCCAGGTCCCAAGTACACCGCGAAAGCGCCCCGTTCCGGGTTTCCGATGCGCTCGCAACGCGCGCCGGATTCTGGATTCATTCGGGCTTGGGCCTCCGCCATAGCCTGGTTCTGGGCAGCCTGGGCGAATTCGAGGCGGCGGCAGAGGGATTGCAAATCGAGTTGTGAGTTCATGAGTGTTCATTCCTTTTCGTTCAGTTGAGTTTCGCCGCACGCATCGCGCGGCCTTCAGCATGCATGCGTCCTTGAGCTAGGCCCTGACGGGGCCCTCAGCAGGGTCCAGGCGACACGCGAACGATTGGGAGGGAGAACAGAGGCCTACTCGAAAGAAGTATCCAGCATAGCGGAAAATTGAAAAACACCACGCGGAGGAGGGTTCCCGCCTCTGCGAGTGGAACGAACAGGAGCGCGTACACGCGCGATAGGCGGGAGCGGAGGAGCGGAGAGAAGCGGAGAATAGCGACTTGGTCAATATCTTGTGGGTTTCCCCAGCTACCCTCCGTTTACTCCGCTACTCTCCGCGTGGTGTTTTTAATCAACAAAGCACGGCCCTCTTGCGAGGGCCGTGGTGGATCGGTAAGCCGGATTCTGTCCACCCTTTTAGGGCCGTGACGTCATTCCTCTGGGACCCGCATCGCTGCTGGCCTCTAGCAACCTACCCGCCGGCTCGATCGGGCCAATCCTCACTGATCGCTCAGCACGCCGGCTTATTTGGTCTTGCTCCGTGAGGGGTTTACCATGCCCGCCCTGTCACCAGCGCGGCGGTGGGCTCTTACCCCACCCTTTCACCCTTGCCTGTGCTCCGAGAAGCCATCGGCGGTCTGCTCTCTGTTGCACTTTCCGTCGGATCACTCCGCCCTGGCGTTACCAGGCTCACTGCCCTGCGGAGTCCGGACTTTCCTCTGCCCTTGCGAACAGCGACGCCCTGATCCACGGGTTCAGGCTAGCAGGTTTGGGCAGAGGCCTATGGGTTGTCGGCTGGTGGAAAGTGCTGGTCACACGCAACCCCGTCAGGACGTCACAAGGCACTGGAGGCACAGATGCGTTGGTGGCCTGGATTTGGAATGCTCGGCGCAGCACTGGCCGGTGGATTGAACGGGCAAACGCCCACACCGGTGGTGGTGGAGCTCTTCACGTCCGAAGGCTGCTCCAGCTGCCCGCCCGCAGATGAGCAGCTCCTGCGCCTCCTAAGGGACCAGCCCGTGCCCGGCGCACGCATCATCCCCCTGAGCTTCCACGTGGACTATTGGGATGGCCTGGGATGGCAGGACCCCTTCTCCTCCCGGGATAACACCGAACGCCAACGTGGGTACAACCGGACCCTCAGGGATCGCTCCGCCTACACGCCCCAAATGGTGGTGGATGGCAGCGCAGGATTCATCGGGAGCGATGGGCAAGCCGCGGAAAGGGCCGTGGCGGACGCGGTGAAGCGCACACATCTGGTGGTCGTGCTGCAGCGGGCCGAGGGTGGGCTGAGGGTGGCCATCCCGACCTCCAGCGAAGCGGCTGATCTGGTGCTCATCATTTCCGAGAGCCACCTGGACAGCCGGGTCCTCCGCGGGGAGAACGCCGGCCGCAGGCTGCAGCACGCCGCCGTGGTGCGCAGTTTGAAGGTCGTGGCCAAGCTCAGAGCCGGGCAAGCCTACCAGGCCGACCTTCCCCTTGAGCTGTCGCACGATTGGCGGCGGAATCAGCTCCAGGCGGTCCTGCTGGTGCAGGACCCAAGCACCCGCAGGATCCTGGGAGCTGCCGCCTTGAAGCTTTGACCCATGCAGGAACCAGGCCTCCCTCACGCAAGCGCCCATGCTGCACCTATCCACAAACCTGAATCCGCCGCGGAGCGAGCATGTCCATCCTCTTCCCGACCACCGCCGCCGCCCACCCAACCGAACATCCGGAACTGGAGCGCGCCTTGGAGGCGCTCGTGGCGCATAAGCAGGAATGGGCAACCCTGCCACTTCCACGGAAAATCGCCCTGCTGGAGGAGTTGAAGCGCGGCACTGCGAGGGTGGCGGAGCGTTGGGTGCTTGCGGCGGCGCGCGCCAAGGGGATCCCGGAGCATTCGCCGCTAGTGGGCGAGGAGTGGGCTTCGGGCCCCTGGGCGCTGCAATACGGCATCAGCCAGTACGTGCGGACACTCCGTTGCCTCGAACAAGGTGGCCCGACCCGCCTGCCCAAGGGCGCGGTGCGGCAGGCCAGAAATGGACAGGTGGTGGTGGACGTTTTCCCGTCGTCGCTTTACGACCGGTTGCTCCTGAGCGGCATTTCCGGGGAGGTGTGGATGGAGCCGGGGGTGACCCCGGACAACCTGCATGAGCACATGGCCACGCTCTACCGGGAGCCGCCTCGAGTCGGCAAGGTGGCGCTGGTGCTGGGCGCCGGCAACATCGCGGCCATCGCGCCCCTCGACGTGCTCCACAAGCTCTTCGCCGAAGGGCAGGTCTGTCTGTTGAAGATGAACCCGGTCAATGAGTACCTGGGGCCCTATTTCGAAGCCGCCTTCCGGCCCTTCATCGAGGCCGGATTCATGCGGGTCGCCTACGGTGGCGGCGAGGTGGGCGCCTGGCTTTGCGACCACCCGGTCGTGGATGCGATCCATGTCACCGGCAGCGCGCGCACCCATGATGCGATCGTCTTCGGCACCGGCGCCGAAGGCGCGCAGCGCAAGGCCGAGGACCGGCCCCGGAATCCGCGCCCTGTCACCAGCGAACTCGGCAACGCGAGCCCCACCATCGTGGTGCCGGGGCCTTGGTCCGCCGCCGATCTGAAGTTTCAGGCGGAGCACATCGCCACTCAGAAGATGCACAACGCAGGCTTCAACTGCATCGCTGCGCAAGTGCTGGTACTGCCCACGGAATGGGACCTGACCCAGGCTCTGGCAGATGCGGTGGAGGCTTGCCTGCGCTCGGTGCCCAACCGCCAGGCCTACTACCCCGGCGCGGCGGAGCGGCAGCAGAACGCGCTGAAGGCCCACCCGGAAGCTGAGCTGCTGGAGAAGCCAGGCGACGAGGCGGGGAACGTGCCGCGCATGATCGTGCCCGACGTGCCGAGCGGCAACCGCGCTGATTTTTGTTTCGCCGAGGAAGCCTTCGGCGGCGTGCTGGCCGAGACCCGCCTGCCGGGTGCGGATGCCGCGACCTTCTTGAAAAACGCGGTGGCCTTCTGCAACGACACCTTGCTCGGCACCCTGGGCGCCAATCTGCTCATCCATCCGGCGACCCTGAAAGAGCTGGGTCCGGCCCTGGAAGAGGCCATTGTCGAACTGCGCTATGGCTGCATCGCCATCAACACCTGGACGGGCGTGGGTTTCCTGCTTTCGCAGCTGTCCTGGGGCGCCTTCCCCGGCCACGCGCGGAACGACATCCAGAGCGGCCGTGGCGCCGTGCATAACACCTTCCTCTTCGACCGCCCCCAGAAGAGCGTGGTACGCGCGCCCTTTTATCCCTTTCCTCGGGGCCTCCGCCACGGCCAGTTCGCCCTCCTCCCCAAGCCGCCCTGGTTCATCACCAACCGGCAGGCGCACCAGGTGACCCGTAAGCTCACCTACTTCGAAGCGGACCCGAGTCCGTTCAAGCTGCCGGGGATTTTCTTTTCTGCCCTGCGGGGCTAACCAGAAGCAGTAGGATCAGCGCAGAGAGAATTCAAACTCTACTTTTGGATTCCTTGCGGTGTGAAGGGGCAAATTCTTGGGTGCTAAAACGAGAGGACAATCCGAATTCGTACGCTGGATGGGGCCCCTGATCGATTGCCTCCGCTCAGTCGGCGGCTCGGCCCGACCCAGGGAGGTGATCCTGTGGATACAGGACCATTTGAAGGTGCCCCCTGAAGCCACGGCCACAACACTCAAATCCGGGCAATCCCGCTTCTACAATCAGGTTCATTGGGCACGTCAGTACTTGGTGTGGGAAGGCATCATCGACGATGGCAAGCGTGGCATCTGGGCCCTCACGCCGCTCGGTTGGAAAACCCAAATTGATGATGCCGCTGCTCGGCAGATTTTCTTGCAGCGAGTGCAAATAAATCAAGCGGCAAGGAAGCAGGCCGTACCAGACCAACTCAGTAGTGAGCCCACTGATTTGCAGGAAGCTTTGCCCCTCGATGTGATCCAGGAGCTGAAGCTGATAGATGTGCTCAAATCGCTGGACCCCATCGGATTTGAACGTCTATGCACACGCCTTTTGCACGAACATGGATTCGAGAATGTTCAAGTGACCCAACAATCCCGTGATGGCGGCATTGACGGTTATGGGGTCCTGAGGCTCAGCCCCTTTGTAAGCATGAAGGTTGCTTTCCAAGCAAAGCGGTACAAGGAGGTCGTTTCTAGAGCAACGGTAAGCCAATTCCGCAGCGATTTCCTTGGCCGCGCCGAGAAGGGCGTGTTCATCACCACTGGGCGGTTCACTTCAGATGCCGAAGCGGAAGCTGAGCGGGACGGCGTTGTACCGATCGAACTGGTCGACGGAGAACGCTTGGTGGAGCTGTTCGAAAAAGCCGAACTCGGCGTCAAGCCAAAACAGGTGTTCGAAATCGATCAGGCTTTTTTCGACCAATTTCGGAAATCATGAATGCGAACTTCGCCACTGTTCCGGCACCCTCGGCAGTCGACCGCTTGAACCGGTAGTAGCTCTACTTGGTGTCTTGGTGGTGAATCTTTTCTTTTCTTTAAGATTGAGCGTGGCTCGGCCTCAGGGTTTGTACCAGCGCCACATGTACCAGGCCACGACGCTGCGGTAGGGGCGCCACTGTTCAGCGCGCTCCCGCATCTCCTTGAGGTTCACTTTCTCGAAGCCGAAGACGTCGCCATAGGCGGCGCGCACGGCGAAATCGTCCACGGGCCAGACGTCAGGGCGGCCCAGGCGGAAGATGAGCAGCATCTCCACGGTCCAACGGCCGATGCCCCGCACGTCGGTCATGCGGGCGATGATCTCTTCGTCGTCGAGCTTGCGCAGGCCCGCCCAGGATGGCACCAGGGCCGCCGCGGTCTTTTCCGCCAGGTCGCGCATGGCCACGGCCTTGGCCGCGCTGAGGCCCGCGCTGCGGAGCAGATCGGTCTCGGCGGTCAGCACATCTTCCGGGCGCAGGTGCTCCGACTCGAACAAGCCCTGGAACCGCCCCCAGATGGTGGCGGCCACCTTGCCGTTGAGCTGCTGGTAGACGATGGATTCCGCCAGGGCCTCGAAGGGGCTGTGGTTGGGCCGCAGGGCCAGCTTGAACTCGCCGACCTTGGCGATGACCCGCTTCAGGTCCTTGTCCTTGCGCAGCTGTTTCAGCGCGGCGGCTGGATCGAAGTCCAACTGAAACCGGGTCGCCATCAGTTGGACTCGGCACTGCTGGCCACGGTCCAAAGGCCCGTGGGATCGGGGTGCATGAGCCAGCCGGAATTCAGGGGCCGCTGGATCCAGGCGCCTTGGTCCAGCTCCTGGTCCAGCTGCTCCGGGCCCCAGCCCGCGTAGCCCAGGAAGAGCCGGAAACGGCCTTCGGGATCCGTCATCAGGTTTTCCAGCAGATCCTTGCGGTGGCTCACGAAATGTGTGAAGTCCAGCACCGTGTCTTCGGCGGCCGGCAGGCCGCCTTCCACCAGGAGGATGCCCCGCTGGGGATCCACGGGGCCGCCGCGCCAGGCGGTCGCTTCGTCGGGGCCCGCGAAATTGAGCCCGCTCTCTTCGCAGATCTGCGCCAGCGGCAGGGGCAGCTGGCGGTTGAGGATGATGCCCAGGGCGCCTTCTTCGTCATGTTCCACCAGCAGCAGCACCGCATGCATGAAATTGGGGTCCATGAGCATGGGGCTCGCCACCAGGAGGCAGGGGGCATTTAGGGACATGGGCCTAGAATAGCGCGGCCCGGATAGTCTCGGAGGATGCCTAGATTGTTTCCTTCATCCCGGTCGCTCCTGTGGGAGGGACTGAAGCTGGCCGCCCGCCACCCCTGGATCGCCCTCGGCATCTGCCTGCTGGGCACGGGGCTCGGAGGCCTGGCGCCGTTGTTGATGGTGAAGGGGCAGCTGGGCACCAATCCTCCCATCGAAAGCCTGTTCTTCTTTCTGGCCCTGCTGCCCCTGGATTTCTATTTCCTGCCCAGGCTGGCCCTGCGCCTGGATGCTGAATCCAACGGACAGGCCAGGAATCCGTTGGAAATGTGGCAGGCCACATTTGAAGCCCGTTGGCTAAAGGCCTTCGCGGCGAAGGTGCTGCTGGGCGTGGTGGCGGGCATTGGCGCCATTCTGCTCGTGCTGCCGGGTCTGCTGGTGCTGTTCTGTTTCGGCTGGGCGCCCACCCGCGTGCTGCTGCGGGGCGAGCGCCTGGGCGAAGCCTGCCTGGGCAGCCTGGAGCTCATGCGCCGGCGCTGGCCCCAGGCCCTGATGGGGGCGTTGCTGGTGCTGACGGCCGGCATGAGCGTGGAGTATGCCGCCGCCTGGGCGCTGGAGACCCACCGTCCCCTGGCCACGCCCTGGGCCGAGTTGCACAGCCCCTTCTTTTGGGCGGCCCAGTTCCTGGGTTCCGCGGTCTCGCTCTGGACTTCCACCTGCCTGCTGGCGCTCTACCTCAGGCTGGAATCTCTTTCGGACTCCGCGCCGTTCACATCCTCGTCGGAGAAATAGCCCGGGTCCTCGATGTCCACCAGCTCGCCAAGGCCCATCCGGCGCTGCTGTTCCGCATCGAAGACGGCCTCCCCCCACCGGGGTTCGGATTTCCCATTGAAGAAATGGGCCGAGGCCTCCCCGGCTTCGTAGCTCCCGCGGCTGAGCCAGAGATGGACCCAGCCGATGCGGTTGATGCGCGCGAATACCCTCATGCTGTCAGTGTGCCATCGACTCCGAGCTCTCCTCGGTCCAGAGCCGCCGTGTTTTTCGTCTCCGCCGGCCCGCTCCAGATGAGAAAATGGCCACTTCCCGCGAGGTTCCCATGTCCCATCCCATCCGCCCTGGCGCCACACTCGGCCTGCTGGGCGGCGGCCAGTTGGGGCGCATGTTCACCCTGGCGGCGCGCAACCTGGGGTTCCGGGTCCATGCCCTGGACCCCGGCCACGATTGTCCCGCGGGCCAGGTGGCGGACTTCGAGGTGCGGGCCCACTACAACGACGTCTATGCCGCCCAGGCCCTGGCCCGGGGGGTGGACGTGATGACCGTGGAATTCGAGAACATCCCCAGCTCCACCCTGGAAGCCGTCGCGGAGCTCCGGCCCATGCACCCCTCAGCCTTCGTGGTGCACACGGTGCAGCACCGCCTGCGGGAGAAGCGCTTCCTGGCGGAGCATGGCTTCCCCGTGACGCCCTTCCGGGAAATCAACACCGAGGCCGATCTCCAAGCGGCCGTGGCGCAGCTGGGCCTGCCGGCGGTGCTTAAGACGGCCTCCTTCGGCTACGACGGCAAGGGTCAGCAGAAACTCGACGCCACCACGGACCTCGGCGTGGCCTTCCGCGCCCTTGCCGGCCAGCAGGGAATCCTGGAGGCCTGGGTGCCCTTTGAATTGGAATGCAGCGTCATCTGCGCGCGCAGCTCGTGCGGCGAGTCCGCTGTCTGGCCCGTGGCGGAGAATGCCCACGTCCGCCACATCCTGGACACCACCGTGATGCCCGCCCGGATCTCCTCGGAAATCGCGTTGACGGCCCAATCCATGGCGCTGCGCATCGCCGAGGCGCTGGAGGTCGTGGGCATCCTCACCGTGGAATTCTTCATCATGGCCGACGGCGAACTGCAGGTGAACGAGCTGGCGCCGAGACCCCATAACAGCGGCCACGCGACCATCGATGCCTCCATCACCAGCCAGTTCGAGCAGCAGGTGCGCGCGGTCTGCGGCCTGCCTCTGGGCGCGACCGCCCTCCTGAAGCCCGCCGCCATGGCCAATCTCCTGGGCGAGCTCTGGCCCAAGGACGGCGAACCGGCCTGGGAAAGGCTGCTGGCCTTCCCGGAGGTGAAGCTGCATCTCTACGGCAAGACCGAGGCCCGGCCTGGACGCAAGATGGGCCATCTCACGGCCCTGGGTGACACGGCCCAGGAGGCGCTGGACCTAGTGCTGGAGGCCCGCGCCGTATTGAGCGACTAGGGCCGGCTCATTTCTTGAAGTAGGAACGGATGCCCTTCACCACGGCTTCGGCGTAGCGCTGGCGGAATTCCGGATCGCGGAGGTTGGCCGCGTCCTCTTCGTTGGTGAGGTTCGCCACTTCCAGCAGCACTTTCGTGCGGGCCTCGTTGTAGCGGATCACGGCGGGGATGAAGTTGCGGCCATCGCGGTGGATGACGTTGCGGATGGCGCGGTTGGGATGCACGAGGATCTTCGATTGCTTCAGCGCCTTCACCAGGGCCTCGCCGAAGAGCCGGCTGCGGGCTTCGCCCTGCAGCTTTTCCCTCGAGCTGAACGCCACATGGCTGCCCTTCCTCATCTCCTTCACGCCCGCGCCGCGGTTGGCGCCCAGCGAAAAACTGGAAGGGACGAAGCTGGCGCCCGGCACGTAGACCATGGTGCCGCGCGCGCTGGGATGGAGGCTGTCGGCGTGGAAACTGATGAAGAGCGTCTTCTGCGCGTCGCCGCGGCGGGAGAAGTCCGCGAACAGGTCGTTGGCAAGTACCCAGCGCAGGTGGACGCTCACGGCGTTGGGGCTTTCGCCATCGTTGGCGAAGGGCGGCGTGGTGAGGATTTCCGCGGCCCTGGAAGGCGCGCTGATGTCGTCGCGCAACTTGAAGCCCAGGCCCGGGTAGCGGATGGTGCTGCTCACGATGGCCTCGGTCTCCTCTTCCAGCAGCCGTTTCACGCGGCAGCTGATGTCGTAGACGAAATCCGATTCCCAGATGCCATTGGCTGCGGCGCCGCGGTCGATGCCGCCGTGACCCGCGTCCAGCACGATGCGGAGGCCGCCCAGCTTGGGCCCGGCGTCCACGCGCCGGGTCTGGCGGACCTCTTCGCGCATTTCCAGCTCTTCCTTGAGCGCCACGGTCCCATCCGGCTGGAAGGGCGCGGACAGGGCCTTGGCGGGAATCTTGATGAGGGTGCCGGGCTGGATGGTGCGCACGTCGTCGATGCCGCTGCGCTTGGCGATCTCCAGGGCGAAGGTGTTCACCTCGCGGGCATCCACCCGGTCCGTGTAGCGCAGCACTACCGAGGAATAGAGGGCCTCGCCCTTGCGCAGGCGATAGGCGGCGAATTTCCCGTCCTTGTCCTCGCCAAAGGTCAACAGGCCTCGGTAGGCTGCGATCTTCGCGTCGTCGTCCAGGTCCTCCTCCGGCTGGTGGTAGCCGGGCAGAGTGCCGCTGCCGCCAAGCTCCGGCGACAGCAGGTCCTGGGGGATGCGCCACAGATCCTTGGCGCTCAGCTTTTCGGGATTTTTAGGGTTCGCGTGTTCGAGCTTGTCGTAGTTCTGGCCATGCCCCGTGAAAAGCGCGGCCATCAGCCAGACGGATTCCAGTTCCGGCCAGCGCACCAGATGCCGCACTTCGGCGCGGTTCCATTCGTCCTCCGGAAAGAGCGCCTCGAGCACCCACCGCTTGCCTTCGGCGCTCAGGTCTTCATAGGCCGCCCACGGCCCCAGGGACCGGCGCAGGAGGAAGGATTTGGGGAGGGGTTTGGATTCCACCAGGACGCCCTTGCGGAATTGGACCCGCAGGATGGCCTGGCCGCCGCCGGGAACTTTGGCCCGGACATCGATGGGGGTGGGATCCGCCGTCGCGAACAGCGCGACGGCCGAGAAAATGGGAAAGTACCTCAGGACTCCCACGGCACTTCGTCCCCAGCTTCCGCCAGCGTGCCGCTGAGGCCGCCGCGCACCCAGGATTTCAGCGCGTCCTCCATGGCGCCGGGATCTTCGGCGCGCAGGTGTAGGAAGCGGCCGAAGCGCCGTTCCAAATGGCCCGCGCCTTCTTCCAGAAGGAAGAGCCGGTCCGTGATCCGGCCCACGGGATCCTTGGAGGCGGTCGGTGGAAGCTTGAGGCCGCTGAGGTCCAGCCCTGCGGACTGGAGTGTGAAGACCCATTCCATATCGCCAGAAAGGATGCGAAGCTTCGCGCGGGAGGGCCGCATGCCCCGGCTGAGGGCTTCGAAGGCCTCGCGGGATTCCGCCGGGTTGCCCTTGCGCAGCGAGATCTCCTTCACTTCGCCGCGTTCGCTCACGAGCATCATCGCGTCGTCCACGAAGCAGCTGGAGAGATCCCCGTCCTGGCCCGAGGCGCCGCCATCCGTGAGGCCGCGCATCCACAGCCAGAGCACAAATTCCTCGCCGAGGAATCGACCCTGTTCGATCAGTTCCAGCGGCTTCATGGCGCGGCCTCCCCGAGGCCCGTCTGTCTAGCGAAGAGGACATTCAGTCCTCTTCTCCCACTCACGCTTTGCGTTCGCGGAGACAAACACTCCATCCAGCGCCACAGCACGAACTCTTCGCCTAGGAACCGGCCCTGTTCAATGAGTTCCAGCGGCTTCATGCGTCTTCCAGGGTGAGGTCGAGGGGATCGAGGGCCATCAGCGCCTCGACGGGCAAGTCCGGCGCGATGCGCCCTGCCAGGAGGAGCGGCGCCAGAGGTTGCAGCTCACAGCCGAAGGACTTGAGGAAGAGGCCCAGCAGCGCGCTCTGCACCTTGCTGGAGCCCGCCGTCGTCCAGAGCAGCCCGCCCTTCAGGTCCCACGCCAGTTCCACGATCTTCGGCGTGGGCAGCACCTTCCGCAACAGCTCCACCTTCACTTCGTCCTGGAGGGAGATGCGGGCTTCCTTGCCCACAAAGGCGAGGTCTTTCTCCTGCGTGAGCTTGCGCAGGCGCAGGTCTACGTGGGCCTTGAGCAAAGCATTGGGGACCTTGCGGGTGTCCAGGCGCAGGGAAAAGAGCGCGAAGCGGTCCTGGGTCACCCAATCGGCTTCGGGGGGAAGGATCAGCGGATTGCGCCAATCGCACCAGCCGAAGCGTTCCTCTTCGAGCCCATCTTCGAAGGGCCGGAACCGGTCCTGCTCCAGGCCCGTGACCAGATCCCCCTCGGAGGGCACAGGGCCCATCACGAGGAATCGCCGCAGGGAGAGGCCGCCCTGGGTGAGGCTCACGACCCGCCTCCAAAGATGCGCCATCCGCCGCGCTTGGCGCCGGCGGACTTCGGCAGCGGGTCGAGGGGGTTCAGAACCACCGGTTTTTCGCCCTCGGCCGGAAGGGGGAAGCCGGGGTCGTCCAGGGCCAGCAGCAACCCGGTGACATTGTCGCGGGCGCCGTGGAAAAGGACTTCATCGAGCATCAATTCAAGGGTGCGGCGGGTGGAGTAGCCGTAGGCCAGGTTCGCCTGGATGCGCAGATCGCTGATCTCGCCATGGAGCCCATCGCTGCACAGGAGCAGCCGGTCGCCGCGCCGCAGCGGCACTTTGCCGAGCACCGCATGGATGGGCTGCGGCGCGCCGATGGCCTGGGTGATCATGTTGCGCTGGGGGTGGGTGCGCGCCTGTTCAGGCGTAAGGGTGCCTTGGGTGATCATCTCGTTCACCAAGGTCTGGTCCACGGTGAGCTGCAGCAGTTCGCCGCGCCTAAAAAGATAGGCCCGGGAGTCCCCCACCTGGCTGATGTAGGCGTGGCCATTCCAGATCACCGCGGCGGTGAGGGTGGAACCCATGCCCCGGGAGGATCGGTCATTGTCGGAATAGCGGAGCACCGATTCGCTGGCGCCTTCGGCCGCCACCTTCAGGGTCTCCAGCAGGCCTTCCTCGGTGGCGTCCTCGGCCGGAAACCGCCCCCAGTAACCAAAAGTGTGCAGAGCCATGGCCGCCAGGCCCTCGCGGCTGGCGACCTCGCCCGCCGCCGCACCGCCCATGCCATCCGCCACCGCGGCCAGCAGGCCGGTCTTGCAGACTTTCTGCATGCGCAAGGGGCCATTGACAATGGGCTCCTCGCCATCCAGCGCGTTGACCAGATAGGCATCCTCGTTGTTCTTGCGAACTTTGCCGGGATGGGTGATGGCTGCGTAGTCAATGAGCATGCAGGGGTGCGCTTGGAATCAGGGTTGGCCTCGGAGTGATCTACTATAGCCCGATGCGGCGCGGATGTCCGAGCCTCTTGCGCTCCGCGAAAGGGCGGACACCTGCGCAGTCCGCGCGAACCCCCACCCTCTTTGCGTATCCAGCACCGGAGTGAGCTTTGATTGACACCCTCGCCATCATCGGCCCCGGCGCCTTGGGACTCTCCCTGGCGCGGTGGGCTGCAGAGCGTGGCCTGCGGGTGGCGCTGGCTGGAAGGGACCGGGAGCATGCTGCACGAAAGGCCGGTGCCATCGAGCAGCGCTGGGACCGCGCATTGGATAAGGGACGCATCACCTCCTTTGAACTCGAAGCGGCCCGCGGGCGGCTTCATATAATGGAGGGCTGGGAGCGGGCCTGCGAGGGTGCCACCTGGGTGCTGGAGGCCCTGCCCGAATCCATCCAGAACAAGGCCAGCCAGTGGGCCGGGATGGATGCGCGGTTGCCGGACTCCATCGCGCGGTTGACGGGGACTTCGAGCATTCCAGTAGCAGCAATCAGGAATGCCGCAGGAATGAAAGCCCCGCTCACCGCTTTCCATTGCTTTCTCCCCATGGAGCGCATGCCCATCGTGGAAATCGCGGCGGAGGCAACTGCTCCGCCTGAAGCCACGGAGAAGGCTCTGGAACTGGCTTCCCGCCTTGGCAAGCGCGTGGTGCGGGCCAAGGATCAGGCGGGCTTCGCGGCGGCTAGAATGGCCCTTGCCCAGGGCCTGGAGGCCATGCGGCTGCTGGAGTCTGGAACCGCCAACGCGAGGGACCTGGATGCTCTCATGACGGGGGGCTATGGACATCCCGTGGGACCCTTGGAATTATCTGACCGAGTGGGCTTGGATCTGCGGCTAGCCATCGCCCAGCAGATCCACGAAACCACGGGCGACCCGGCTTTTGAACCCCCGGTCATCCTCCTGCGGTTGGTGGCTGAAGGGCGGCTTGGGCTCAAGACTGGCGCGGGATTCCATGAATGGCAGGAACAGGGGAGGTTGCGATGATCGGCTGGATTGTTGTGGGGGGCGTCCTGCTGGTGGCCCTATGGCTGGCCTACAAAGTGGGCAAGATTGTGCTGCGGGTGGCCGCGGGATTGGCCTTCCTCGCGCTCATCGGCGCCCTGATCTGGTACATTTTTCTACGATGACATGGTCGATCCGAAGATGACCCATTGACCTGCTTAAAGGAGCCATGATGGCAGCCATTTCCTGCACCCATTGCGGCGCGGACCTCACCGCCCCCCAGAGTGTACGCATCGCCGAGTACCACTTCGGCCGCCTCGAGAAGATCGACCAGGAGCCCATGGCAGGCCCGGGCTTCAAATACCACTTCGAGCAGCCCGACACCTTCACGATTCTCTGCAACTCCTGCAAGCGCCTCGTGCGCACCCTTCCCATCCGCCAATAGGCCGGGGCTTCCGCTCCCAAGAAAAGGGCCCCTCCCGGGGCCCTTTTCTTGGGAGCGTTGCAGCTCAGTTCTTGATGATCCGTGGGGTGATGAAGATCAGCAGTTCGGCATTGGACTCGGAAGTGGTCTTGCTCCGGAACAACCAGCCGATGAGGGGCAGCTTGGACAGGAAGGGCACGCCGGTGGTGCCATTGCTGTTGTTGTTGGTGTAGACACCGCCGAGGATCGCGGTGCCGCCGTCCCGCACCAGCACCGTGGTAGTGATGGATTTGCGGAGGATGGTCGGGGTGCCCTGCACGGTGCGGCTGAAATCAGCCTCGGCCTTCTCCACCTTCAGATCCATGAGGATGGTGCCGTCATTGGTGATCTGAGGCGTCACGTCCAGTTCAAGGTTCGCATCGGCGAAGGCCACCGTGATGGCGCCGCCAGCTGAACCGCCTTGCTGTGAAGGATATGGAATCTTCTGGCCCGACAGGATCTTGCCCTGTTTATTGTTCTGGGTGACGAGCTTGGGCTGGGAAATGATCTTGACCTTGCCCTCTTTCTCGGCGGCCTGAAGGATGAAGTTGATGCTGACCCGGCTGCTGAGGAAGGAGACCCAGTATTCCGCGGCGGCGCCGGGGATGCTGGTGATTTGGTCCTTGCCAGGGGCGAACCCCAGACTGGCCGAGTTTTGTCCGGGACCCGGACGGTTGTTGATGGAGTTCCAGGACGGGCTGTTGTCCGCGACCCAAGGCGCGGCAGTTCCGTTCACCAGGAGATCCGTTCCGCCGCCATTGGCGGTGGGCCATTTCACACCGAAGGCCTTGTCGAAACTACCGTTGGCCTCGACGACCCGGGCAGAAATCTCGACCTGCTGGATCTGTACGTCCAGTTGGGCGATGAGATCATCCAGCAGGGGGAGATTGCGGGGGAGGTCCGTGATGATGAGGGTATTGGTGCGTTCGTCGCTGATGAGGGTGCCGCGCTTGGTGATCACCTTCTCAAGGATCGGTTTGACTTCGCTCACCTTCGCGTAGGATAGCGGCCGAGTGACGCTCTGGAGTTCGCCTGCAAGCGCCTTGGCCTCATCCAGGGCCTTCCGGTCGTTTTCTTCCTTCTGAAGTTTCTCGACCTTGGCCACGCGCAAGACGCCGTGGTTGATCTCCTTGCCCAATCCAGCATTCTTCAGAATCATGTCCAGCACCAGGTCCGCCGGTGTGTCCGTGAACTTGAAGTTATAAGTGCCTTGGACATCCTGATCCATGATCAGGTTGAGGTGCATGCTGTCGGCGATGATCCGGAGAAAGGTCCCGAGGTCGGCGCTGGGAATGTCAATCGTGATGGGCGCGCCGGTGTAGCGGGTTTCCTGCCCGCCGAGGGTGCGGCCCGTCTGCTGGCCATAGGTCGCGGAGGTCAGATCCCTGCCGGCCTTGGACTCCTGCGGTGCCGGAGACAGGGCGGCCGGCATCAGAGCCGCGGCGGTGATGGCCGGGAGGATGCGATAGGGCGCGCCGACATTCGGCACGGGTCCGAGCGCAGCCATTGGGGTGGGATTGGGTGCGACAGGTGCCACGTGCGCGACCGTCGGGACGGCCAGAACCGGTGCCACCAACTGAATTGGTTCGGGAACTGCCTGCGCAGCAAGTGCTGGAACGGCCGGGCTGGGGGCAACCTCGGCCGCCGCTGTACCCGGGGCAACTTCCACAGGTGCGGAGATGACCTCGGTGGGAGCGGAAAGAGTTGCAGGAGCCTGCGGGGAAACCAAGCCAGGCATGGAAACGGACTTGGCTTGTTCGGCCAGGGGAAGGACGGAAACGGCCACCTGGGTGGACATGGTTGAGGGCGTCAGCACCATGGTGCGCGAGGGTTCAAGCTTTGCCAACACCTCGCCGGTGCCATGGGTCAGCACCAGTTGGATTCCATTCAACTGGGTGGACACCGACACCTGGGTGCCCGGGACGACCTCCAACACCAATCGCGTCACCGGCTGAGGTGAAACGGCGAACTGGGCGACCCGGTATTTCTGGATCAGCGGATGGGAGAGGGAATCCAGATCCTTCTTCGAGAGTTGGTTGCCGCGGTTCACACCCGGCAGATCCACCACGACCCGAAGGGGATTTGAGAGCACCTGGAGTTTCGGGGTGCCCACAAAACCTGGGATCTCGATATGGAGCTTCGCCCCTGAAGGGTCCATGACATCCATGGTTTCCAGGGAAGCCCGTTGGAGGGTGACGGCCCGCTGGGCCGCTTCGGTTTCCGGAGTAGCCGCCGCAAGGGAACCAGTTCGGCCCCCGGCCAGCACCACGCCCCCCGCAACCAGCAAGGAACACAGGCGAGCATTCATCGTTTACCCTCCTCGCGTTTGAACGTCTTCGTGATCGTCTTGAATTGAGTTCTTACGGTTGAATTTGGATCCCATTGATGGAAGGTGACCGCCTTGTCATCGACACTCGCAATCTCGCCATCGCGGAATTTGTAACCCGATGGCAAGAACCGGACATTTCCTCGACTGTCACTAACAACAGCAAAAAACCTGCCTTCTCGTTTAATCACACCTTTGACCGCAATATCATCCACTAAATCCCCCCGGTTGGAAGGTTCCGCGTCCGAAGGGGCAGAAAAGGGGTCCCGGGTGATGGTGGGGCGATAGGGGACCGCCCGACGGGCGATCAGATCCTCAGGGGTAGGTAGCGTCGCAGCGTCGCCTTTAGCCTCTAGTGCGGCAGCTTGGGTGGCCTGAGTAGCTTGGGCAGCGTGTGCCGCGGGCTTGGGCGCCTGCGCTTGTGCCCAGGATCCCACGATCAGCGCGAAAGCCAGTGTGGTTAGGGTTAAGCGGTTCATTGAAATCCTCTCCATCACTTCTTGGCGGACGGGGCATCCGGGGCCGGAGCAGCTTGGGCCGGATTGTAGACGAAGGCGCTGATCCGGCAGGAAACCGTGGCCGGGAAAACTGATTTCGCATCGGCGCGCTTGAACTGGATGTTCGTCAGATTGACGATCTTCTCGTACCCCGAAATCAGCGAAGTGAACTGGCCAAAGGAGTGGTAGCCAGCCCGGAAGTCGAACTTCACCGGGTATTCGGTGTAGTAGGTCGTCTTGATGGGGCCCTCCAGCGCGAAGGAGCTCTGGTCGATCCCTGCATTGTCCGCCAGCTTCTTCATGCGGATGGGCATTTCACCCCGGTCCTGCTCGGAGGGCATCACCTTGATGAGGTCATCGATACGCTTTTCCTGCTTGCCGACTTCGTCCTTCAGCTTTTCGTAATTGGCCTTGAGCTGGAAGCCCTTGTCGACCTCTTTCTGAAGGTTGTCGATGCTCGCCTGGACGCTCACCAACTCGTCGCGTTTCCCACCCAGGATGAAGTAGATGACGATGCTGAGGACGATGCCCGCCAGGGCACCCCAAAGAATTTGATTTCGCAGCTGAGTATTCATTCGCTACCTCAGGCCGGATTCTGGAGGTCAAAGGAAATGGTGAACTGGATCGAGTTCCCCTGCTTCCCGCCGCCCGGATAATTCACGTTCTTGAACCAGCGGGTTCGGCTTTGGATCCGGTTGTAGAACAGGACTACGGCCTCGAAAGTCCGCGCTTCCCCCTTGATGGTGACATTCATGCCGGTCTGGGTTATTTCCCGGAACCAGACATCATCGGGGAGGCTGTTGGCCAACTCTTCCATGAAATGGACAGGAAGTTCCTGCGTCCGCTTGAGGTTGAGCATCACTTCTTCTTTTTTCTGAAGGGCTTCCTTCTGGTCCCGGAATTTCTTTTCCAGGTCGATGTACTTTTTCAGTTCCTCAACCTGCTTGGCCAGCGTGTCCCGCTTCTGGTTCGCACGGTCGATCTCGTTGTTGAGCCAGATGTAGTAGATGCCGCCGATGGCCGAAAAAAGCAGCCCAAAGAGGATGCCCGCGATGGGCAGAGTGGATCGGCCGGCGCCCTCGTCCTGGGCGTAGACTTGCATGGGTTCCGCGCGTTCGGCCTTCTTGCCCGAGCCTTGAGCCAGGGCGTCTCCGAGAAGGTTGATCCTGATCATCGGTCCCCCACTAGGCGCAGAGCCAACCCGACAGCCACGGCGGCTCCACAGCCAATCTCACGGGCGGCGGCCGGATCGACACTTCGGTCATCCAACTCAATGAGCAGGAAAGGGTTCATGCGGTCCACCGACACCCGGAGGCGGTCACCCAGGACGTCAGTCAACCCGGCCACTTTGGCGCTTCCGCCGGCCAGGAGAACCCGGTCCAGGCGATCCACCTTGAAGCTGGAACGGAAGAAATCAATGGTGCGGCTCAGTTCGTCGGTGAAAGCGTCCCCGATGGCCGCCAGGGAAGGTGCCACTTCCTCAGGGCTACGTCCCTCGGAGGAACGGCCCTGCTTCAAGGCTTCGGCACCTTCGCGGCTCACACCCCAGTCTTCCATCAGCTTGTCGGTGAACCGGTTGCCGCCCCAGGCGATATCCCGCCAGAAAACGGATTTATTGCCGACCAGCATGGTGAGGTTGGAGAAATTGGCGCCAATGTTCACCAGCGCGACCACCTCGTCGCTGCCGCCGGGCGGTGTATTGATCTCGTAAGCGTTCTGCAGCGCGAAGACATCCACATCCACCACAGCCGGCCGGGCACCTGCCTGGGCGACGCAGGAGATATAAGCCTCGAGCTTGTCCTTGCGACAGGCCACCAGGACCACGTCCATATTGCCTTCGGCGGCCCTTTCGTCCAGGACCGCGTAGTCCAGCGCATAGGAATCCAGACCCTGCCCGGCAGGGAAGAAGCTTTCGGCCTCCCATCGGACGGATTCGGCGAGTTCCGCCGGGCTCATCAATGGGAATGTCACTTTTTTGACCATCACTTGCTGCCCGGACACCGAAATGGCCACATCGCGGGATTTAATCTTCTGTTCAGCCATCACCTGCCTAATGGCGGAAGCAACGGCATTGCTGTCCATGATGTCCCCATCAACGATGGCATCGACTGGAATCGGCGCCATGCCCAGCTTTTGGAGGCGGTAACGCTGACCGCTCCCCTTTCCGATGGGTTGGAGTTCACAGACTTTCACCGAGCTGGAACCAATGTCCAGGCCGACAAGTGACTTGCTTTTGCTACCGAAAAGACCCACTGGGAGCCTCGCTTTGATGATGAATGGTTCTAAATAATAGCGCCCTGGAAGCGTACGTCAAGCTTTTCAGGAAGATGGATCATCCTCATCGGAACTAAACCCAACCAGGATGGCCGTGATGTTATCCTCGCCCCCGTTTTCCCTTGCTTTGGCAATTAGCTGATTTACCGCATCTTGTAACGATTTTTCGGCCATGACCATGGACCAGATTTCCTGATCTGTGACCATTCCTGACAATCCATCAGAGCAAAGCAAAAGGCGATCCAGTTCTTGCAGTTCGAATTCCTGAACTGATACATCCAGCTCACCCCCATTGCCCAGGGCCTGGGTGATGACGTTGCGGAAGGGATGGACCCTGGCTTCAGCGGGGGTCAGGATGCCATGGGTCACCTGCTCCGCGACCCAAGAGTGGTCCTTTGTGATCTGGCGGATACCCTCTGGGTTCAAGATATAAGCCCGAGAGTCACCCACATGGGCAAGGGTAGCCCTAGAGCCCTGGACCAGAGAGGCGACCACTGTTGACCCCATGGTCTCCCGTTCAGGATTCTTGCGAATGTCCTCGACGATGGCCTGGTCTGAAAGCAGAAGGGCCACTTTCAATCGGTTGCCATCATAATTTAGGCTGACATCGTACTCCAGGGGCCAGGTGCGATCCTTTTCGACGGTCTGCTGGACGAACTGAGCCACCCGGTCTACTACGATCTTGCTGGCCACTTCGCCAGCCGCATGCCCGCCCAGGCCATCCGCCACCACGAAGAGGCCCAATTCAGGTTCCATCCGCAGGTTGTCTTCGTTGTGTTTCCGGACGCAGCCGACGTCCGTGAGCCCTGCCGACACCAGGCGCATGGTCAACCTCTCCTCAGGATCTTGTTAAACAAGGCCTTGGCTTGTTCGCCTAGGTCCTTGAGGCTCTTGACTTCCTGGCCTTTATTCTTCCCTTCGGGGGCGGAACTTTGGGTCATACCCATCTTACGCAGCAGCTTGTGGTTCGGAGCAATCTCCCGTGCCTTCTGGATCAGCGCCATGGCCCGGGCCTGCATTCCGATGGACTGGAAATGCTCCGCAAGGCGCAACATGGTCTCCACATCTTTAGGCTGGAGCTTGAGGGCCGTCTCGTAGCACTTGATCACGATGCGCCGGTCGCCCCCCTTGGTTTCCAGAAGCTTGGCCAGAAACAAATGATAATCCGCCTTGTTGGGATCCTGGCGGATGGCGAACTGAACCAGACCTTGGGCACGCTCGGTGTCCAGATCCTTGAATGCTCTCATCGAATCCTGAAACCAGTCATCCGGCGTTCGTTCCAGGGCGTTTGCCGGAGAGGATGGCGCGGCGCTGACCGCGGGCGCGCCCTGGCTCGGAACGGCCTTAGCGAATTCCTCTTCGGCCCAGGATCTGCGTTCAGGGTCCTTCAGAACGTTGAACGCTTCGGAAATCGCCCGGAACTTGGCTTCGGCCTCATCTTTCTGGAGGCCCGAAAAGCGGTCCGGGTGCCACATCTTGGCAAGACGATGATAAGACGCCTTGATCTCATCGGCAGTCGAGCCTACTCGGATCTCAAGGATGTCGTACGGATTCATGGTGGTTCCGAATGCGTGCGTGGCCATGCCTACTGCGAAAGGAAGGAGGTTGAAACCAGGATGGTAGCCTAGTTCCCATAGGAAGATAGAGAGCAACGCCCATGATAGCTTCCTGATTGGACAATCACCAAACATCACCACACACAGCTCTCCGCCGGCATCGCGGCAGAGGTCCGCGGCGGTTTGATGGCACACTGGTGGGCTTGGAGACGCGGAATGGCCGCCACGCTAGGCATGGGAACGATCGATGAGCTCCGCGAGGGGCTCGCCTCGGGGGATCTTTCCTCCGAGGCCCTGGTCCGGGTCTGCCTGGACCGGATCGCTGGCCGGGATCCGGTCCTGAAAGCCCTCATCCACACGGATCCAGCGGTGAGCCAGTCCCTGGCGCGCGCTGCGGATGCACGACTGCGGGCCGGGGAGAGCGGCGCCATGCTGGGCCTTCCGGTGGTCTTGAAGGACAACCTGAATTGGGCCGGACAACCCCTCAGCAATGGCTCGCGGATTCTGGAAGGTTACCGGGCGCCGTACAACGCCACCGTCGTCCAGCGACTTTTGGACGCCGGTGCCATACCCATCGCCAAGGCGAACATGGATGAATTCGCCATGGGCAGCAGCGGCGAGTACAGCGCCTTCGGTCCTACCCGGAATCCCTGGGACCCCTCCCGCGTCCCCGGCGGCTCCAGCAGCGGATCCATCGTGAGTGTCGCCGCTGGTTATGCGCCCTTCGCCCTGGGCAGCGATACCGGCGGTTCCGTGCGCCTGCCAGCCGGCTTCTGCAACGTGACCGCGCTTCGGCCCACCTATGGCGCGCTCAGCCGCTATGGCCTGACCGCGATGGCCTCGAGCCTGGACCAGGTGGGACCGGTTTCCCGGACCGCCGCAGGCGTGGCAGCGGGCCTCGGCGTGATGGCCGGCCGGGACCCCATGGATTCCACCAGCCTGGACCTCCCTGGGCGGGAGCGTTTGGATTGGCTGAATGCCGCGCCCATCAAAGGTCTGCGCATCGGAGTGCCCAAGGAGTATTTCGGCGAAGGTATGGAGCCTGGGGTGCGGGCTCTCGTCCAGCAGGCCCTCGCAACCTTTGAGCACGAGGGGGCCGAGTTGGTGGAGATTTCCCTGCCCCACACGTCCTACGCCATCGATACCTATTACTTGATCTGCACCTCCGAGGTGAGCAGCAACATGAGCCGCTTCGATGGTGTGCGTTTCGGAGCCCGCCGACCCTCCGGCAACCTGGCGGAAATGATGTCCGGAACCCGGGAGCAGGGCTTCGGACCCGAAGTGAAACGGCGCATCCTGCTGGGCGCTTTCTGTCTCTCCAGGGGCTATTATGACGCCTTTTATTTGAAGGCCTTGAAGGCCCGCACGCTCATCACCCGGGATTTCACCGACGCTTTCGAGCAGGTGGACCTCATCGCCACCCCCGTCAGCCCCGGCGTGGCCTTTCCACTCGGCGACAAGACCCTCGACCCTATGGCCATGTACCTGGCGGATGCCTATACGGTCACCACACCCCTCGCGGCCCTGCCCTGCCTCTCCATGCCCGGGGGATTTTTCAAAGGACTTCCCGTGGGCGTGCAACTGATTGGACCCTCTCTGTCAGATGTGAAACTCCTTGAAGTCGCCCACGCCTTCCAGCAGATCACGGACCATCATTTGAAAACCCCGCCTGAACCCAGCTAAGGAGAACACCATGGCCTTTGATGTCGTCATGCCCCAGATGGGCGAATCCATCGCCGAAGCCACCATCCTGAAATGGCATCGCAAAGTCGGCGAGCAGATCGGCAAGGACGAAACCCTGTACGAGATCAGCACCGACAAGGTGGACGCGGAGATTCCCTCCCCCATCCAGGGCGTCCTGTTGGAGATCCTGGTGGACGTGAACATCACCGTGCCCGTGGGCAGTGTGGTGGCCCGCCTGGGCGATGCCTCGGAGTTCGGCAAGGGAGCCGCCACAGCGCCCGCCGCCACAGCTCCCATCTCCGCCCTGACCTCGTTGGCCGCGCCGGTCCACCCCATGAGCACCGAGGACGATGACAATAGCCTGGAGGGCCGCCTACGCACCATGTCCTCGCCGCTGGTGCGGGAAATGGCGAAACAGCACAATGTGGACCTTACTCGGGTGCCAGGCACCGGCCAGCAAGGCCGGGTCACCAAGGAGGACATGGAAGCCTTCCTGGCCAAGGGCGCCTCCGCTCCCGTGGGAGCATCCCAGGCCCCCGCGCCCACCTCGGGCGACATGCCCAGGATGGCGCCCACCCACGATCCCAGCGCCCCGACCATGGGTGCTGTGCCTGGCTTGGCCGTTCCACCCATCGCGCATGTTCCGGCCTTCGGCGCCGGGGAACGGGTGAAAGTCGAACCCATGACCCGCATGCGCAAGCTCATCGCCGAAAACATGGTGAACTCTAAATTGCGCGTGAGCCCCCATGTCTACACCGTCTTCGAAATTGACATGAGCAACGTGGCGCGGCTCAGGGCCAAGCACCGCAAGGCCTTCGAGGAATCCTACGGCACCAAGCTGAGCTTCATGCCCTTCATCATGAAGGCCGTCATCAAAGGGTTGCAGGCCTTCCCGGTGGTGAACGCCTCGGTGGACGGCGACAACATCGTCTACAAGCAGGACATCAACCTGGGCATCGCCGTGTCCCTGGACTGGGGCCTCATCGTGCCGGTGGTGAAACACGCCGACAGCTTGAACCTGGGAGGCCTGGCGCGCTCCCTGAACGACCTGGCGGACCGGGCGCGGTCCAAGAAGCTGGTGCCCGATGAGATCAGCGGCGGCACCTTCACCATCACGAATCCAGGCGTTTTCGGGGACATCTTTGGGCTGCCCATCATCAATCAGCCGCAGGTGGCCATCCAGTCCATCGGCGGCATCGTCAAGCGGCCGGTGGTCGTGACGGACGCGAATGGCAGCGATGCCATCGCTATCCGCCAGATGATGTATTCGGGCCTCAGCTTTGACCACCGCATCGTGGACGGCGCCGTGGCCGACCAGTTCATGAGCGTGATCAAAAAGGAACTGGAGACCGGTGCCTTCGGCCTGGAATAGGCTGCTTCCCTGACTGAAAAGGC
>JANXQX010000214.1 GCA_025353305.1 Holophagaceae bacterium
CGATTTCCCCGCCAGAATGTTTGCCCAGGTGGCCGGGACGCTGTTTCCGCAGGGATTGATGGTGCCCATGCCCGTGATGACGACGCGGCGGCGGTTCGTGTTTGGGCTCATGGCATGCACCTCAAATGATTGGCTGTGGGCGATGGGCGATGGGCGATGGGTCGCATTTTGTTTGGCCTACAGCCTACAGCCTAACGCCTACCGCCAACCAAAAAGCGCCGCACGGATTCAAGTTCCATGCGGCGCTTTAGAATTGGGGAAACAGATCAGCCCTTGTGGTGCTTCTCGATGTAGGCGATCGCATCGCCCACGGTGCGGATCTTCTCCTGCTCGCTCTCGGGGATCTCAAGGCTAAAGGCTTCTTCGATGGCCATGATGATTTCCACGGTGTCAAGGCTGTCGGCCCCAAGGTCATCTACGAAATTGCTGCCCTCGGTGATGGAATCTTCCGGTTTGGCGAGCTGCTCGGCGATGATCGCGATGACCTTCTTATGGATTTCTGCCATGGGGTTCTCCTGGACTTGAACTTGAGGAGCCTATCATGGCTTGGCATTTGTTCCAAATTTGGATCTGTAACTCGAGTCCAGGATCGAGGGTCGAGGGTCAAGCGCCCAGCGCCTATTGCCCATGGCCCACAGCCCACAGCCAACTCAGGTTAGCCTTTTCCCATGCCCCGCGCGCCCTTGATCGAAGAACCGGAAGGTGGATGGCCTTTAGGCTGGGCCTCGTCACTGAAGGAGTTCGAAGTCCATCTCGCAGTCGAACGGGGACTTGCAGCAAATTCGGTGTCGGGCTACCTCTCTGATCTTCGTTTTCTCGCGGTGTGGGCCTTGGAACGGGAACTGCCACCCTCTGACTTGGACCGGGACCGGATCACGGCCTTTCTCGTCACCCAGCACGCGGAGGGCAAGGCCCCCCGCAGCATCGCCCGGCTCTCCTCGGCACTGCGGCAATTCCTGATTTTCATGCGCATGGAAGGCGCGGGCGCCGCGGGCCCTGAAGCCGTAGTCAGGCCGCCGCGTCCGCCACGCATCCTGCCGAAGACCCTGAGCGAAACCCAGGTGGATGCCCTGCTCGATGCCCCGGATGTGAACACGCCCATGGGAGTGCGCGATCGCGCCTGGATCGAATTGCTTTATGCCTCAGGCCTGCGGGTCACAGAACTGGCTACCCTCTCGGCGCTGCGTGTGTACCTCGATGAAGGCTTCGTCAAAGTCATGGGCAAGGGCCGCAAGGAGCGGCTCATCCCCTTCGGCGAGGGCGCCGAACACTGGATCCGCCGCTGGCTGGCGCTGCGCCCGGGATTCAAGCCTTCATCGGATGCGCTTTTCGTAGGCAAAGGCGGCGAACCCATGACCCGCCAGCACTTCTGGAAAATGCTGAAAGCCTTTGCCGTGCAGGCCGGCATCAAACGGGAAGCCATAAGTCCCCACGTTCTGAGACATGCTTTCGCCACCCATCTTCTGGACCACGGCGCCGATCTCCGCAGCGTCCAGGCCATGCTCGGCCACGCCGACATCAGCACGACCCAGATCTACACCCACGTGCATCAGGCCCGGTTGCGCGAACTGTATGACCGCATGCACCCAAGGGGAGGGGGCGAGCGATGAGGGAGTGAGTCCCGAATCCTGGGGCAATTTCACAGCGCCTCGGGCGCGCTAAATATTGCCGCGGCCTCTGGCCGCATCCTTAGTGAACCACAGGACCCAGGACTCAGGGCCCAGCTCTACGCGTTACAGAGTTGTTACACGGAATCCCTTCTACGTTTCCCCTGCCGCGTGATCGTGGAATCACGGAGGCTTCGATGAAGACCTATTCCCTTTTGCTCAGTGCGATCACTCTTTACTTTGCTGGGCTATCCGCCCAGGCCCAGACCGTCTCAGTGATGGGCTCCACGGCCCTTGGCCCCATAGTGAAGAAGGCCGCCGAGGAGTTCATGAAGGCCCGCCCCGGCATCAATATTGCCGTGAGCGGTGGCGGCTCCATGACCGGCTTGAACCAGGTCGTAGCCGGGGGATGCACTATCGGCATTTCCGATGTGTTTGCCACCGCGGACCAGGACAAGGCGGGCATCAAGAACCACAACATCGTAGTGCAGCCCTTCACCCTCATCGCCCATCCCGGGGTCGGTGTGAAGAACCTGAACGCCCAGCAGGCCGAATTCATCTTCACCGGCAAGATCAACAACTGGAAGGAAGTGGGTGGCAAGGACCAGAAAATTGTCCGCGTCATCCGGCCTGAATCCAGTGGAACCCGCGCTGTGCAAAAGAAGGAAATCCTCCACGACCAGGAGTTCAGTAAGGATGTGCTGATCCAGGATTCCACTGGCGCGGTGGTGACCTCGGTGTCCACCACGGCCGGGGCCGTTTCCTTCGTGGAGTTGGAGCATCTGGAGAAGAACAAAGCCCGGGTCGCCGGCATCGCATACAACGGTGTGGAATGCTCGAACGATGCTGTCAAGAGTGGCCAGTACCCCATCTTTTCCTTTGGCCATGCCTACAGCAATCCTGCCAAATTGACGGACGCCGCCACCCGCAAGGCCGCAGAGGATTTCCTGGCCTTCATCATGAGCAAGGAGTTCCAGGAAGGTTCGGTGCTCAAGGCTGGCTACCTTCCCGTGAGCTACGTCAAATCAATGAAGACGCAGCTTTGATCCACGTTTCAAACCTGACTTCCACTCCGCGGTCCAGCAGGCTTCGCTTCCTGCTGGACCGCGGTGCCCATTCCGTGTTCCTCGCGTGTGCCCTCGTGGTGGTGGCGCTCATCGTTGGCATCCTGGTCTTCCTCTCCCTTCGGGGTTTCGCGGCCTTTCTGCCGCTTGCCGGGAATACGGCCCGGACGCTGAGCTTCGCAGAAGTATTCCTGTCTTCGGAATGGGCACCCTCTTCCGACAAATTCGGCATCCTTTCCTTCGTGGCCGGAAGCCTCTCTGTCACCGGGCTGGCGCTGCTGGTGGCGGCGCCCAGCGGAATCCTCACAGCGGTATTCGTGACCCTGTTGGCTCCCGGTTGGATGAAGACGCTCATGCGCCAGGTGATGGATCTCCTGGTGGGAATCCCCTCGGTGGTCTATGGCATCTTCGGATTGACCTTCCTGCTCCCGCTGATCAGCTCCAAATGGCTTAAGGAAAGCCCGGCCGCAGGGTTCTTCGCCGCGGCCTGCATCCTCATGGTGATGATCGTCCCCACCATCGTCAGCCTCAGCATGGATGCTTTCGCAGCCCTGCCCCGGACCCTCGATGAAGGCTCCCTGGCCCTGGGGTCAACCCGTTGGCAGAGCATCTGGCGTGTCTTGATCCCCGCCGCCTCGCCGCGCCTGCTGACTGCGGTAGTGCTCGGGATGGGGCGCGCCATCGGCGAGGCCATGGCGGTGCAGATGGTCATCGGCAACAACCCTGCCTGGCTGTCCCTTATGCGCGAGGCCACGGACCGGGCCCCCTTGATCCGTTTCCTGTTCACCCCAGCGGCGACCCTCACCACCGAACTGGTGCAGGAACTCCCAAACACCGCGGCGGGATCAGCCTGGAACAACGTGCTCTTCGCCATGGGCCTCCTCCTCTTCCTGATGACCATGGGCATCATCCTGGCAACCCGGCGCCTGGGCCAGCGGAGTGCCGTATGAATCTGACGCAGAAACCCCGATTGCAGATGAAGCGCCAAGCCTTGGCCCGCTGGACCGACCGCATCATGCGTTGCGTCCTTTGGGTCATTGCCATCGGATTCATCGCGGTGCTGGTGGTCTTCGTCGGGGCCATCCTCAAGCAGGGCTGGCCGGTATTGAACCTCGGCTTTTTTACCAAGATGCCAGAGGCCCTGGACGCGGGCGGCGGCATCAAGCCAGAACTCTTCAACTCCATCTACCTCGTGGTGCTTTCCCTGGCTGCCTCGCTTCCCATCGGCATCGGCGCGGGGATCTACCTGGCCGAGTACGCAGGCCAGGGCCGTGTCCTGCGGTTCTTCCGCCTCTGCATCGAGACCCTGGCGGGAACTCCCTCCATCGTCCTGGCCCTCTTCGGTATGATCGTCTTCGTGCAGACCCTTGGCTGGAGCTTCTCCCTGCGGGCCGGTGCCATGACCTTGGCCCTTCTGAACATCCCGGTCATCACCCGCGTCACGGAGATGAGCCTCCGCAGCGTTCCACTGGACTTGAAGGAAGCTAGCTATGGCCTGGGCGCCACGAAGTTGCAAACCATCCTGAAGGTGCTGCTTCCCGCATCCGCGACCGGCATCCTCACGGGTGTGGTGTTGGCCGCAGGAAGGGCCTTCGGAGAAAGCGCGATCCTGGTCTTCACGGCGGGCACTAACGTAAGTTCCCGATTCCCGGATTTCCGCCTCACGGCTCCGGGTGAATCCCTAGCGGTCCACCTTTGGTACGTAACCTCCGACGGTACGCTTCCCGATGCCCGTGAGATCGCCGCAGGCACTGCCGCCGCCATGATCCTCGTCCTGCTCATCTTGAACCTCGGGGTCCGGTTCATCGACCACCGCATCCGCAAGCGCACCCGCTGAGGCCCCATGCTGATCACCGATCCACTAGAAACCAAGCCGGTCAAGCTCCACGCCAGGAACCTCGATTTCAGCTACGGGGAGAAGAAGGTTCTGGACGGCATCAGCCTGGACATCTTCGCCGAGCAGGCCACCGCCATCATCGGCCCTTCGGGTTGCGGCAAGAGCACCTTCCTGAAATGCTTCAACCGCATCCACGAAGTCAGTTCAGACGTGAGGGTCAGCGGTGATCTCCAGATCGACGGCGTGGACATCTTCCGCGGTGGCATTCATGAAGTAGAGCTCAGGCGCCGGGTTGGCATGGTGTTCCAGAAACCCAATCCTTTCCCGAAATCCATCTATGAAAACGTTGCCTTCGGACCCAAGCTCTTCGGCGTAAGGGACCGGGCAACTCTTGCTGGGATTGTCGAGGAGAGCCTGCAGAAGGCCGCACTCTGGGACGAGGTCAAGGACCGGCTCAAGGAGAGCGCCATGAGCATGAGCGGAGGTCAGCAGCAGCGCCTCTGCATCGCCCGTGCCCTGGCCGTGAACCCCGAAGTACTGCTCATGGACGAGCCCTGTTCTGCCCTGGATCCCATTGCCACCGCCAAGATCGAGGAACTCATCTTTGAACTTAAGAAGGAATTCACCGTCCTCATCGTCACCCACAACATGCAGCAGGCCGCCCGCGTTTCGGATTACACAGCCTTCTTCTGGCTGGGCAAACTAGTCGAGATGGGTCCGACCGAGCGCATCTTCACCAATCCGAGGAATCGCATGACCGAGGATTACATCTCAGGGAGGTTTGGCTGATGCTTCGGCACTTTGATTCTGAATTGCAGGACCTGCGCGATGGCCTGATGGCCATGGCCGGCCAGGTTGAAGAGATGATCGACCTTTCCCAGGCGGCGGTGCGCGAGGGCTCCTCCGACAAAGCCGAGCAAGTGAAGGCGCTGGACCGGTTGGTGGACGAACAGGAACTGAAACTTGACCAGGCCTGCATCGATCTGCTGGCCCTGCGTTCCCCCATCGCCACGGACCTGAGGCTCATCGCTTCCAGCCTGAAGATCATTCCTGAGATCGAGCGCATCGGAGACCATTGCTGCAATATCGCCCGCCGGGTGCTCTACATCCATCCGCCGGTACTGGCGGGAGATGCCCTGGAACGGCTGGCCGGGGAAACCCGGGGCATGGTGAGGGAGGCTGTCAATGCTTTCGTGAAAGGCGACGCCGAGTTGGCACGCAAGGTCATTGACGATGATGACAAGGTGGATGCGCTCTACGTCCAGATCTACAAGGATCTGCTGCGCATCATGCTGGCTGATCCCATGTGCATCGAGCGGGCCAGCAACCTCATCATCGTCATCAAGAACTGGGAGCGCATCGCCGACCAGGCGACGAATATTGCGGAGGAAGTGCTGTTCATCCTGGAAGGTGTGAATGTGAAACATCCATACTTGCATCAGCCTGAGGGCTGAAGGCTGTGGGCTCTAAGCAGTAGGCTGTAGGGTGATTTGGGCGCCTTCGGCGCATCAATAAATCGCAAATCGAAAAACGAAAGGTTCTCGCATGCCCCATCTTTTATTGCTGGAAGACGACCCGGACATCCGCCTGGGGATGGAACAGCATCTTCAGCGGGAGGGCTTCACCGTCAGCGCGTTCGAGAATGGCAGGGACGCCCTGCGGCTCCTCCAGCAAACTTCGAATGGCCAATCGCCCAGGCTGGACGTAGCCCTGTTGGATCTGTCCCTGCCCGACATGGATGGGCTTGATGTGCTCCGCACCATCCGCAGCACTCCAGCATTACGTTCGCTTCCCGTGGTGCTGGTCACCGCCCGCACAGAAGAGATAGACCGCGTGCTGGGCCTGGAATTGGGTGCGGACGACTACATCTCCAAACCCTTCTCTACCCGGGAATTGCTGGCGCGCATCCGCGCCATCCTGCGTCGCGCCAGCTTCCTGGATGAGACCACCAAGGGGCAGATGCTCACCTTCGGGCCAATATCCGTGGATCTGGAAATGCACGTGGCCCGTGTCAATGGCGAATCCCTGGATTTCACGCGCCGGGAATTCGAACTGCTGGCCTACTTCCTGAAGAATCCCCGCCGCGTGCTCAGCCGTGAAAAAATCCTTCAGCAGGTCTGGAGTCTGGAATACCTGGGCGAAAGCCGCACCATCGACGCCCACGTGCGCAGGGTCCGCGCCAAGCTCGGCGATGCTGCAAGCCTTATCGAGACCGTGGTAGGCGTGGGTTACCGGCTGGGCAGCGTGGACGCCTGACGAAGGGTTTTGAGTCGAGGGTTTAGAGTCCAGAGTCCAGAGCCAAGCGGTTCCGCTCTTGACTCTCGACCCTAGGCTTGGGACTTTAGATCTGGCCCACCGCCCACCGCCTAAAGCCCACAGCCCCCAGCCCACAGCCCGCTTTGTTTTACTTCTTTGTTCCATTCCGTTCACACGGCAAACTAGACATGTTTGCTTGGAATGGAGAACCGATGAGTCTGAACGCGGTGATGCGCTGGCTGAAGCCCCGGGAAATGGTGTTCTTCGATCTGCTGGATGAATCCGCCGCGAATGTGTTGGCCACGGCCCAATTCTTTGACCAGGGCCTGCGCGCTGGCGGCGCAACCACCTGGGCCGACACCCGACGGGAAATGAAAGAGCTGGAGCATAAAGGCGACGAACTGACCCATGACATCATGGACCGGCTGAATCTGACCTTCGTGACCCCCCTGGAACGTGAAGACATCATGGAGCTGGCCCACTGCCTGGACGATGTGGTGGACAAGCTGGACGCGGTGGCGGAGCGCTTTGTGCTCTACCGCATCGAGACGGTGCTGCCGGCCGCCATGGAACTCAGCAATTTCGCGGTGGAGGGCGCCATGGAGGTGGTGGTGCTCATCAAAAGCCTACGCACCATGTCGGACGGAAAGGAGATCAGCCGCCGCATCCGCCACGTCCATGCCCTGGAAAACAAGGCGGATGCCGTGTACCACTCCGCCCTGGCCCAGATCTTCGAGGACCCCAAGGACCCCATTCTGCTGATCAAGTGGAAAGAGATTCTCGACATTCTTGAAGAAGCCACGGATGACATCAAGCATGTGGCTCAGGTTGTCGGCAGCACCATGATGAAGAACGCCTGAGGACTATGGACCCATGCTTGAATTCGTCCCCTTGGCGTTGATCGCCATCGTCCTCTTTTCCTGGACCATCGACTACATCAACGGCTTCCACGATACGGCCAACGCCATTGCCACCGTCGTGTCCACCGGCGTGATGCCTATCAAGTACGCCATCGTCATGGCGGCGACCCTCAATTTCACCGGCGCCCTAATGGGCACTTCTGTGGCCACCACCATCGCAAAGGGGCTCGCGGACAGTTCGCATATGGTGCCGGCCGTCATCATCGCCGCCCTTCTGGCGGCCATTCTCTGGGACCTGCTCACGTGGTGGTTTGGGATTCCCAGCAGCACCAGCCATACCTTGATGGGCGGGCTGACCGGAGCGGTGATCGCCCATGCGGGGGTTTCAGCCCTCAAATGGGCCAAGCTTCGCGAGATCGGCGCCTTCATCGTGATCTCGCCGCTGCTCGGCTTCATCGTGGCCGCGATCCTCATCATCACCATCCTTTGGATCGTCCGGCGCATGCGGCTGCAGAAGGTGAATTTCGCCTTCCGTAAAATGCAGCTGCTTTCGGCGGGCGCCATGGCCTTCACCCACGGCCAGAACGATGCCCAGAAGGCTATGGGGGTTATCTGCCTTGGACTCATCACCTATGGATTCCTCCCCCCAGGCGTTGGCAATGTCCCCGTGCCCCTCTGGGTGAAGATTGGTTCCGCCATCATGATGGGCGCCGGCACCGCGGGGGGCGGCATGAAGATCATCAAGACCCTTGGCCACAAGATCGCCAAGCTAAAGCCCATCCATGGCTTCGCCGCCGAAACGGCCGCCGCCATCGTGCTGTTCACCACCGCGCATTTCGGCATTCCGGTTTCCACCACCCACTCCATCAGTGGCGCCATCATGGGCGTGGGCACCAGCATGAACGCCAGCGCAGTGCGGTGGGGCCTGGCCGGAAACATCTTCATGGCTTGGGTCCTTACGATCCCCGTGAGCGCTCTGCTGGCCGCTGGGTTTTACGAGGCCATCGTTTTCGCCGCGCCCAGTCTGAAAGTCAATCCACACGTGACCCACGTCAAGGTGGTGACTCCTGCCCAGATTCCACCTCAGCCCATGAGTGGACACTGATTCTACAACTGGGCGGTGGGCTGTGGGCAGTGTTTCAAGTCAAGGGTCGAGGTCAGAACAACTGAACCATTGACTCTCGACTCTCGACTCTCGACTCATAACTCATGGCCGCAACCGCCAATCTTGGAGCGAACTAAGAGTTCACCAGCTACACTGAGACTCAGGAGCCTTTCTTGCTTTACCGCGAACAGATCCGTTACAAGAGCCGCAAGGAGATTGAAAAACTCCGTTCGGCGGGGCGGCTTGCGGCCAATGCGTTGCGCACGGCGGCCCGGGCGGCCAAGCCCGGCGTGAGCCTTCTGGAACTGGACAAGATCGCCGAAACCTTCATCCGCAAACACGGCGCAGTGCCCAACTTCAAGGGCTATCACGGCTTTCCGGGAACGCTTTGCACTTCGGTCAACGACAAGGTGGTCCACGGCATCCCCACGAAATACATTCTTCAGGAGGGTGATGTCATCGCCATCGATTGCGGCTGCCGCCTGGATGGTTTCAACGGCGATACCTGCCTGACCGTGGGTGTGGGCCAGATCTCCGAGGAAGCCAAGATGCTGATCCAGACGACCCAGCTGGCGATGTTCGTGGGCATCGAGCAGTGCCGGCCGGGATTGCGGCTCGGCGACATGGCCACGGCGGTGCAAACGTTCGCCGAGGAGCGCGGCTACAGCATCGTGCGCGAGTACATCGGCCACGGCATCGGCCGGGACCTGCACGAGGATCCCCAGGTGGTCTACGCTGACCAGCGTCCCGGCACCGGTTTCCGCATGGAACCCGGCATGACCATCACCATCGAGCCCATCCTGAATACCGGTTCGCAAAAGTGCATCGTCGAGGCCGACGGGTGGACCGTGCGAACACAGGACGGCGGCTTGAGCGCCCAGTTCGAGCACGCCATCGCCATCACGAAAGACGGACCGGACATCCTCTCGATCCCCGATCCTGAATTCGAGCTGGAGGACGGGCTGTAGGTTGGCTGTGGGCGTCAGGCTGTGGGCGGTGGGCTGATCAATCTCACTTCACCGTTTCCCTCGCGATCATCAATTCTTCGTTGGTGGGCACCACTGCCACGGCGACTTTGGAATTGAGGGTGGAAATCAGTCTTTCACCGGTGCCTGTCCTGTTGGCTTCCTGATCCAGTTTCAGACCCAGATAACTCAGGTGGCTGCATACTTCCGCGCGCAATCTGGGGCTGTTGGTGCCGATGCCCGCCGTGAAGGTGATGGCATCCACGCCATCAAGCACGGCGATATAACTGCCGATGAATTTCCGGACATCATAGGTGAGCAGATCCCGGGCCAGCGTCGCCCTCACATTGCCTTCATCCGCGGCGATCTCGATCTCCCGGAAATCGCTTGAGACCCCGCTGATGCCCAGGAGCCCGGATTTCTTGTTCAGCAGGTCTGTGATTGCATGGTAATCGAGGTGTTCCTTTTCGATGAGCAGATCAACGATGCTTGGGTCCAGCGTGCCGCAGCGGGTACCCATGATGACTCCCTGCAGCGGCGTCATGCCCATGCTGGTGTCCATGCTGTGGCCCTGGTACACGGCGCAGACCGAAGTTCCATTGCCGATGTGGCAGGTGACGAGCTTCAGGCTCCGCAGCGGCCTGGCGAGCAGGATGGCGGTGCGGGCCGCCACGAAAGCATGGCTGCTGCCGTGGAATCCATAGCGCCGGATGCCGTACTTCTGGCTCAACTCGAAGGGGATTCCGTAGGTGCGGGCGTAATCGGGAATGTCGTGGTGGAAGGCTGTGTCGAACACCGCGATGTGGGGAATATCCGGGAAGGTATGCCGTGCCACCTGGATTCCCAGCGCGTTGGGGGGATTGTGCAGCGGCGCATAGAGTGCATAGGCCTCGATGTCCGCCACGACTTCATCGGTGATGAGCACGCTCTCGCCGTATTTCGGTCCGCCATGCACCACGCGATGGCCCACAGCGTTGATGCGCCGGCCTTTGGGAACGATCCTGGCCACCACTCCCAGGACCTCGCGCAGCGCCGTTTCGTGGTCCGGCAGAGGCAAGTCCCTGTTCTCGCTTTCCTCCCCGGCGCTCCACCGGAAGGATCCATCCAAGCCGATGCGCTCCGCCATGCCCTCCAGGAGCGGTGATTCGTCCGTCATATCAAAAAGGTTGAACTTCAGGGACGAGGAACCGGAATTCAGGACGAGGACGAGCATGGGCGCTCCGCATGTGGTGCTAAGGGATATGACTTATGTATTCCGCCATGGCCTTGGGATACAGATCCATTTCTGCGGCGTAGACGCGCTGCTGCAGCGATTCCGGGGAATCGCCGGGCAGCACCGGAACACGGGTTTCGGCGAGCTTCCGGCCATGATCAAGCTCGTTGTCCACCAGGTGCACGGTGCAGCCGGATTCTTTTTCGCCAGAAGCCAGCACAGCACGGTGAACGTGCATGCCGTACATTCCATGACCGCCAAATCGTGGCAGAAGCCCTGGGTGGATGTTGAGAATCCGGCCATCCCATTCCTGGGGAATGAAGAGCTTGCGAAGCCAACCGGCCAAGGCGATGAAATCGGCGCCGGCGGCCTCCGCGGCGCCCAGGCAGGCCATGGAATAGGCCTCATCGCTGCCAGCGTCCTTGGGATCCAGAACGACCACCAGAAGCCCTTCGTTCCGCAATTTCAGAACTCCTGGCGCCGTCTCCTTCGAAGCCACCACAAGTGCGGGCTCGGCTGGAATCCTCCCTTCCCGGCAGGCCCGCACCAGATTCAGCGCGTTGCCGCCTCCCCCGGAAATGAAGAGCGCGAATTTTTTCGGGCTGTTCTGGTCGCTCATACAGCGCTTTGCAGAATTGTCAGCGTCACCACGTCCACGATGTCGCTTTCGGTGCAGCCGCGGCTCAAATCATTGCCTGGTTTGGACAGCCCTTGCAGCAGCGGACCCAAGGCTGCGGCGCCACCCAGCCGCTCGGTGGTCTTGTAGGCGATGTTGCCGGCATCGAGATCAGGAAAGATCAGCACATTGGCCCGGCCCGCTACCTCGGAGCCCGGCGCCTTGTTCGCGCCGATTTTCGGAATGAGCGCCGCATCCATCTGCAATTCCCCGTCTGCGCAAATCCCGGGAACCCGCCCCTTCAGCATTTCGAGCGCCGCCCTGACTTTCTCCACCTTGGGATGCTCGGCGCTGCCCTTGGTCGAGAAGCTCAAGAAGGCCACGCGGGGTTCCATACCGAGAATTCTGCGCGCACTCAGGGCCGCAGCCTCGGCGATATCGGCCAGCTGCTCCGCCGATGGATCGGGCACCACGGCGCAATCGCTGAAGATGAGACCGCCACGCTCGCCGAACTGTTCATCCGGATGGATCATCAGGAAACAACTCGACACGGTTTTGATTCCGGGTACCGGGCCAAGGGTTTGCAGGCAGGCCCGGACGGTCTCCGCCGTAGTATTCAAGGCCCCCGCCACGAATCCATCCGCCAGGCCTTGCCGGACCATCATGCCGCCGAACCAGAGGGGCTCACGCAGCGCTTCCAGGGCCAGTTGCTCAGTTATGCCTTTGTGGCGGCGCAATTCCCAGAAAGCCCCAGCCAGTTCACTGCTGAGTTCATCATTGGCAGGATCCAGGATGGAAACCCCTTTAAGGTCCAGATCCAAAGCCTGCGCGCGCTTGAAAATCGAATCAGGCGAACCCAGCAAAGTGACTTTGCACAGGTTCATGGAATGGAGTGTGGCAGCGGCTTTCAGCGTCCGATCATCGCGGCCTTCCGGCAATACGACATGGCGCCGCAGCGCCTTCGCCCGCTCGCGAAACTCATTCATCCAGTTTTGGTAATTGGCGTTCCTCATCGCCATCACCGGTTCTTCCGCCTCGGAAGCTCTGTGTCCGCCAGGAATTCCATGGCGTCCAGGCCCGTTCGTTCCTTGAACGCTTCGCCCAGGCTTGGAACACCGGAACTGGCCTCGTCCAGGTACATCTGCTCAATGCGGTGCATGGGAAAGAAGCGAGTGTCCAGGGCCACCTGATCCGCATGACCGCCCTTCACCAAGGCCAAAACATCTTCCCAGGGCGCGATGTCGATGCCGCGAACCGCGATTCCGGCGGTCTCAAGGCCCAGGATCCGGCCCCAGAGCTTCTGTCGCGGCGCGGTCACGACCACCACCACCAGTTGTCCGCGCTGAAATGGAAAGGAGAGTGGCATGGGAACCTCTGAACATCATTGATCTTGCCGCCCTAAAAGAGCCAGGGGAGCCAGGCCAGGCCTTCGGACGGCCGTCCCGCTTCCGCTGCCTGCCACTGGGCCGCATCCTGCAGAATCCACTGGGGACCCCACCATGCCACGCGCTCCAATGTGACTTGTTTGGAAACTTCCTGCCCGGGCGTGCTGCTTGCCAGGCCCTTGGGCAGCCGCAGATTGATCAACTGCCGCTTCGCAAACAGGTCTCTCGCGGCTTCGTCGAAGTCCCATCGCACGCGGTAATCCACCTGGCACATCACAGGACCGTTGTAGTCCCTTGCCGGTGTGACATCGAGCACATCCACGAAGACCAGCTGGCCTGCGGGGAGTTTTAAGGAACGCCCCTCCACATGGCCGAAGTGAAGGGCCTCGGGACCCCAGTTCTTGCCATCCCAGAATTTCATGAGCTGCAATTGCGCGGAAGCATTGGAGCCCGCTTCCGGAGCCGGGATGGAAGCCTCCACCTGGCGCGGATAGCCAAGGGTGGATTTCAGCAGGATTTTCGCGTGGGCCTTGAAGATCGCCGGTGCAGCACTGCCTTTGCCGGTCCCACTGCCCGCGATGCCTGGGCCATACACCCACACCAATTTCCATCCCAGGAGCACAGCGATCAAGAGCCCCCATTTGAGGAGCCGCTTAGGCCAAGGATTCATCCATGCGTCTGCGCGTGCCATGGAACCATGATGACCGGGGGGATAGTCTGCAGTTGTTTGAAAAAACAATTGATATTGAGTCTGGTGATAGATCATATGGAGATGTGCAATCTGCACAAACTCCGGAGGCTCACCATGAAACTCGCGTTACCGTTCTCCCTCATCGCCCTCGTGGCCCCAGTCCAGGTCTTGGCCCAGAAACCTGCTGCCAAGGCCGCCGCAGTCCCTGTAGCCGAACCCACCCCGGGCAAAGCCGTGGATGACACCTATGCGTGGGTTCAAGGCCAATTTGTCCCCGCGGCCGAGGCCATGCCGGAAGACAAGTACGGATTCGCACCCACGGATGGCGAGTTCAAGGGAGTCAAGACCTTCGCGGAGCAAGTCAAGCACGTGGCCGCGGTCAACTACATGCTGGGTGCCCTGATCCTGGGGGAGAAGCCCCCTGTTGACCTGGGCAAGCCCGAACAGGGCCCCGAGAATCTCAAAACCAAGGCGGAGATCGTGGCGTTTCTGAAG
>JANXQX010000215.1 GCA_025353305.1 Holophagaceae bacterium
GGGCCGTTACGTAAGGGCCAGTGCGTGATGGCCCCTTATGCCGACGGGATGTAGGGCTTAAGCTAGGACTCTAGTGATGGACCCCCGACTCTCCCGCGCCCTCGACCGATGGGCCTGCATGGATCCCCGCCCCCTGAGCGGAGATGCTGGCGCACGCCAGTATGTCCGCGTGAGGCACCCTCAGCTGGGCACCGCGCTGGTGGTGCTCTACCCGCTGGATGAGACGGGGAAAAACGATCCCGCCTACTATGAATTCCGCGCCATGCACGCCTATCTCGATCCCGTGATGCGGGTTCCCACCATCATCCAGACCTGGGACGAAGAACGGGTGCTCCTGGTGGAGGATCTTGGAGACGTGACTCTGGAACGGCGCCTCATGGAACATCCTGAAGAAGAGCGGGCTTGGGCGGATCGCGCGGGCTGGCTCCTGGCCACATTGCTGGGACCTCTTACGGTAGGTGCGCCTCCCCACAGCTTTTTCATGGCCCGGGCTTTCGATGAAGAAAAACTGGAGTTCGAATGGGGGTACTGCCAGGCGAATTTTTTTCAGGAGTTCTTGAAAAAGGACCCCCCGCGCTGGCTGGACCGGCTCATGTTGGAGCTCCACGAGAACCTTGCCCCAAGGGCCCAGTTCCTGGCACATCGTGATTTTCATGTTCGGAACCTGATGGTTCAGGGCGATCGCCTGGTGGTCATTGATTTCCAGGACGCACGCCGAGGCGCCGCTACCTACGATCTGGCTTCCATCCTTTTTGATGGCTACTGGGACTGGTCCAAGGAGGCAGGCAGCCTGCTGCTGCGTCACGTGCGCGAGGAACTGGGCTGGTCTGATGCCGCGCTTTGGGAAGAACTGAACCTCTCGGCCCTCCAGCGCAATTTCAAGGCGTTAGGCACGTTCGGATATCAGCTCATGAAATGCAAGAAAGCCCATTTCGCTCCCGCCATCCCGCACACGCTGAGGCATCTGCGCTCGCACTTCCGGCGGCTCAATCATGGCGAGGGTGTGCTGGCCACGGAGAACTGGATGCGAATCGCGGAGAAGCGTCTCTGGAAAGAAAACGGCGACGATGCCGCTGGAACAAACGCCTGAGTCAATCAGCCTGGTATCCATTCCACATCAGCGATACCCGCCAGGGCGTTTTCAGCGCGGGACAATGCGAATAGCCAATCACTGAGCCGATTGATGTAGATCAGGACCGCCGGTGGAATACCTTCTTCATTGCCCAATACCACCACATCGCGCTCGGCGCGGCGGCAGATCGTCCGGGCAAGGTGGGCATAGGCGCTGGGAAGGGTTCCGCCAGGTAGAACGAAATGTTTCATGGGCGGGGCGAGCTTCGTCAGGCGGTCAATGTCCGCCTCCATGTCCGACACTTCCCAGGTGGGAGTGATCATCCTCTTTTCAAGCCGATTCAGGTGACTTCCGGGAGTGGCCAGGATGGCACCCAACACAAACAAGTCGTGCTGGATTCGTTTCAATGCGGCTTTCACGGCGGCTTTCTCGCTCACATGCAGGTGCAGCAGGCCGATCACGCTATTGAGTTCATCAAGGGCGCCATAAGCCATGATGCGGTGATTGCTTTTCGTGACGCGATCTCCGCCGAAGAGTCCCGTCATGCCTTTATCGCCAGTGCGGGTGTAGATCTTCACTCAGCACCTCCTGATAATTATTAACTGCAATGGCTCATTCGTGGTTCTTGCTCCACCCCACCGTATCGCGCCGCCACTCCTTAAGGGCAGCGGTGTCGTGGGGATCCAGAATTCCGTTGCTTGTAGCTTCAGACGAGAGCTCGTCGAAAGTTGCAAGGACTTGCAAATCCACGCCTGCCGTTCGGAAGGCCGCTTCGGCTTGTGGAAGCCCATAACTGAACAGCGCCAGGACCACTAGTACAATCGCATCTTCGCGCTGAAGGGCCTCAACGCAATGCAGGCTTGAGCCCCCGGTGGAGATGAGATCCTCGATCAGCACCACGCGATGGCCATCGGCGTGGGGGCCTTCCACCTGGCGGCCCATGCCATGTTTCTTTGGCTCCGGCCGGACGTAGACCATGGGCAGATTCAGGCGATCCGCGACGAGGGCCGCCCAGGGGATTCCTGCCGTGCTGGTGCCAGCGATCAGGGTTGGGGAAGGTTCGGCAGCCCTCACTGCCAGTGCATCGGCGATGGCACCGCGCAACCCCGGATGCCCAAGCAGTTGGCGGTTATCGCAATAGATGGGCGACTTCAGTCCGCTGGCCCAAGTGAATGGCGACTTTGGCGAAAGCCGCACGGCACCAGCATCCAGGAGGGCCTTGGCGACATTCAATTCACTCACGGAAGGTCCAGTTCAGCCACCGGCTGTTTGCTCATGTAGCGTTCCGCGCCATCCGGGAAAAGGGTCACGATCCGGCTTCCTGGGGTGAGTTCCAGCGCGATCCTGCGCGCGGCCCAAGCATTGGCACCGGAGCTTGGACCCACCAGGCAGCCTTCCTTGGCGATGAGTTCCCGGGCAACCGCAAGGCTGTCCGCATCGGCCACATCCATGATTTGATCGGCGAGGCCAAGATCCAGGCTGCCCGGGATGAACCCATTGCCGATGCCCTCGACAGACCACTCCGACAAGGGAGCGCCGCAGAAAATGGAACCGACGGGTTGCACGCAAACGGCATGGATCTTGGGGTTCAATTCCTTCAGCCGCCTGACCGTGCCCGTGAACGTACCACCGCTGCCGGCCCCGATGACCACAGCATCCACGCGGCCTTCCAGCTGCTCCCAGATTTCCTCCGCCGTCGTGTGGTAGTGCGTGTCGGGGTTGCTTGGATTCTCGAACTGCTGAGGCACGTATGAATTGGGAATGGTCGCGGCTAGTTCAGCGCATTTGGCGATGGCGCCCTTCATCCCCTCTTCTTTTGGAATGAGCACCAGCTCCGCGCCCAGGGCCTTCATCAACATCATTTTTTCCCGGCTGTACTTCGTGGGCACGCACAGGATGCATTGGTAGCCCATGGCTTTCGCAGCGATGGCCAGACCCACACCGGTATTGCCTGCAGTGGGTTCGATGATGGTGGAGATGCCCGGCTTGATCAGGCCAGCCTTCTCGGCGGCCACAATCATGCCCACGCCGATTCGGTCTTTCACGCTGCCACCGGGATTCAGGTATTCGAGCTTGGCGAAAATAACTCGCTCGGGGGAAAAGCGTTTCAAACGCAGCATGGGTGTTTGGCCCACCAGATCAAGAATGGAATCAACCACGGGGGTCAATTGGCGTATTGCGGCATGGGGCATGGGTTCTCCGAATTCTTGATTCTAGGACCGAAGCCCGAACGAGGCGAGGCCTGGCCCAGGATCAACCACCAGGGGAGTGCAATTTGTCATTTCCGTTTGGCTCCGATCATGGACTTGAGACTTGCATCGCCCTCATCGCCGACCTTGGCCATCAATGCCTGGGCCTCGGTCAGGATCGAAGTGCAGCGGGTCTGCATCTCATCCACGAAGGCGCCATCCTTGATGTCCTTCAGGTTGATCAACACGTTCCAGAGACCACCCCGAACGCCAGTGAAGGCGGCCGCACAGCCCACCAGCGCATCGGTCAGCGAATTGGGATTGCCCGCCTGGGCGACGCGATCCGCGAGCTTCATCGCGTCCAGGCTCAACTCAGCGGTGCCCAATGGCACGGCGACAGCCTTTTGCAATCCAGCCTGCATGGCCGCGCTGCGGGCCTTCTTTTCGGCATCCGAGCCTTTTGGCAGGCGAAGCGCATCCATGTAGCCATTGAAGGCATTGGTATCTTCATCCACCGCCAGAATCAGGGCATCCTTCACCCTTTGCGCATCTTTTGCGATGGCGAGCAATTCGCGCTCGATGGTCTTGGTGTGGGCTTTACCCTGGGTGAGATTGGCCACCATGGAGGTCAGCGCGGCGCCCAGCGACCCCGCAAGCGCCGCGATGGAACCGCCGCCCGGCGCCGGCGTGTCACGGCTCACTTCTTCGACGAAAGTGGCCGCGGGCATGGCCATCAGGCCTTTGTCAAAGCGCTTGGGCAGGCCGATCACCTTCTTCTCGATGTCAAAGGGTGAAACATCCGCTAGCCCCATGGAGAAGATGGCCATTTTCAGGACATCTGCGACCGGCACGAAGGGCGATTTGCCCATGGCGCTCAAGTAGTGCTGCCCAGCCTGGTAGAGCGCGTGGAAGGGCACCAGACCCACGATCTCGCTGCCGGTGACCACCAGCCCGCGGTCCAAGGCCAGTTTACGCGTGGCGTCCAGCACCGAGTGGGGCGGCGTGGCGTGGTAGTCGGTCAGGTTGATGGAAAGCTGGGCGCGACTGTATTCCTGGACCACCCATCCGATAGCCTTGCACTCGGTGAAATACCCGGCCCGGTAGGCCTTCTGGCCGATGAGAGTCTCGGCGGCTTCATTCCCGCTGGCGTCAATGTCATTGAGCAGGAGCAGGTTGCGCAACTCATAACTGTGCACCTGCCGGCAGTGGGTCTCCAGGGCCTTGAAATCCTGAGCGTCGTGATCGCAATTGCCGCAGGGGAATCGGTCCTTCTGGTAGAACAGGATTTCACCGCTGGAATAGTAGGCGTTGGTCTGGTTCCGGCGCGCCACGCGGCCTTTTTCACGCAACTCGAACGCCAGATCTGTGGCGTGGTCCTTGACCTGGCTGTTGAGTGTGATGTTGAAAGCGATCAGGAATTCCCGGGCGCCGATGATCGTGGCGCCGGTTTTCGCGTTGAATTCGGAAGGACCATAATCCGGCGCCCAGTTTGGATCCTTGAGCTTCAGGGCCAGCCCTTCATATTCACCTTTTCGGACCACCGCCAGGTTCCTGCGCTCCTCGGTTTTTGCGGCGGCTTCATAAAGGTAGACGGGAATGCTTAGCTCGCGTCCAACGCGTGCCCCGAGCCGGTCTGCCAATTCTGCGCAATCGTCGAGCGTAAGGCCCGAAACAGGCACAAATGGGCAGACGTCCGTGGCGCCCATGCGGGGGTGGGCGCCGTGGTGGGTGCCCATGTCGATGAGGCGTGCAGCCGTCTTGATGGCCTGGAAAGCGGCTTCCAGGGCTGCCTCGGGATCGCCCACGAACGTCACGACGGTGCGGTTCGTGGCCGCGCCAGGATCCACATCCATGAGCTTCACGCCCGCGACAGACTCGATTGCGTCGGTTATCTGCCTGATCTTTGCCAAGTCCCGGCCTTCAGAAAAATTGGGGACACATTCAACGATGCGATGCATGAAGCTCTCCTTTTCTCAACACCAACTAGGCAAGCTGATTGCTCAACGCCGGTATATGTCGCGGCGATTGCCGATGCGCACAACGAGAACCAACAAGGCCTCGTCCAGGATGGCGCAAATGATCCGGAAATCACCCACGCGATACCTCCAGAATTCGCCGAGCCTGGGCCCCTTCAAAGCCTCGCCCATGGCCCTTGGATCTTCATTGACGCGCACCCTCTCATAGAGGAAATTCAGAATCCGCTGGGCCTGGGATGGGTCAATCTGGCGCAACCCCTTCTGCGCCTGATCTGACAGTTCAACTCTCCAGACCATGTTCGCGCATCACTACTTCCAGTGAGGTGGTATGGGAACGCCCAGCACGAATTTCCTCAAGTGCCTTTTCTGCCAGGTACAAGTCTTCTAAATTATCCAGATGCTCAAGGATGGCTTCTCGGGCGTAAAAGGTCTTGGTTCGGCCTGTGGCCAGAGCCAAGGCTTCAAGGCGACTTTCAATTTCAGCTGGAAGGCGGATGGCGAGCATGGATGTATTCCTTCGACATACAAGTATAGCGCTCCTGGTTTGAACGGAACCGGAAAACGATCCATGCGGCCCTGCAAGCCCCTCCAGGCCGTCATAACACAACTTTAACCCTTCACGACGATGTTCACCAGCTTGCCATTCGGTGGCAGGACAACCTTGACGATTTCCTTGCCGTCGATGTGCGGCTTTACTTCGGCGCAGGCCAAGGCCGCCGCTTGGCGGTCCGCTTCGGTGGCGCCAGCTGGCAGCGTGACGCGGCCGCGGACTTTGCCATTCACCTGGACCACCACCAGGATCTCGTCCGCCTGCAGCCATGCCTGGTCAGCCTCAGGCCACGCGGCTTGCATCACGAAGCCTGAACCACCGAGTTGCTCGAACAATTGTTCGGCGAGGTGGGGCGCCACGGGCGAAAGCATGCGGGTGAAAGCATCGAGCGAGTGCTGCATCACCGGGGCGCGGTGCGGGGAATCCAGGGGCAGATCTCCAATGGCGTTGATCAATTCCATAAGGCTCGACACGACCGTGTTGAATTGATACCGCACGGCCAGGTCTTCGGTGATGTGGTGGATGGTCTGATGAAGTTTATGCAGCAGATCCTTTTCCTGGCGGGTGAGCAGGTCTCTGTTGGGCATTGGCTCCGAATTGACCCTGTGATCGTCCACCAGGCGGGCCACGCGTTTCAGGAATCGCGTGGAACCTTCAATGCCATCGAAGCCGGTCCAGTCCAGTTCCTTTTCGATGGGCGCGGCAAAGATCATGAAAAGCCGCAGGGCATCGGCGCCGTAGCGCGCCAGCACATCGTCCGGGTCCACCACGTTGCCTTTGGACTTGGACATCTTGAAGCCGTCTTTCAGCACCATTCCCTGGCATATGAGTTTTTGGAATGGTTCACCACCGCTCACCATGCCGAGGTCGCGCAGCACCTTGTGGAAGTACCGGGCGTAAATCAGATGCATGGTCGCGTGTTCGATGCCGCCGATGTACAGATCCACGGGCATCCAGGGGTCCACAGCGGCTTTGTCGAAAGGCAGGTGATCGTTCTTCGGGTCCAGATAGCGCAGGAAATACCAGCTGGAATCCACAAAGGTATCCATGGTGTCGGTTTCCCGCCGCGCGGCGCCAAGGCAGACCGGACATTTGGCCTCAAGGAAAGATTTCGACGTTGTCAGCGGCGAAGGTCCGTGGCCGATGAATTCCACATCCTCGGGAAGCCGCACGGGCAGTTCGTCTTCAGCCACAGGCTGAACGCCGTGATCGGGGCAGTGGATGGTGGGAATGGGCGTGCCCCAGTATCTTTGCCGGGACAGCCCCCAATCCTTCAGCTTGAAAGTGACGGCCCCCTCCGCGCGGCCGCCCAGTTTGGCAATCATGGCTGACGTTGCAGCGTCGCTAGCCAGACCGCTGAATTCACCGCTGTTGATCAGGATTCCCGGCTCCCATGGGTTTGCGCTTTCGATCACTCTGGGGATCGAAAGACCGTACTTCAGGGCGAACTCATGATCGCGCTCATCGTGGGCAGGAACGCCCATCACGGCGCCGGTCCCGTAATCCATCAGCACGTAGTTCGCGGCAAATACCGGGACCAATTCGCCCGTGAAGGGATGCACCGCCTGAAGCTTTGTGCGGTGGCCCTCTTTCACATCAGCCACCATCCGCTCTTCACGGCTTTGTCCCTTGATCCGGGCGCAAAAGGCTTGCAGGCCCGCATCGCCAGCCGTCTGGGCCTCGATCAGCGGGTGTTCAACGGAGAGTGCCAGGAAATTGACGCCGAACAGCGTATCCAGGCGCGTGGTGAAGACTTCGACCGGCCCGTGATCGACTATGCTGAAACGTAACCTGGCGCCCTCGCTTTTCCCGATCCAATGCCGTTGCATAGCCTTGACATTGTCGGGCCAGTCCAGCTTGTCCAGGCCCGCCAGCAGTTCATCGGCGTACCGTGTGATGGCGAAAAAATACTGCTCCAGGGATTTCTGGATGACCGGATGCCCCGTGCGCTCGTCCTTCCCGTCCACCACTTGTTCGTTGGCCAGCACGGTGCCCAGAGCCTCGCACCAGTTGACGTTGCGCATGGCCCGGAACACATCGCCGCGCTTCCACATCCGTAGGAACAACCACTGGTTCCAGCGATAGTAGTCAGGCAGATAACTGGCGATTTCCCGGTCCCAGTCATAGCTGATGCCGATCTTCTGGATCTGGGCTTTCATGTCGGCAATGTTCTGACGGGTCCAGATGGCCGGATGAATGCCGTTCTTGATCGCGGCATTCTCGGCGGGCAGGCCGAAAGAATCCCACCCCAAAGGGTGCATGACGGCCTTGCCCCTCATCCGCTGAAATCTCGCGGCCACGTCTCCAAGGGTGTAATTCCTGACGTGCCCCATGTGGATTCGACCACTGGGGTAAGGCAGCATCACTAAAATATAATAGGGTTGACGCGCACCAATGGTTTCCCTTGAAATGGTGAACGCCCCTTTTCCCATCCATTTAGATTGGATGCGGGGTTCCTGGTTCAATGGGTCAAATGTCATGTTGCTCCTTGAAGTTCCCATAAAAGTGGCCTACAATTTGCTGATACGCAGTCCCAGGTGTTATCGCCTCGGCACCCATTCGGGTCGGCAATATTTTCATTTCCCAAAAAATACCATTGACATGGAGCCGGATTTTGGATTTTCTCTAAAGTTGCAATAGTGTTATCTTTCCCTAAAGCGTCTCTTCCTCTCTCAATCCTTCCCAATCCCCCTTTTGGAGGCTCTATGAATAACCCCAATCCGAAACTCCGGAATGCGCTCGGCATTTCGGCCCTCACGGCGTTTTCGCTGGTGATGATCGGCTGCGGCGGATCGTCTTCATCCGCTCCCGTGCCCATCAATGCGGCTCCCGGCAACGTGACGATCGCCGGCCCAACCGCTGCCGTGACGCAGCACTCCTACATCTACAACCTGTCGGCCGTGGATCCCGAGAATGATGCGATCACCTTCAGCACCACCACCGCGGGCGCGACCATCAGCGGATCCGTTCTGACCTACCTGCCCACCGTCGCGGCGAGCCCCGCGACCCTATCCGTCATCGCGACCGACTCCAAGGGCGCCGCGTCCCCGGCCAAGACCTTCGCCGTAAACGTGACCCCCAACCAGGCGCCTGCCTTCACCAGCTCGGCTCCCACCGCGGGCCAGGTCGGCCACTCCCTGAATTACATCCCCACCGCCTCGGATGCTGAAGGTGACACGGTCGCCATCACCACCGTCAAGACCACCGGCGCTGGCACCTACACTGCCGGCACCAACGGCGCGTTCACCTACACGCCCGCGTTCGCCGACATCGCCACCCCCCCGGTCTTCACGATCACGGCCTCTGATGGCCACACCGGCACCACGGTACAGACCGCCACCCTCGCGGTGAGCAATAGCTTCGCGCCCGTGTTCACCAGCATCGCCCCCATCGGCGCGGTCAAGGTGGGCAATGCCGTGACCTACGCTGTCACGGTCACCGATGATGACTCCGCCAACCTCACCCTGACGATGACACCCGGCACCGCCGGTCTGGGCAGCTTCACGGCCGCGGCCAACGGCAAGAGCGGCACCTTCACCTACACGCCCGCCTTGGCCCAGCTCAACACCAACCAGTCCTTCACCCTCACGGCGAATGACGGCAATGGCGGTGTTTCGACTCAGACCTTCACCCTTTCAGTGGCCGCCAGTGGTGCCCCGACCTTCACCAGCATCGCGCCTATCGGAGCAGTGAAGGTAGGTAACCCTCTGTCCTACGCCGTCACGCTCACGGACGATGACAGCGCCAACCTCACGTTGACCATGGTGTCGGGCACGGCTGGTCTAGGCAGCTTTACGCCAGGGCCCAACGGCAAGAGCGGCACCTTCACCTACACGCCGGCCTTGGCCCAGCTCAACACCAACCAGGCCTTCACCCTCACGGCGAATGATGGCAATGGCGGTGTGGCGACGCAGACCTTCACCCTTTCAGTGGCCCCCAGCGGCGCCCCCGTGTTCACGAGCATCGCACCCATCGGCGCAGTCAAGGTGGGTACCCCCCTGACCTACTCTGTTACGGTTACGGACCCGGACACCACCACTCCCCTCACCCTGACGATGTCGCCTGGCACCGCCGGGCTCGGCGTGTTCACCCCCGCGGTCGACGGCAGGAGCGGCACCTTCACCTACACGCCGGCCTTGGCCCAGCTCAATACCAACCAGTCCTTTACCCTCACGGCGAATGACGGCAATGGCGGCGTGACGACGCAGACCTTCACCCTGTCAGTGGCCCCCAGCGGCGCCCCCGTGTTCACGAGCATCGCGCCCATCGGCGCGATCAAGGTAGGCCACGCTCTGTCCTACACCGTCACTGTCACCGACGATGATACCGCCAACATCACCCTGACGATGTCGCCTGGCACCTCCGGGCTTGGCGCGTTCACCGCCGCGGGCGACGGCAAGAGTGGCACGTTCACCTACACTCCGGCCTTGGCCCAGCTCAGCACCAACCAGTCCTTCACACTCACGGCGAACGACGGCAAAGGTGGCGTGTCGACGCAGACCTTCACCCTGTCGGTGGCCCCCAGCGGCGCCCCGGTCTTCACCAGCGTATCGCCCACGGCGGTCCGCGGCGGCCTCGCCCTGACCCCGAACTACCAGGTGACCACGACGGATGCTGACGAGAACAACACCACCACCCTGAGCATCGATCCAGCCACTCCGCTGGCCACGGCGCTCCCGGGCGGCACCTTCAATGCTACCACTGGTGTGCTCTCCTACACCCCGACCTTCCCCGATTCGGCCGTGGCGCACACATTCCGCATCCTGGCCAATGATGGCTTCGGCGGCATCAGCTCCCAGAATGTTTCCATCACGGTCACTCCCAACCATGCTCCGATCATCAGCAGCCCGACCACGGGCAGCTTCACGGCTCCCGCCGTCAGCAGCGTGATCTCGTACAACACCTTCGCGGTCTTCGCGACGGATCCCGATAACG
>JANXQX010000225.1 GCA_025353305.1 Holophagaceae bacterium
GTTGGGCGGCGAGCTTTTGGATCAGCCAAATATAAGGAAAGCCGTGGCCGAGCAGTTGGCTTTGCTGTGGAGCTTTTCCATCCAACTGGTGATCGTCCATGGGGGCGGTTCTTCATTGGACCAGCTCTGCGAAGCCATGGAGCTGCCGATCGCCAAAGTCGGTGGCCGCCGCATCACCAGCCCCGCGGTGCTCGATGCCGCCAAGATGGCTTTCGCGGGGAAGGTTCATATGGACCTGCTTGCGGATCTCCGGGCCGCGGCCCTTCCGTGTGTGGGACTCAGCGGCGTGGACGCGGGCCTCGTGACCGCCACCAAGCGGCCGCCCGTATCGGTCCTGGCCGACGGCGCAGTGGAACCGGCCACCGTGGACTTCGGGCTGGTGGGCGATATCCAGTCTGTGAATCCTTCCGTCCTCACCCACCTTCTCCAGGGTGGTTTCGTACCGGTCATCGCGCCGCTCACGGGAGACGATGAGGGCGCGATCTTCAACACCAACGCCGACACGCTCGCGGCGGCCGTCGCGGTGGCACTGAAAGCGGAAAAGCTGTTCTTCCTGCTGAAGGTGCCGGGACTCCTGGCGGATGTAAAAAAGGCAACCTCGCTGGTGCCGTTCGCAACAGTGGAGAAGCTCTCCCAGCTTGAGCGCAACGGTGCCATCTCTGCAGGCATGAAACCCAAGCTTGACGCCGCGAAAAAGGCGCTGGCCGGGGGTGTGCCGAGCATCCACCTGGTGAGCGGGCTGGCCCCGGACGCACTGCTGATGGAAGTCTTCACCAATGAAGGCAGCGGCACCATGATCGCGGAGGGGCACTCCGGCCACCCCATCGAGCATGCCTCGTATCAGCCCAGCGAGGTCAGCGCATGACCCCCGCTCAAATCCTTGAAAGCCTAGTATCAATCCCGAGTCCTTCCAAACATGAAGGCGCCATCGCGGATTGCATCACATCCCTGCTTCAGGAGCATGGCATCGCGGTGCACCGCTCAGATAACAACCTGTGGTTCGAGGTGGGCAGCGGCGGCCCCCGCTTGCTGATGAATTCGCATCTCGACACGGTGCCCCCCTGTGCCGGTTGGGAAACGGACCCATACCACCCTGAGTGGCAGGATGACCGGTTCTACGGCCTGGGTTCCAACGACGCCAAGGGTTGTGTGGCAGCCATGCTTTGCGCGGCCCTGCAACTGGCGGAAGCGGAACATTCAGGTGGCACGGTCGTATTCGCGTTCTCCGCGGAAGAGGAAATCGGGGGCCAGGGCATTTCCACGATTCTCGGGAAGCTTGGCACCCTGGACGCGGCGGTCGTCGGTGAACCGACCAACCTGCAGGCCTGCGGCGCGCAGCGGGGAATGCTCATCCTCAGGTGCATCGCCCATGGGCGGAGCGCCCACGTCGCCCATTCCGGACTCGCTGACAATGCCATCCACAAGGCGGCCCGGGACATTACGAAACTAGCCGCCATGAGCTTTCCAGGCCACCCGTTGCTGGGCGCCACCAAGGCGCAGGTGACCCAGTTGACCGGTGGAATCACACGGAACCAGGTGCCCGATTCCTGCGAATTCTTCGTGGACCTGCGCACCACCCCGAACCTGGACCATCAGGCCTTGGCAGAAGACCTGGCCTCCCGGCTCGAAAGCGAAGTCTTCGTCCATTCCGCCTGGTACCTGCCCAAAGCCACGGATGCGGATCAGGCCATCCTCAAGGCCGCTCTGAAAGCCAACGGCAACAAGGGTCCCGTGGGCTCCCATACAACCAGCGACTGGGCCTTCCTGGGGGATCTCCCCACCGTGAAGATCGGCCCTGGCGACACCCATCGGAGCCACCAGCCCAACGAATACATCACCCGTTCGGAACTGGACGCAGGTGTGGATTGTTATTTGAAACTCATCCAGGCGTACTTTGAGGAAGCGGCGAAATCACGGCAGGCCCCGGTGGAGACCTGCCATGCCCAGTGAAAAGCCTGGCTCCGCTCAGCTCTGGGCGAACGGTCTGCCGCTGGACGAAGTCATCCACCGCTTCACCGTGGGCGATGACCCAGTCCAGGATCTGTGCCTGGCGCCCTTCGATGCGATCGGATCTGCGGCACACGTGTGGATGTTGGCATCCGTTGGCCTCCTTGAACTTGCCGATGCCAAAGCCCTGATCGTCGAGCTGAAAACCATCCGGGACATGTCGAAGGTTGGAGCCTTCACCATTGCTCCCGAACAGGAAGATTGCCACACAGCGATCGAGGCCCATCTGACCGAAAGACGCGGTGAAGCTGGGCGGCGCATCCATCTGGGGAGATCGCGGAACGATCAGGTGATACTGGCCCTGCGGCTTTTCTATCGGAACGCGCTGCTGGATATCGGTGATGGAATCTCTGCATTGGCCCAGGCCTTCCTGGATTTCTCAGCCGCCAACCAGCACGTGCGGATGCCAGGTTACACGCATCTCCGGCGGGCCATGCCTTCGACCTTCGGCCTTTGGGGCGCTGCGTTTGCCGAAGCATTGCTGGAGGAACTGGAGGCCTTGAAGGCGCTTCAGGCGAGGTTGGACAAATGCCCGCTGGGTAGCGCTGCAGGTTTTGGCGTGCCGCTGCCTTTGGATCGTTCCTTCACCGCCGAATTGCTGGGGTTCAGCACCGTTCAGCGCAGCGTGGTGGATGTCCAGAATTCACGAGGCCGGCACGAGCTCGCCATCCTCCACTGGCTTACCTCCGTGGCTTTCGCGGTGGAAAAAGCCCTTTGGGACATATCCCTGTACACCATGGATGAGTTCGGATTCCTGTCCCTGCTGGATGCATTCACCACGGGGTCGAGCATCATGCCGCAAAAGAGGAACCCCGACGTGGTGGAGCTGCTGCGGGGCAGGATGGGCGAACTGAGAGGACTGGCTCACCAGGTGGAACAGATCGCCGTCGGATTGCCATCGAACTACCATCGGGATCTGCAGCTGTTGAAGAAGCCCATGTTCGCGGCGATGGCCAATGGCGCAGAAGCCTTCAGCATCCTCACGCAAGTGATCCAGGGCCTATCCGTGAACGCCGAGAGGGCTGGAACGGCATGCTCCGACGAGCTTTATGCCGCGCAGCAGGCCTTCGATCTGGTGAGGCAGGGGCTTTCTTTCAGGGAAGCCTACAAGGCCGTGGGGCGGCAGATACAGGCTGGTGAATTCAGGCCTGATCGCGATGCGCTGGCCGCCACCCATGTAGGTTCGTCCGCCGAGCTAGGCCTTGATCAAACCCAAGCCGAATTGGATGGCCAGAGTGCGTGGATCCAGGAAAAGCGTAGTTTTTGGGCTGCGAAGGAAGCGGCTCTATTTGCCTTCGGAGACACGCATGGCTAAGCAGGTTCTATTGGCATTTTCGGGTGGCCTCGACACTTCCTTTTGTGTCGTCCAGCTGCAGGAGCAGGGGTGGTCCGTGAACACCGTGACAGTGGATACGGGAGGTTTTTCCGCCGAAGAATCGGCCCGCATCGAGGCGGCCAGCGCAGCGCTGGGCGCGGTGTCGCACCGGACGGTGGATGCCCGGAATACACTCTTCGACGGCTTCCTGCGCTACCTGATCTACGGCAATGTGCTGCGGGGCCAGGCCTATCCTTTGTCGGTGTCGGCGGAGCGGGTCTGCCAGGCCCAGGCCGTGGTGGCCGTGGCCAAAGAATTGGGCGTCGATGCGCTCGCCCATGGTTCCACCGGCGCCGGCAACGATCAGGTGCGCTTCGATGTGGCCTTCCGCAGCCTCGCGCCCGGACTATCCATTCTCACCCCCATCCGTGAGCTGGCGCTGTCCCGGGCGGATGAAGTCGCCTTCCTCGCGTCCAAGGGATTCGAAATGCCCGCCAAGACAGCGGTCTATTCAATCAACGAAGGCATGTGGGGCACCAGCATCGGCGGCGCGGAGACACTAAATCCTTGGTCAACCCTGCCGGAGGAAGCCTACCCGGGGGGCGCGGTTTCTCCTGAGCTATCGCCCTTCGAACTTACGATCTCCTATCAGCAGGGCGTGCCGGTGGCTCTGAATGATGCGGCCATGAAACCCGTGGCCCTCATCAAGGCCCTGAATCAAGTGGGCAAGACCTATGGCATCGGCCGGGGCGTGCATCTCGGCGATACCATCCTCGGCATCAAGGGCCGGGTGGGTTTCGAGGCCCCAGCGGCCCATCTGCTGATCGGCGCCCATCGGGAATTGGAGAAGCTGGTGCTTTCGGGCCAGCAGCTCTTTTGGAAGGAATCCATCGGCAACCTCTATGGCGCGCTGTTGCATGAAGGCAAGTTCTTCGATCCCCTGGTGCGGGATCTGGAGGCTTTCCTGCATTCCAGCCAATCAAAAGTGAGCGGGGACGTCCGGTTGACCCTGCACCCACGCTGCTTTTCAGTGGATGGCGTCCGATCGCCAAATGGACTGATGAATTCGAAGATCGCCAGCTATGGAGAGGCCAACCATCTCTGGAGCGGGGCCGAGGCAGCCGGTTTCGCGAAGCTCTACGGAGTTCCCCAGATGCTCGCATTGAGCGTTGGAGGTGCCCCATGAGGATCCATCTCGACAAGGTCGCGTCCGTGACGCGGAACCTCCGGCTGGACCGGATGGTGACGCTGACCGAAGCCATCCATGCCGAATCCGGAACGGTCCTGGCCGGGCGGATCCTGGGCGACAAGAGCGTCTACAACCAACTGGAAGATGTCTTCGGCCGCATGAGCATGCTACAGAAAGGCGATCTCATTGTTGGCGCGCTGGGCCATCGCAATGCGCTGCACGGTTACGAGGGCGTGCTTCCTTCAGCCGTGAAGCCCGGGGACCGGCTCAATGTCCTCAACCTGGGTGGCGTGCTCGGCCACTGCGTCTCCCACAATCCGGATGTGGGGCCTCCCTTTGAGATCGAAGTGCTGGGACAGGTCCTGGTCTACCCGGAATTCCAGAAGCGCCAGGGGCACCCGGCCAAGATCCAGCAGGGCGCCCTGAAAAGCGGCGGCCCGCTCCCGGCCTGTCCCGTGATCTACGTGGCGGGCACTTGTATGAATTCCGGCAAGACCGCCGCGGCCTGTGCCCTGGTGCGCCGGTTCCGGGCCGCCGGAATGCGCGTGGGAGGGCTCAAGCTCACCGGGATCAGCCTGATGAAGGACATCCTGGGAATGCGCGATTATGGCGCCGAGGTGGCGCTGGATTTCACGGATGCCGGCGTCGTGGCCACCAACGCGGACAATGCGGCGGCGGCGGCCAAGGTATTGTTCTCGGAAGCGGCCTCCCGGGGCGTGGATGTCATCGTGGCGGAAACCGGGGACGGCATCATGGGGGAATACGGCGTTCAGGCCATCCTTGCGGACCCGGAACTGCGGGGGCTCGGCGCGGCCTTCGTGCTTTGCGCCAATGATCCGGTGGGCGTGGCCGGAGGAGTGAAGTTCCTGAAAGAGAGTTTCGGTATCTCGGTGGATCTCATCGCCGGACCCGCCACCGACAATCAGGTGGGGGTGCGTTTCGTGGAGCAGCAGTTGGGGTTGCCGGCCAGGAATGCCCGCAACGATGCCCAAGGCCTGGGCGATTTCATCCTGAACCTCATCGAGGGCCGGAAAGCGGGGCAGGCGTGAAGGCCCACGCGGTCATCCTGGGGGCCGCGGGTTACGGTGGCGGTGAATTGTTGCGGCTGCTCACCGGCCATCCGGATGTAGTTTCCATACAGGCGGTTTCGAGGTCCCACGCGGGCCAGCCGGTCTGGAAAGCCCACCCAAACCTCAGGGGATTCGTGGATGACGCATATCATGCAGATGGGGACTGGTCGGCTATTTCGAAAGATGGAGCCATCGCCGTTTTTTCAGCGCAACCGCATTTTGAGCTGGCGAAGCAGCTGGCTGGATTGGAGTCCGAGTGGATAACCGCGGGCATCCTGGACCGCGTCACGCTGATTGATCTAAGCGGTGATTTCCGCCTGTCTGACGCCGGGTTGTTCGAAGCGGCCTACGGCAAGTCCCATCCCTGCGCCAATAGGCTTGGCAGCTTTATCTATGGCCTACCCGAGTGGAAGGCTTCAGAGCTGCGCGGAGCCACCCGCATCGCCAATCCTGGTTGCTTCGCGACCGCCGTGCAGCTAGCACTGCTGCCCCTTCACGGCCTCGATCTTGGGTTCGTGGCCGTGAGCGGAGTGACCGGCTCCAGCGGTTCCGGCGCGCTGCCTGCGGAGACCACGCACCATCCCACGCGAGCCCATGATTTTCGCGCCTACAAACCGCTGGAGCATCAGCATCAGGCTGAGATGGAGGGGCTTTTGCGAGACCTGGACATCACGGCCCAGCTCTCCTTCGTCCCCCATTCCGCGCCCATGGTACGGGGCATATTCGCGACCGCGCAGTTCCGCCTGCCCGAAGGCATGGATGAAAGCGCATTGCGGCACCGCTTCAAGGCCGCCTTCCAGGACGCACCCTTCGTCCGGCAGGTTGAAGGGTCCCCCCGCATCGCTGCCGTCGTCGGTACCAACCTTTGCGAGATCGGCATCGCAGTGAAAGGCCAAAGCGCCGTCATCCTCGTCGCTTTGGACAACCTGATCAAAGGCATGGCTGGACAGGCCGTCCAGAATATGAATCTGTCCCTGGGCCTACTCGAAAAGGCAGGGCTCTGGAACCCAGGGTTGTTTCCCTAGGGTCGCTCGTTCCCTTTGCCATTGGCTCCTGCACCGACCAGCACGCGACTGGCCTCTTCGCTTTTATGCTCGGAAGTGCTGGGGGCTGGAATGGTCACATGAACAGGACTGTGAACGAGGGCCCCGTTTTTCTTGGTGTCAGCTTTTAATTTTTCCACTTTTGTTTCCGGCTTGGCCTCGGCTTTTTCATCCGGCTTGTGAGCCAGATTTTCGGGCTTGTTCATGCCGCGGCGGGTGCAGGTGCCTTGCAGGGTTCCACCCTCGTCCACCACCAGGCTGCCGACTTCCACATCGCCTTCGACACAGCCCGTGCCATGGATCTCCAGGCACTCGAGGATCTTGAATACCCCCTTGGCCCGGCCCGTGGCGATCATGTGCTTGGCATGGATGGTGCCGTTCACAAGACCGGTGGGTGCGATGGTGACTTCACCTTCGCTGTGGATCGAACCCTCCACAGTTCCCTCGATCCGCAAGGAGTGTTCCCCGGTGTGGATCTCACCCTTCCATAGCGTGCCTTTGCCGAGAAGGCTATGAACGACGGGGGAGTGTTCTTTGCTTTTCTGGGTGAACATGGGAGCCTCCGGTGCATGTGTCTGGGTTGGTCGGCAATTGAAACGCTCAGGGCTGACCACCCAGTGTAGACAACCATTCTCGTTGCAGTCGCAAATAGTGGGTGGGGTTGACAGGTTTACCACGAAGACGGACTTCGTAGTGCAGATGAACCCCTGTGGCATGACCGCTTTGGCCCATCTTTCCAAGGATATCGCCCCTGTGCACCGTTTGTCCCGCCTGGACATCCCAGCGGGCCATGTGGCCGTAGACGGTCTCAAGATCCTCGTTATGTTTCAGGACCACCGCGTAGCCGTAGCGGTCCATCCAACCAGCACTTTCCACTACGCCGTCGGCTGTCGCCTGAATGGGTGTGCCCTCGGCATTGGTGATATCGAGCCCCGAGTGAAAACCAAAACCACCTTCGGCTTCGTCCCGGCGGGTGAAAGGATTCAGGCGCACCCCGAATCCGGAACTCAAGTAACCGGCCGTGGGCGGGATGGAGGGCGTATGGATCCACGCTTCTATGATGGGGGCCATCTGGGCCTTGATGGCAAGCGCCGCGCGCTCGCTTTTTTCCAAATCCCTTTTAAGTTTGCTGACACGAAGGGCCGTCTTGTCCTTGGCCTCAGCACTGGACTGGGAGCTGGATTTCTCCGATCGCCCGGGCATCGGGGGAAGCCGGGGGCTGGGGGCTTTGGGATCCAGCAGGTGAAGCAATTCTTCATGCTGTTTGCGCAGGGCGTTGATCTCCCCTTCCAGGCCCGTGGCCTGGTCGAGCGTGCTTCGCAACCGGTTCTGTTGCTCCTGGGTTTCCTTCTGAAGCCGGTCGAAACTCATGATTTTCTTGGTCGCCCAAAAGCCGTAGCCGGAGCCGATCACTGCGATGGCCCAGATCGCTGCCACGCCTCCCGCCAGCCAGGACAGGATTTTTTTCGAGACAGACCAGCGGAAAGTATTGTGGCTGAAAACCAGCATCAGCGTAATGAAGCGGCTGGAGTCCGGTCTGCTGAGCCGAAGGGCCCTGCGACCATCCTGCACCACTGATCTTCCGGGCCTTAGAACTGGGTTGGGCATAGCCTGTCTACCTTAGGGCGGAACAGGCGGGTTGTCGAGGAATAGGCTGCTGTGGGCCGTAGGTGGTGGGCTGTAGGCTGTAGGTTTTTTAGCCCACAGCCCACAGCCTGGACTACCCCCCGATCACACTGTCCACTGGACAGTGCTCCCGCTCCCGCTGCGCGGTCGCGGAGGGGGCCCCGTCAAGCCATCCCGCTGAACTTCACCAGCATCCATTCGATGAGGTGACCGCTGAAGAATGCAAGCCCAACCAGGCTGTTCATTGTGAAAAAAGCCTGATCGATCCGGTCCAGTTTTCCACCCTTCACTAGCCATTGCTCCCTGGCCAAAATGCCAGCCACCACCAGCCAGGCGAGCCATGGGAAGAGATGAGCCCCCATCTGGTGATTGAACATTGCCCAAAGGACCAGGGCAAAGATATGCAGACTGCGCGAAAGCCACAGGGACCAGGGGGCCCCTAGTTTCGCAGGGATCGAGTGCAGTCCCCGTTCCTGATCAAAATCCTGGTCCTGAAGCGCATACAGGATGTCGAAACCTGCGGTCCAGCAGAGCACGCCCCCGGCCAACAGCCAGGCGGGGCTGGCGAAGCTGTTGGTGACGGCGATCCAGGCCCCCAAAGGCGCACCGGATAGGGAAAGGCCCAGAACCAGGTGAGCCATGGACGTGAATCGCTTACAGAGGGAATAGCCCAGGATGATCGCCAGGGCCAAAGGCGAGAGTTTCCAGCAGAGGGGGCCAAGCGCCCCCGACGCAACACCAAAAAGAACGGTTCCAAATCCGAGCATGAGCCAGGCGGCCCATCTGGGGACACGGCCCGTCGGCAGGGCGCGCATGGCGGTCCTGGGGTTTTCAGCATCCACATCCTCGTCCACCAGCCGGTTGAAGGTCATGGCCGCCGTCCGCGCTCCCACCATGGCCGCCACGATCCAGAGAAGCGTGCGGACCGGCGGTAGGCCCTGGGCTGCTGATAAAGCTGCAAGAAACGCAAAAGGCAGGGCGAACACGGTGTGCTCGAACTTGATCATGTCGAGAAGTTCGTGTAAGTTATTTATTAATTTATATTTAATCATTACAAGGGCAACCATTTGCAGACATTTTTTCCTCGGCTTTGAGGAATCAATTGCTGGTAAGGGCCCCTTCGTGGCTCACCCTGAAATACCCTCTTGCAGGGGACGAATCTGGTGGGGTTGAGCATCTGTCACGGCTCCGTAAAAGGGGCGTTCCAATTTCATGATTCACGCAAGGATATGCCAGGTGGAAGTGGGAGGACGGAATCCTTCTATTCCAAGTATCCCACCTGGCGGCTGAAGGCCTTTCGTTTGATGGATGCCTTTCGAAGCCCGAGGCGTAAACTGGTGTGAAGAGGCCTTCGTTGTTTTTCAAACATTCCCATGGACTCCCTTCTTTGGCGGCAGCATGAATCCATACGAGGTTTTGCAGATCAAGCCTGAAGCCTCTGCCGAGGAAATCATGTCCGCGTATTTGCGGCTGGCCCAGCAATGGCATCCCGACAAATTCACCGGCGCCGAAAAACTGGAAGCAGCCATGCGCTATAGAGAGTTGGCCGAAGCTTTCACCAGGCTCAAGGGCGTGGGACGTTCCCAGGCCGAAACTCCGGCCCTTGCCCCGAGTGCCCATCAAAGTCCGGCACCGAACATTGAATTAAACCACCCGGTTGCTTCCGCAACTCCTGCATCAGTTCCATTTGAAACCCAAAAAATCCGGATACAAACCGAGGCGGAAATCGCTGATTCCGCCCCGCGGACCGAACGGACCCTTTACGTGAAGGCCAAGACCGCCTTTGAGAATGGCCAGCACGAGAATGCCCTGGAGAGCATCACGGAAGCCGTTCGGCAGGATCCCGAAATGTACGAAAATTATGCGCTTCAGGTCAAGATCCTGGATGCCGTGGGCGGAGAGAAACGTCAGCTTGTCCAGGCGCTTGAACACTGTTTGCGGCTCGACAAGAAAGATGCGGATTCCGCCATCCATATCGCGCAGATCTACCAATCCATGGGCATGCAGACCCGGGCCACCCGTTACTGGGAGTGGGCCTACAATCTGGCGCCAAAGCACCCGTACTTTGAACAACAGGAGACCGGCGCCAAAGGCAAACTCCTTGAAAAAGCGGATGACATCAAAGGCTCCATCAATGGCCTGATGGTAGAGGCCAAGGGACTCTTCGGGCGCTTCGGGAAAAAGGGCTGAGCGCCAGCCGTTACCGGCCATTGGCCAAGTTTGCTTGTGGGGTCAATGCGCCTCGGATTCGCCCTTGTGGACTTCGTACAGGCCCTCGATAAGGCCACCGTACATGTGATTGACCACCCGCCGCTTGATCTTCAGGCTCGGGGTCAGCCCGCCGTTTTCCACGGTTATCTCGTCGGGGATGATGACGATTTTCTTGATGCGCTCATAGTTCGATAAGGCGGCATTCACCTTCTCGACCCGGGTCATGAGCTTGGCCATCACGATGGGCTGTTCCACCAGTTCCCGGCGGTTGGCGTAATGCAGGTGCTTGTATCCGGCCCAGCGCTCCAGCGAATCGAAGTTGGGCACGATCAAGGCGCTGATGAAGTTGCGCTTGTCGCCAATCAGCACCGCCTGGGCTACGTACTTGTCGGTTTTCAATTCATTCTCGATGGGCTGGGGCGCTATTTTTTTACCTCCGCTGGTGATGATGAGTTCCTTCTTGCGGTCCGTGATTTTCAGCCGGCCGCGGGCATCGAATTCGCCGATATCGCCTGTGTGGAAGTAGCCATCGGCGTCAATGGCTTCGCGGGTGGCGGCTTCGTTGTCCCAGTACCCGAGCATCACGTTGGGCCCGTGGCAGAGAATCTCGCCGTCCTCGGCAATCTTGAGGAACGGCTTGCCCTCCCAGGTGTCGTAGAGCTGGGTTCCCACGGTTCCGGGACCCACCATGCCCAGGCGGTTGGCGGTGATGACAGGGCTGGTTTCGGTAAGGCCGTAGCCTTCCAGGATCGGCAGGCCGATGGCCCAGAAAAACTCCATCACTTTGGGCATCAGCGGTGCGCCGCCGGACACGGCAAATCGGATCTGGCCGCCCGTGCGCGCCTTGATCTTCGAGAAGACAAGCGCTTTTGCCAGGGCAAAGCGAAAACCCAGCCAGCCCTTCGGTTCCTTTCCTTCATAGAGCAGGGGCACCACCTGCTGTCCGATAAGATAGGCCCAGTGGAAGAGCCGATGTTTGAGCCAGCCGGACCCAGCGACGCCATCCATGACCTTGGCGAAGATCTTCTCGTAGATGCGGGGGACGCTGCAGAGCACTGTGGGTTTTACTTCCAGGAGGTTTTCCGCGACGGTGCCCACGCTCTCGGCGTAATAAATGCTCGCCCCCATGTGCAGCATCACATAGTGGCCGGCCATGCGTTCGAAGATATGGGTCAGGGGCAAGAATGAAAGACAACGGTCCCTGGGCTGGACTGGCAACACCTTCAGGGATGCGTGCACGTTTGAAACGATGTTGCCATGGCTCAACATGGCGCCTTTCGGGTCTGCGGTCGTGCCCGACGTGTAGATCAGCGTCAATAGGTCATCCGGCTTGCGCTCCATGCCCCACTGCCGCACGAGGGGGCGTCGGCCCTCCTGGGCCATGCCTTCTTCCATGAGCTGAGACCAGGAGAGGATCGTATGGCCCTTGGCTTCGGGCACCTGACCTTCGATCAGAACGGCCAATTCCAGGTTCGGCAGGTTCGGCCAGTGCTCCAGCACCTTGTCCAGCTGGGCTTGATCTGAACAGAACACCCAGCGGGATTTCGAGTTGTTCAGAATGAACGCGGCCTGGGAAGCTATCAGGGTGGCGTAGATGGTGGCGGTGGGGAGACCGGAAATGGCGCATGCATAGTCGGTCATGGCCCATTCGGGGCTGTTTTCCGCGAGGAGGGCCACGTTGGATCCAGACCGCAGCCCGCGATCGTACATGGCCAAGGCAAGACGTTCCACGGAGGCGTTCAAATCCCTGCTTGAAATCGGAACATACCGGCCTTCTTTCTTGACAGCCAGGGCATCCGGAAGGTCATGCTCGACCGCCGCATAAAACAATTCGGCGATGGTCGTGACAGATTCATTCACTGTTAGGACTCCAATATGGATGGGCTGAAGATGTGATGGAATGGTAACAGGATGACCTCTTCTTTTTCGCCGGCCGAAGCAGTGCAAGCCTTCCACCTGGAGCAACGCGCCAGGGGCGTCTCTCCGCACACCTTCAGGGCGCAAAAGGGCGACCTGGAAAAACTCGTCCTGCATGCCATTCGGGAATCCTGGGCCGCCTGGGACGTAAGTCCCCGGACACTGCGGCGATTCGCATTGGAACTTGGTGAACGGGGCCTTGACCCCGCCAGCCAGGCTCGGATTTTATCCACCGCCCGGGGATTTTTCCGTTGGCTTTGGGATACCGGGCGCATCCCCATCAATCCGGCATCGGGCCTCAGAAATCCCAAACAGGCCGTCAAGCTGCCGGCCTTTTTGACGGAAGGCGAGAGCGCCTCGTTGCTGGATCTTCCGGCGGCAGCGGATTTTTCATCGGCAAGGCTGCGCTGCCTCCTCGAATTGCTCTATGCCTCGGGACTGCGTGTATCCGAACTGGTGGGGTTGGATCTCCAGGATGTGTATTTCGAGCAGCGGACGCTGCGTGTGCTGGGAAAAGGCAGCAAGGAACGGCTGGTCCCTTTTCATCCTGAAGCTGCCGAGACATTGGCGAAGTATCTGCATTTCAGGAGCAGCTATCTGGCCCTGAAGTCCCTGCCACCCACCGCGGCGATTTTCTTGAACCTGCGCGGGGGGCGCCTGACCACCACCAGTGTCCGGAATCTCTTGCAGAAGGCCGTGGAAGGGGCCTCGCTGAGGGCGCGCATCAGCCCCCATGCCCTGCGCCACAGCTTCGCCTCGCACCTGCTTGCCCACGGCATGGACCTTCGCGCCATTCAGGAACTCCTGGGCCACGCCAGTCTAAGCACCACCCAGCGCTACACCCATCTGGACCTGGAACAACTCTCGAAAACCTATGAGTCCGCCCACCCCAGGGCAAAGAAGAAAGGCTGAAGTGCCTAGGCTGTAGGCTGTGGGCTGTGGGCTGTGGGCTGTAGGCAGTAGGCAGTAGGCGGTAGGTGCAGTGCAGCGCAAGGCGCTGCTCATCTTTTCCCACAGCCCACCGCCTACTGCCCACAGCCTTTCAGGGCGCCGGCCGCACCTGCACGATGTCGCCTTCATTCAGGCCCCAGGCGCTTAAGAGGTCCTTGGAGATGGCCAGGGTGAAATCATTCATGCCGGTGACGAACTGGATGGGATCCACGGCGGGTCCGTGGGACCACATGACGCGCACGTTGGTGATGGGTGTGTTGCTGTAGGGCTCAAACTGGCGCCACTGGGCCTCTAGGGACTTGGGCGCCTCCAGGTGATCGCCTTTCTTGAAGAACCCTGTTTTCAGAATCCCGACATTCACCTGCACCTCAGGTTCGATCAATTTGAGGCGTCCCGCATCGTAAAGAATGCTCGCGGCTTGGAGCACTTGGACTTCGTTTTGTTCGGTGGTCGCCATGACATCCAGGAAGTCCCGGAAACCGTCAAAAAACGGGATGATCTTCCGGTCTTCCGAATAGATTTTGATGCCCTCCAACAGTGCTTCACCCTGAAGGGTGGGCCAGGGCACGGATTTGAGGCTGGGGAACAGGCTGCGCAACCGCTTGCGGGAGTCCGAGGTGCGGGCTGATTCCATGAGCAGGTCGGGCACAGAACGGCGAATGCTGTTGGGGGCCTGCACTTTCATGGCGATGAACTCGAACTCGCCCTTGTCCCATTCCAGGATCTCGAAGGCCGCCAGCTCACCTTTGCTGTGAGGTGTCTCCGCGTGGATCACTTCGCCGTTCACGACGAACAGAGTCCCTGAGATCTTCCCCGTACTGACCTTGAGCTGACCCGTTTTCTTGTTCACATGCAGCAGCTGCGCCACATCCGTGAGGGAAATGCTCGACAGGTTGCCGCGGAGATTCGACATCAGTCGGCCTCCCCGATGAGTTCCCGCACGATGAGCAGGATGCGATCCCGCCCGAAGGGCTTCACAGCGTAGACGTCCGCCCCTACGCGCATTCCCTCCTGCCAGTGGGCCTCCTCGTCGAGGCCGGTGAGCATCACGACCTTAGGCGCGCCAGGGAACTCCTTGATGAATTCACAGAGCTCGTAACCGCTCTCGCCGGGCATATCCACATCAAGGAAAGCCAAATCCACCTTTTTGAGCGCCAGCAGTTTCCGGGCAGGGTCGGTGCTGTCCGCCGTGAGCACCCGATAGCCTTCGAGAGATAAAATATCATTGAGGAGGCCCACGACCTCTGGCTGGTCGTCAACCACCAGGATGGTCTTCATGGAGTGCCGCCCGTGCTGCTCATGGCGTAAAGCATCTCTTTGACCGCCTGCTCCATTCCCACAAATATCGCCCTGGCGATGATGCTGTGGCCGATGTTCAACTCTTCGATTTCTGGAATGGCGGAGATCTGGCCCACGTTGCGAAGGGTGAGGCCATGACCGGCCAGAACACGCAGGCCCAGATTCGCTGCGCGCTTCGAGGCCTCCCTGATGCGGCCCAGTTCAAGGCTCGGGTCGCTTCCGATGGGGATATCCGAATAGACGCCAGTATTCAGTTCGACCGCATCGGCCTCTAGTTTGGCGGCCATCATCACCTGCTCCCTGGAGGGATCAATGAAGAGGCTCACGCGGATATCCGAAGCTTTCAGTTCCCGAATGATCTGGCGAAGGGGCGCCTGCAGGAATATGGCATCGAGCCCACCGGCGGTGGTGAGCTCTTCCCGTGTCTCCGGTACAAGCGTCACCATATGCGGCTTGGGGCCGATGACCGATTCCAGAGCCTCTGGCGTGGCTGCGCACTCGACATTCAATGGTAATGACAGAACTTCCTTCAGGACCTTGATATCCCTGTCCTGGATGTGCCGCCGATCCGCCCGGAGATGGACCGTGATGCCACTGCAGCCCGCGCTCTGGGCCGCCAGCGCCGCCGCCACGGGTTCCGGTTCACGGGCGGCCCGCGCCTGGCGCAGCGTCGCCACGTGGTCAATATTCACACCTAGGCGTGGACTCAAGAGGGGGCTCCCATTGATGCAATCATATAGGTAGCCAAAGATACCAGACTCCAGGCATCGGGCATGGGCTTCATGACATCCCCAGGTCAGCCCGGGCGGCGGCCTCAAGGGTGCGCATGGCAGAGGCCAGCAGGGCGGGTTCCCTGGCTTCTGCCATGAGGCGGAGCTTGGATTCCGTTCCGGACCAGCGTACGACCAGCCTCAAGGACCCGCCGACGCCTCCGTGGCGGGCTTCAAGATCATCCATGGCAGCGCTCAAAGCCCGGCATTCCTCAATGGCCCGGCGTTCCTTGGCGGTCAAATTCACCAATTTCAGCGGCCAGGGCTCGAAGCGCCAGGACCAGCGCTCGGCCTTGGAACGGTGCAACAGGGCCCGGAGCAGAGCTATGGCCGTCGCCAAGCCATCTCCGGAGGGCCCTTCGCGCTTCTGAATGATGTGGCCCGAGGCCTCGGCAGCCAGATCCCAGCCCCGGGCCTGAAGTTCGCGCAGCAGGAATTTGTCGCCGACCGATGTACGCACGAAGGCAACGCCCCTCTCTGCCAGGGCGGCTTCCAGGGCACCATTGGTCATCACGGTGCCCACAACCCCGGCAAGTGGCTCTCCGGAATCCAGACGGTCCTGGGCCAGCAGCCAGAGCATCTGATCGCCGTCCACCAGCGTCCCGTTGGGGTCGATCAACAGGCATCGGTCTCCGTCCCCATCCAACGCAATGCCCAGTTGGGCCCCGGAGGCCTTTACCGCCTCTTGCAGGGCCCCGAGATGGGTGGACCCGACCCCCACGTTGATGTGATCACCATTTGCAGGGACACCAATCCACCTGGCGACGCCCTGCAGCACCCTGGGCGCAAAGGGAGCCGTCGCCCCATGGGCGCAGTCCACCACGACCGGAAAATCGTCCGGTAATTTCACGGTGCCGAGATGGTTCAGATATCTTTCCACCGGACCTTGTTCAAGGCGCAGCTTCAAAAGGAGGGAATCCGACACGTCCGCAATTTCAAAAGCAGCCTCGATGGCTTGTTCCTCAGCTTCTTCGAGCTTTTCACCCAGCCCATTGAAACCCTTGATGCCATTGTCTTCGGGTGGATTATGGCTGGCGCTGAGCATCACTCCCCAGGCCCCGGGCGTCTGCTGCGTGAGCCAGGCGACGGCGGGGGTTGGGACCACACCGGGAATGATGGTGTGGAAGCCCCCCAGGCCCTGCAGGAAGGCCTGAGCCATGGGCTCAGAGCTCCTGCGGGGGTCCCATCCCAGGACCAGGCTCGAAATACCCCTTGACCCTGCCACCTGGCCCCAGGCCTGGCCCCATCGGGCCATCTCGGAAAGACTTAATGGAGATTCATAAGCGCGGCCGCGAATGCCGTCGGTACCGAAATAATTCAAGGTCATGCCCTATAAGGTATCTCGTGTGTCCTGAAGACGCGATAGCCCAGGGCCTCCGCTTCTTGATGGGCCGCGGAAGTGAGACCGTCCCGGCCGGGCGGGGCGAGTTCCGGTGTGCCGTTCCGCCAGGCCAGAAACCGCTTCCGGGAAATGCCGAGGCAGAACTGTTCTCGTGGCCAAGACAGCAGCGCCGGAAGTTGAGGAAGCGATTGCCAAAGCGCGGTGTCCTCTTGGAAAGTAGTCCCGAACCCGAAGCCCGGATCCAGGAGAATCCTATCGCTGGCGATGCCGGCGCTGAGCAGACGTTCCGTGATATCCCGTAATTCGGAAAGAGGCAGATCGATGCTTCGGGGTGAAGGATCCCTGTAATCGGGCATCCAAAAGGAAGCATCCTTCATTCGGCTGCGCATGGCGATGAGTCCGCAATCGGAACCTTTGGCGAGCTCAAGCATCGCGGGGTCGGAAAATCCGGTGACGTCATTCAGTACCGAGATGCCTGCGCTCAGTCCTTTCACCGCCACATTGGCATGGCGGGTATCGAGGCTCAGCGGGATTCCTGGAAGATGCTCTTGAAGGAGTGCCACAACGGGTTCCAATCTTGCCCACTCTTCTGCCGGTGCCAGAGCAGTCGCACCAGGGCGAGTGCTTTCGGCGCCCAGATCCAACATTTTCGCACCTGAAGCCGCCAGCTTCCGGGCCCGTGCCAGCGCCATTTCAGGTATCAGGAATTGCCCGCCGTCGCTGAAAGAATCCGGCGTGATGTTAAGGATCCCGATGAAGAAAGGGCCACTCGTCCGGAGTGGCCCTTTCGCTGGAAAGAAGTAATCCTTCATGCAGGATTCAGAGCTGGATCGAGCCCTGGATCTGATTTCTTTTCATCGGTGGCGGTTGTGCCTGAGGGGTCGCTGGCTCCGGGTGCGGGCCTGGGCGGCAGCGAACCGCCTTTCATGAGGAGTTCCACATCGTTGCCATCCAGCGTTTCACGGACCAGCAGCGCTTCGGCGATGGCGACCAGCGAATCGCGTTTTTCCAAGATGATTTTCTTGGCGATGTCGTAATTCCGCATCACGATTTCATGCACCTCGAAGTCAATGACCCGGGCGGTATCCTCGGAGAAATTGCGCTGGTGGCCGTAGTCGCGCCCCAAGAAGATCTCCTGCTGCGCGCCGCCAAAATTGAGCGGGCCAAGCTTTTCGCTCATGCCATATTCCGTGACCATCGCGCGTGCCATGTCCGTGGCCTGCTGGATGTCATTGCTGGCGCCGGTGGAGAATTGGTTGAAGAAGATTTCTTCCGCGATGCGGCCACCCATGGAGATGGCGATGCGGCCTTCCATGAATTCCTTGGTGGTGTTGTAGCGGTCTCCC
>JANXQX010000251.1 GCA_025353305.1 Holophagaceae bacterium
CCTCCATATAGATGTGTCAGGGCGGCTACTCTTGACTGCAATTCGCGGGACAGGATTTGGTTTTGATTTCTTGGCGCTCTTGGCGTCTTGGCGGTGAGTTTTTTTTAATGCGAATTGGTGTCAGCTGACGCGGGCCATCAGTTCGTCGGCGAGCAGATGCCCATAGGCGGGGATGGTCAGGAAATCCTGCAGGACGGCATCGGTGCATAGGGATTCGAAAAGGAGCCGGGCTTCGGCGAAGCAACTGCCGGTGAAGCGAGAATCGCCCAGCTCGGTGCGCAGCCGCGCCATCTCTTCGACGACGATTTGCGCCAGCCGGGGCCGGTCCACGATGCGGCCATCCGCAAGCTGCACTCGGTGGTGGAGCCATTGCCACACCTGGGCACGGCTGATCTCGGCGGTGGCGGCGTCCTCCATCAGGTGATCGATGGGCACACAGCCGTTGCCGCCAAGCCAGGACTCCAGATAGCGGATCCCCACGCGGACGTTGTGCCGCAGTCCAGCTTCAGTGCGAGGCCCTTCAGGCACCTGGAGCAGATCTTCCGCAGTAACGGTACCGATATCGCCCTTCACATGGAGCTGGTTGGGGCCGGGCATGTGGGCGTTAAAAATCTCAGTTGCAAGAGCAACCAGCCCGGGATGCGCCACCCAGGTGCCATCGTGGCCGTCCTTCACTTCGCGCAGCTTGTCCTGCCGCACGCGCTCCATGGCCGTTTCATTGGCCGCTGCATCCTCCTTGATGGGGATCTGCGCCGCCATGCCGCCCATGGCCAGGGCCCCCCGTCGATGGCAGGTCCGGATGAGCAACTGGCTGTAGGTCCGCAGGAAGGGCTGGGTCATGCCGATGCTGCCGCGATCCGGCAACACCGCGCCCGGATCCATCCGGCGCTTCTTGATGAAGCTGAAAATGTAGTCCCAGCGCCCGCAGTTCAGACCGACGATGTGGTCCTTCAGCGCAAACAGGATCTCGTCCATCTGGAAGGCGGCGGGGAGGGTTTCAATGAGCACGGTGGCGCGGATGGACCCCAGCTGCAAACCCAGGGCCGCTTCCGAATGCACCAGGACATCGCGCCAAAGCGCCGCTTCATCGTGGTGCTCGAGCTTGGGCAGGTAGACGTAGGGGCCGCTGCCGCGCGCAATCAGTTCACTGGCGTTGTGGAAAACATAAAGTCCGAAATCGAAGAGCGACGCGGACACCACGACGCCATCCACCGTCATGTGCCTCTCCTCCAAGTGCAAGCCTCTGGGCCGCATCATGAGCACCGCAGGATTCTCATTCAGACGGTAGGTCCGGCCCGTGACGCCATCCTCGAAGCGCAGGGTGCGCCGCACGGCCGCTATGAGATTCTTCTGGCCTTCCAGCAAGCGGTTCCAGGTGGGGGCGCAGGAATCCTCGAAGTCCGCCATGAAGCAGCGGGCTCCGGAGTTCAGGGCGTTGATGACCATCTTGCGATCGGGCGGCCCGGTGATCTCCACCCGGCGGTCGCGAAGATCATCCGGAAGCGGTGCGATGGTCCAGTCGCCTTCCCGGATTGCGAGTGTCTCGGGAAGGAAATCCATGCTCTTCCCGGCATCGAGATCCGCCTGGATCCTGCGGCGGGCCTCCAACAGAGCTTCGATGCGAGGCTGGAAGGTGCGCACCAGATCAGCGACAAAGGTCAGGGCCAGCGGGCCCAGCACTTCATCCCGAAGCCGGTGGTCCGGATCCAGCAGCGAAATTCCGGGAAGTTTGGGGCTTGCTTCGCATCGCATGGGCGTATCCTAGGTGAGATGTAAAATATTTACTCTTGACCAAAGAAACGCAAGGCATGCTACATAAATAAGGTGTTAATGAAGTAAATAAAAGTAAATTGACATTCTTAAACTTGTTAATTTTGTAAAGTGTCACGGAGCTCATCATGGCCCCTGCCCCCCCCCTTCTCGGCGCCAAGCTGCGCGGTCTGCGTCGGCGTGAAGGCCTCAGCCAGGCGCAACTCGCGCAGCACCTCGAAGTTTCGCCCAGCTACCTGAACCTGATCGAGCACAACAAGCGCCCCCTGACCGCGCCGCTGCTCATCAAGCTGGCCCAGCTCTACCGCGTGGACCTGAACACCTTCGCACCGGACCAGGACGCTGCGCTGTCCTCAGACTTGGCGGAGGTTCTGGGCGACCCGCTCTTCGAAGAATTGGACCTCACCACCGGCGAACTGCGGGATCTGGTGCAGCAGTGTCCTTCCGCGGCCCGCGCCCTGAAGACGCTCTATGGCGCCTATCAAAACTCGCGATCTTCCGCGGACGCCCTGGCCGCCAAGCTCAGCGATGGCCAGGATCTCGCGGGCGTGGACCGGTCGCGGCTGCCGACAGAAGAGGTCAACGATTTCATCCAGGCGCACCGCAACCATTTCCCGACCCTGGAAGCCGCAGCTGAAGCCCTCTGGGATCGGGCCAGGCTCGATGCCACCGGCCTGTTCCAGGACCTGGTGCGGCACCTGGAACGGGAACACCGCGTCAAGGTGCAGATCCTCACCGTTCGTGAGAGCGGCGGAGTGCTGCGGCGTTTCCAGCCCGAGCGGATGCTGCTGGAGCTCTCGGAACGGCTGCCCCTTCATTCCCGCGTGTTCCAACTCGTGCACCAGATCGCACTCCTGGAATTGCCTGATGTGCTGAACGGTCTGGCGGCGGATCCCACGCTCTCCTGTGACGAAAGCCGGGCCCTGGCCCGGGTGGCGCTGGCCAACTATTTCGCTGGGGCCGTGATGATACCCTACGCGCCCTTCCAGCAAGCGGCCCGGAAGGAGCGCCACGACGTGGAATTGCTGGGGCGTCGCTTCCAGGCCAGCTTCGAGCAGGTTTGCCACCGGCTCACCACCCTGCGGCGGCCGGGCCAGGAAGGCATTGCTTTTCACTTCCTGCGCATCGACATCGCTGGAAACATTTCGAAACGCTTTTCCGCTTCGGGCATTCGCTTCGCGCGGTTCTCCGGCGCCTGCCCGCGCTGGAATGTCCACGCGGCCTTCCTGACGCCCGGCACCATCCGCACCCAGGTTTCCGAAATGCCCGATGGGGCGATCTATTTCTGCATCGCCCGCACGATCCATCAGGAACGCGGAGGACCCCACGCGGCCCACGCCGTGCAGGCCGTGGGCCTGGGCTGCCTCGCTGAACACGCCAAGGAATTGATCTACGCCGACGGCGTGAACGTGGCGAACCATTCTGCGGCTGTGCCCATCGGGGTGAGTTGCCGCATCTGCGAGCGGTCCGACTGCGATCAGCGCGCTTTCCCGCCCCTGCATCAGCCCCTGAAGATCCACGAAAACCTGCGCCGGGGTTCCTTCTACGCGGGCGGATGATGCCTGGGGATCACGCCGCCACATTCGCCAGCATCCGTGAGCGCCCGCCACGGCTCCAGCACGAAGGGCCGGGAGAAGGCCCGCGGATGGGGCAGTTCCAGCCGCAATTCCGGCCCCAGCATCCGCAGGTCTTCAGGGGTTTCCCAGGTCCAGGTTCCGGCCTGGCCAGTGACCGCGATGAGATCCAGGTCCAGTGTCCGTGGGGCGTTCCGGCCCTGGCCCCTGTCCCGGCCGCAACATAATTCGATGCGCAGCAAAGCCTCCAGCAGACGGCGGGGATCTGCGATCTCCGTGCTCAGCACGGCCACCATGTTGAGGTAATCCGGCCCGAGGCCGGATTCATCTGGTGTTTCCATGACGAGACTGGAAACCCGCACCGGGCCCAGTTCTTGGAGCCCAGCGATCCCTGCCGCGAGATACTCACGGCGGTCACCAAGGTTCGAGCCGAGAGCGACGACGGCCTGCATCGCAGTTATTTCTTCTTCCCATGCTCGGCGAAGACCACGGTCCTGATCCCGCCGCGGATCAGGAAGTCGCCTTCCACGCGCATCCATTGGGGCTGCGTGGCAGCCACGAGATCATCCAGGATCTGATTGGCCACGGCTTCGTGGAAGGCCCCGCGGTCCCGATAGCTCCAGAGATACAACTTCAGGGATTTCGATTCCACGCAAAGCTGATCCGGCTGGTACCGGATGGTGAGGTGCGCGAAGTCCGGCTGACCGGTCATGGGGCACAGGCAAGTGAATTCCTCCGTGCTGAAGACCACCTCGAAGGGCCTTCCCGGCCGCGGGCTCTGGAAGGTGTCGAGGCGGTTGGAAGGCTGGGTCACGCTTCGCTTTGGCAATTTTTCCAAGGTCGGTTTGATCGCATTTTTCTTCGTGGCCACGGTGCACTCCTGAAACTCGATTGTAGGCTGTTCTACATGTGGACACTTCTTCCCCTCGGCA
>JANXQX010000255.1 GCA_025353305.1 Holophagaceae bacterium
CGCTGACCTGCATCACAAAATTGGTGTCGCGAGGTTGTGCGACAGGCTCGCAGGAGCCGCAATACGCCCTCCACCTTCCGCTGAGAACTGAACCGACCCTTTCCGCCGCGCCCGGTAGGGGCAGCTCCGGTCGGCCTACGGCCTCCCTCCGCTGCCCCTACCGCCTGGGTTCCTTCCTTCTTCTCTTTCATGCACACCTCTCAGGGGATTGTCCCCAAATGGGTGTCCAATGGAATACCGGGGCGGTGGAGTCGGCGCGGCGCATGGGACTTAGTATGCCGGCCCCATATTCTCGGCATCGACCCCGCGCCTTTCCCGTTCCAGATAAGGCCATAAGGCGTGCGGCTGAGGAACTTCATTCACCAGTTGCTTGGTTAGGGGAAGCTCGGATTATTGTGCCGAAAGACTGCCGATGCTAATGGAGATTGGAGCAAGCACGCCGGCATCCGAAATTTCCCTGCCGTCGGTGAAGCTGAGGCTTACGGAGGAGTTCACCGGCACAGCCGCGCTCTTCAGGTCCATGGAAACCCTCGCCAGGATTTGATTCAGAGGTTGGCTTCCCGACTTCTGAAATATTGCCCCTTGAAGGGTCCCGTTACCGCTACCGCCCACCTTCCCCACGAGTACCGGCACGCCTGGTCCCAGGTTCGTGAAGGCCACGTTTTGCACTGGCAAAGGCGAACCAGCGGGATTCCCCCATGTCACCTTTGCTGCATCCAGGTTCATGATGAACGAGAGACCGCGGCCAGACTTGCCCGTAGGCCCAATCAATTCCAGGGTGAGCCGGGAGGCCGTAGAGAGACTTCCATTCTTCACCCACCGGTAGCCGCTTCCCGCCGGGTCGGCGTACACGAGCGTATCGGCCCATGTCTTGGGTGGAGGCGGTGTGGTGCCGGTCGTTCCGCCTCCTCCACCGCCGCAGGCAATAGCAAGAATCATGAGTCCGAATGTTCCGATTCGAATGTTCTGTCTCATCTCAAGTTCCTCTACAAAACCGGCAGAAGCAGGTTGAGGTCGTCATCATCCACATCCCCATCTCCATCCAAGTCCGCGGCCAGATTCCCGGTTGTCACTCCGGGTCCACCGTAAGCCTGCATGAGGACAGCCAGGTCGAGGACATTGATCGAGCCCTCACCGGTGAGATCCCGGCTCTTGGGCGCCACGGTCAGTCCAACGCTGGTGCTTAACGCATTGCCAGCCAGGTTCGATACGTAGACCGATAGCTGCACCCCCGAGTCAGCCAGCTTCGCTGGGAAGACGAGAGTGCTTTCGCCCGCGCCAGGAATATCCACTGTGTTCTTCCGCCATTGATATGACAGAGGCCCACTCCCTGAAGCCACCACGTTGAACACCACCGTCTGGCCAGCGATCACCGACTGGGATTGGGGTTGCTGTGTGATGGCAGGTGGAGAGTCCGGTAGGGAGGTCAATGCGATTTCCCAAATTCCCCTTCCGTAAGTCGCTGCCCGCAGAAAGCTTCCATCTGGAGCGAGATAGATGGAAAAGGTCCGGATCATAGGAAGGCCTTGTCCCAACCGTTCCCAGGCCCCGCCCGCGTTCAACGTCCGGTATACACCAAATTCGGTGGCGAGGTAGATCCGGTTCGGGTCATTCCGGTCCTGAACGATCTGGAAGATGGGGATCCCTTTCGGGAAGTTGGTTCCACCGTCTGCGGCAGCCCACGTCTGTCCACCGTCAGTGGACTTCCAGAAGTTGGTACCTGAACCCCCAGGATCAAACAATGAACAACCGAGGTAAATAATTTGAGAATTGATTGCATCGATGGTGATCCAATATGAGCCTGATGGCAGATTGAAGGATTGCCAACTAATCCCATAATCCCTTGTGATGAAGAGACGAGGGTCAACACGTGGATATGGATACACCCACTGTGCGGAAGTGCGAACTGCAATGACGGTGCTTGATGCGGGTGTTACGGATATCTGTTCAAATACTTCGTTTGGATCAATAGCCGGGACGGGAATATCTTTCCAACTCAGACCAAAATCATTGCTTTCTAATAACCTCTGATCTCTGGGTGTTAAGACACTATTACCCGAAGAATCACTGGGTTTCAGTGTTAACCTGGTCCAAAAGTTCCCACCTAAAAACCCAGTACGAAATTCGTGAAATTGAACCATTGAAGTTGACCATGTTAATCCTCCATCTATTGATCGTAGGATCCAATCACCGTTAATAGTAGCAAGCAAGAAATTTCCATTGAAATTATGAATTATGGAATCAAAACCATCGCCACCAATTCTCTTAACAAACTCTGGGCTAATATTTAGAGGTATCGTGTCTGTTGCTGCTCGGAACCGTGTCCCATTATCTTGAGTACCGGTACTGACGCGAGATCTGCTGTCCGTTGGGCTTACCGCGATGGTGGACCCCACGGCATAAGAAAGATAAGTGCCGAGTCCCCGATTCATTCTTGTATCTAGGAATGAGAAATCAACCTGCCCCTTTGAAGGGATGGCCGAACGATAGGGATCAGCATAAAGAGTGATGCCCCCATCGTGGCCAGCCCAAAGCACCATTCGTCCTTGGGAATCGCGACACAGTGTCAGACATTGAAAATCCACATGCTGATCAATCCAGTCACCGCGACACATTTGGCTCCATGACCCACCGCCATCCGTTGAACGGTAAATAGCGGACTGCGCGGAAACAAATAGCCGATTTGCATTTTCAGGATCTATTGCAATAGATTCCATATAAGAGATATTGGGCGGGTCTGGGATTGACTTACCGCCAGCTGTAAACATAAACAACTTATCAGCTGGATCTCGAATCATGGTCCATGACTTCCCTCCGTCAATCGATTTCATGATTCCTTTTTCATATCCAAACAACCCTAATACAAGGCCCGGCTGTGCGGGGGTTGTTGCCAACACCTTGTTTTGAAGAGAGTTTAAGCCGGTAAATGTATTGTCTAGTAAAGACAGGTGCCAGCTTATACCTTGGTCATCTGAATAAAATAAACCCGTGTCGTTTGGAGGGTTAGCACCTGAAAGCTTTCCGTCCCCAACCAACCTTCCACCGGTTGCTACTAGTGAACGAAACCCCTTTGAATTGGGTACCTGAATAAAGGAATTCCCTGCATCAATGGAACGAAATATGCCTGCATCGGTAGCAACCAAAATTATAGAGGAAGTGATGGGGACGATCGCGGTGGGATGCGTAGTTCCGCCCAAGGATCCGCCACTATTCCAAGTCCCCCCACCATCGTGGGAAATATAGAATCCTCGACCCACTGGAGAAAGGCTGTAAGGCCTGCGATCGCCGGTAGCAATGAAGAGTGTGTTGGGATCACCGGGGTCAACAGCAATCACACCAACAGGTGTATTCCCTGATGTGGATGTTGGCGGAAGACCATCAGTTAGTGGCTCCCAACTCCACCGGGTTGTATCGGTAGTATCTGCGTCAGTGCAGCGGAATAGCCCTCCACCTGCCTCGGCAACGTAAAGAATTTTGGGATTGGTCGGATGTCTCAGAATGGCGGTAGGCCGGCCGGATTCCTGGTAGGACTGGCCGGGTTGGCTTGTGGGTCCGAGGTTGGTCCATACCCCAACAGCAGCCATAGACTTGGTTGCGGAAATCGGTCGACCGAAGGGTCGTGGGATCCCATTTTTCCAGTTGTTGAATTCTCGACTCGCGGCCTCCTCCCGACGTCGAAGCGATTCCTCCGTGACGGGGCCAAGCACCATCTCGAAAAACCGTTCACGCGCTTTCGGGTCGTCCGGTACCTGGAGTATATTCGTTTGGGCCAACGGGCTAGTCTGTGCCTGGAGTGGAGAGCTCACCCAATTCAACAGGCAGAGAACCCCCGTACAGGCGATGCCTGCCCAAACCTGTCTTGCTCCACTTCGATTACACCAATTAGCGCTTTGATTCATGAAGGCACCTCCTGCCCCAGGGAGCGGATTCCGCCATCCGACCTGATTTCGTGGGCTGTTCAGGATTTTTCAACGCAATTGCTGTGCCATCAGGCCAAGTTTGTTGTATGGTCCCGTCACTGCTATGGCGCCCTGCTCTGCTTCATCCACACATCAAGCTAATGAATTCCGAAATTAAGAAAGATTCTGAATTTCGAATCGGATTTCGGATGAACCTGAATTGTCCCCATCCCGGCGCTCTACTGGTGTGTTGCTCGAAGTCGGTTTCCAAGGTAAGCCGTTAATTGAAGCACTCGTATAGCCAGGTCTCTATGGCATAAGCAGATCGGACTTGGTTTTAATCGAGATGCCTAGAGACTTCACCTTGTCGTAGAAGGTGCTCAAGGGCAGGTCGATAAGTTTGGCGGCCGCGGAGATACTGCCTTTTGTTTCCCTGAGCGCAGCCTGAAGCAGCTGTTTTTCGGCTTCCTTGAAACTGGGGATGGGAGCGTCGGCGCGGCGGTTAGTGGCAACGGCCGGGGCCGGGTAGGCCGGAAGCACATCGCCTAGTTCCAGGGCTTCAGCGTCGCTCAGCACCAGCGCACGCTCCAGGGCATTGCGCAGTTCGCGCACATTGCCGCGCCAGGGATGGGACTGCATGGCGGTGAGGGTCTCGGTGGTGAGCAGCGGCGGAAGGCGGCCCATGTCGGCAGCCAGGGCTTCCATCAATGCCTGGGCCAGAAGGGGGATATCTTCGGGGCGTTCCCGCAGGGCCGGGAACCTTAGCTGGACCGTGTTGAGCCGGTAGTAGAGGTCCTCCCGGAAC
>JANXQX010000283.1 GCA_025353305.1 Holophagaceae bacterium
CCCATGTTCCGGGCGCTGGCGATATCCGTGGTGGCGCCCAGCACTGATATCCTGCCCGCCAGGCGGGAGACCATCCGGGCGCTTCCACCGCCTTCGGTGAAGGCCACGATCCAGCGGGCCTGGATTTCCTCGGCGGTGCGGCAGGCGGAAAAAGCCACGGACACATCGGCACGGCCATGGATTTTCGTGGCCAGTTCCTGCTGGATGGAATCTGTTCCGCGCTGCTGCTGGGAGTCAGCTTCCAGGGCAATACGCACCAGCCACTGAACCGCTTCGACCGGGTACTGTCCGGTGGCGCTTTCAGCGCTGAGCATCACGGCATCGGTGCCATCCCAGATGGCGTTGGCCACATCGCTGGCTTCGGCCCTGGTGGGCTGGGGGTTTGAGATCATCGACTCAAGCATTTGCGTGGCTGTTATGACAGGTTTCAGCGCTCTGCGCGCGGCCCGGATGATGCGCTTCTGGAGACCCGGAACACACTCCACGCCCAACTCAACGCCGAGGTCGCCGCGGGCCACCATCACGCCCCAGGAGACTTCGAGGATTTCTTCCAGATGCGCTAGTGCCTGGGGATGCTCGATCTTGGCGATGATGGGCTGCGATCCCCCCTGCTCCTTGATGCGTGCTTGCAATTGGCGGACATCCTGGGCGCCGCGAACGAAGCTCTGCGCGAACAGATCCACGCCGTGGCCCACACCCCATTCGATGTCGGCAAGATCTTTTTCCGTCAGGGGGTCCATCGCCACGTCCAGACCGACGGGATGCACGCCTTTCCTGGCTTTCAGAAGGCCCCCCACCATCACTCTCGCGATCACCACCGTACCGCTGGATTCCATGACTTCAAGCTTCAGTGCGCCGTCATCCAGCAGCCAGATCTGTCCCGGTCGGGCTACTTCGAAAAGTTCCGGGTGGGGCAGCGGTGCGGCCCATGCGAATCCGGTGGGGATGGGAGTTTCAGGGGGATACAGGGCCCCCACGCTGTCCACATCCAATTGCACCGGCTCGACCAGCAGTCCGATGCGCCACTTGGGGCCCTGGAGATCTAAAAATATTGGAATGTGGCGGCCCAGTTCCGCGCTTAGGGTCCGAACCTCTGCAAGCACTTTCGCCCTGGATTCAGGATCACCGTGACTGGCATTGAGGCGCACGGCATCGGCTTCCAATAATATTTCCCTCAGCTTTGAGGAATCCTGAAGCGCTGGGCCCATTGTGATGACGATCTTGGTTTTGCGCATGGAGAAGGCCTTTCAATCCACAAGTATTCCACAGGGTTTTCCACAGTGCAGGTCTCCGAACCTGTCTGAACATTGAAAAATCGGGCTTTGCAGCACCTCGGAAGCAGTGCTACAACCTTGATCTCTTCTGATTGTGGAGTACTGGAATGCGTGAGCAGCTGCGGAGCCTCGTGGCAGAAATGGTGCGCAGGGGGATCCCTCTCGAGATGGCCAAGCGGGAATTCGAGCGGGCCTACCTCGAAGAGGTGCTCAGTTCTCATCAGGGCAATCAGAGCGCGGCTGCGCGGCAGCTCGGCATTCATAGAAATACTTTCTCGAAAAAGCTGGAAGCCCCTCCAGTTCGACTCCGCCGAGTGACGATGGCGAGCTGAGCCACAGCTGCTGGATGTACCCTTCCCGACGAGTGGAGTAGGCTGGAAGGCGTTCGATCCGGAGGCTGAAATGAAGAAGCTCGCCATCAATGGCCTTGGCCGAATCGGCCGGCTGGTTCTGCGCATCCTGATCAAGAATCCCCATGTGCAGGTGGTCGCGGTGAATGACCTCACCGATGCCGCCACCCTCGCGCACCTCATGAAGCACGATTCCGTCCATGGCACCGCGGATTTCCCCGTGGCGGCCGATGGCGACTTTCTGGTGCTGGATGGAAAGCGCATCCGTGTTTATGCGGAGAAGGACCCACAACTCATTCCCTTTGCCGATCTCGGGGCGCAAGTGGTGCTGGAGTGCACCGGCATCTTCACCAAGAAAAAGACAGCAGGCGCGCATATCCGGGGCACGGTGAGCCACGTCATCATCAGCGCGCCCGGGGATGAAGTGGACCGCACAGTGGTGATGGGCATCAACGAACAGGAGCTGGATCTCGCCAAGGAGACGGTGCTGTCGAACGCCAGTTGCACCACCAACTGCCTGGCGCCCATGGTCCAGGTGCTGGATCAGACCTTCGGCATCGAATTCGGGTTGATGACCACCATCCACAGCTATACCAACGACCAGCGCATCCTGGATCTGCCGCACAAGGACCTGCGCCGGGCCCGGGCCGCGGCGCTTTCCATGATCCCCACCAGCACGGGCGCGGCGAAAGCCATCGGCCTGGTGATGCCCCACCTCAAGGGAAAACTTGATGGCGTGGCGATCCGCGTCCCCACGGCCGATGTGAGCCTCACGGACCTCACGTCGACCCTCAAGACCGATGCCTCCAAGGAAGCAGTGAATGCGGCCTTCAAGAAAGCCAGTCTGGAAGGACCTCTCGCACCTTACCTGGATTACCTGGAAGAAGAACTCGTCAGCGTGGATCTGGTGGGCTGCCCCGCCAGCTGCAGCTTCGATCCATATCTCACCAAGGCGCTCGGACCCCGGATGGTAAAGATATTTGGTTGGTATGACAACGAATGGGGCTACTCCGCACGACTCGTGGATCTCTGCCTGCATGTGCTGGACAAGCTTTGAACCAATGACCAACGCATGATCGGAGTCAACGGCCTTGGCCGCATCGGAAGGCTGGTGGTGCAGCGTTTGGCTGTGGACGCCCCTGGGCGCCTTTGCGCGCTGAATGACCCCGCGGACTTGCGGACCCTGGTTCATCTGCTGCGCCACGATTCCATTCATCGGCCAAGCCCCCTGCCCGTCACAGGGCTGGAGAGAAATGGCCAGGACTGGCTTCGTGTCGCTGGCCTGGAACTCCCGCTCTTCCACGAAAAGGACCCAGGAAGCATCCCCTTCAAAGGCTGTGGCGCAACCCTGGTGGTGGAGGCTTCGGGGCGTTTCACAAGCCGGGAGGCAGCGGCGCACCATCTCCAGGGCGGCATCGAGCATGTGATCATCTCGGCCCCCAGCCCTGATGCCGACATCACGATCATCGCCCCGGTCAATTTTGATGCCCTGGATCTCGGGCAGCACCAGGTCATCAGCAACGCCAGCTGCACGGCCCACGCCACCGCTCCGATTCTGCGGGTGCTGGAAGATGCCTTCGGGATCGAAGCCGCAGGCATGAGCACGGTCCACGTGGTCACCAATGATCAGCGCCTTGCCGACGCGCCCCACAAGGATCTCCGCCGGGCCCGCCATGCGTTCCTGAGCATCATCCCCACCACATCATCGGCCTTTGGCGCGCTACACAAGGCGATGCCTGCGTTGCCACCCGGCTTCAACGGCTCCGCGCTGCGAGTGCCCACACTCAGCGTGAACCTGGTGGATATCACCGCCACGCTGAAATGCGATGTGGATGCGGGCTCTGTGAACCGGGCCTTCCAGGGGGCCTCCGGGATGCAGCGTTGGCGCGGCATCCTGGGAGTCGCGGAACCGGATTGCGTCAGCCACGATTTCACCAATCGGACCGAAAGCGTTTTGATGGATCTCGAACTCACGCGCGTGCTTGGCAACCGCTTCGTGAAGGTCTGCGGCTGGCACGACAACGAGACGGCTTACGCTGAGCGGCTCGTGGAATTGGCGCTGCTCATCAATCCGTAAAACTCCAGACCTGGACATCACTGAGCCGCTCCAGCACGGCCCGGATCACTTCAGGTGCTGCAACTCCATAGCTCCGAACCCGGACTTCGGCCTTGGGTGTAGGGCTCACCACGTGTATGGAGGCGCCGGTTCCAAAGGCTGGATGGTGGGCCAGAGGCCTGGCCAGGGATTCCATATCCAGGTCCTCCAGCCATCGCTGCGGCAGGGGAGCCGTTCGAGCGCCTGGCACCAGCGCACCCACTTCACGGGCCTGGAGCAGCACCAGATGCCTGATCCCATGCTGCACTCCCAGCCAGCTCAGGAAGGGTGGCAAGGATCCGAAGCCAATGCCCCCCTTGCGTGCCTCAGGCCAGGCGTGAAGCTCCCGCACTTCAAGCTGATCCGCAACCTCCATGGCCAGCCGCGCAAGGTCCGGTTCGGGTGGCAGCACCCAGGGGGCGACTTGCAGATCATCCACGGTCAGCCTCAGCGAGTCGCTTCACATGCTTCAGCACGCGGAAGTGGATGGTGTGGATGAGCGGATCCGCCCACAAGGCCCAGTAAGGCTCGGGCCCCATGCGCAGTTCGTACCAGGTGCGCCCGGTGAGACGGGTGCGGCCATCAGGAAGCGCTTCGAGCAGGAATTGGCCACGGCGGCTTTGCAGATAGCCGTCCAGATGCGGTGGCCGCGGTCCTGCCCAAAGCGTCCATTCACGAAGCGCATCCGGTTGCGAGGCGACCTCGAAGCTGAGTTCGTGTTCAGGATCCCAGACCTTGATCGGTTCAACAAAGGTGCCTGTGCTGAATTCGCAACGACGCACCGCGCCCGCTCCGGTGCCTGAAATACTCGCGCGGAGCGGGCAGGCGACCCCGGCCCGAAAAATCAATTCGGTGGGTGGAGGCAGCTCCGGAAAGGCGATGACCCGCTTCCAGACTGTTGCTGGCTGCGCGTCCACGATAACTTCGGAGCGGACGCATCGCAGCAAGGGCTTCTCCGGAAGAAGTGCATCCCGGAGCATCAAGAGCGGCAGCAACACGAAGGCGGAGGCGGTCCCGGACAAACGCCATCTGGGCCGAGGGATGAAGACCCAGGCCAGAAAGGCGCCCAGGAGCACGAGGATCAGCATCAGCGGGAGGGCCATGAGGATGCAGACCAACCCCTCCGTGGCCATGAGCACAAGGGGAAGCAATGAGAGCACCGCAGCCAGAGCCGCGGCAAGGACCCCTCTGCCCAGCTTCGCGTCCGGGTCCAGGTGAAAGAGCAAAGCCACCACGCCATAACCCATCACGAAGGGCGCTCCAACAAAGAGGCCGGCACCGTACGCCTTGAGCATCCCCACTGAAATCGCCAGGGTTCCGATCAGCAGGAAGGCCCCGGTGACGCTGGAAACAAGCAGGGCCGTCCCCCGCCCCACCGGTGCCAAATCTCGGTTGGACGGAGCCAGAGCCGGTGCGCCCGAGGGGGCCCGTGACGGTACGAGCGGCAACATTGCGAAAAAGAGCAGATTGCCTAAGGGTACAAAGAAAAAGACCACCATCCAGGTCGGCAGATGGGCATCCCGCAGCCGGGCCAGGGTCAGGAATACGCCCGCAGCAATGAAGGGCAGGGCGAGACCCCACATGGCCAACCACAGGTCCTTCTGGTCGCCCGGGTGGAGTAATGGGGACCGGGCGGAATCCAAATAGATGAGCGGTGAATAGGGTTGGTGGAAGATGCGGAAGAGCAGCGCGTCCAAAGGCAATTTCACTGAGAATAATGCAAGGCCCCAGGCGAGGAAGGGAAGTCTTCGCAGCCGGATGTTCCGCAGTTTTTCGAGGTGCATGAACCAGGGTAGCGCCATCGAGCCTGTCCCGCGATTGAGTGCCGCTACGTTGTGGCCGGTGCTTTCCGGCCGGACAATTGCGACCTATTAATCTGGCCCGGTAGCCTAAGGACTTAGTTATTTCGTCGCAACGGCTTAGACTTCGAGGATGCCAAACCTGAATGCTGCGGAGCCCAAGCCCGTGATCGTCACCGGCCAGCAGATCGGTGCGGGCTGGACGCCTGCGCTTGCCGTGGCCAAGGCCCTGGCGGCTTTGGCAGAGGCCAGGCGGATCGGCGCAGACGCGGTGTATTGGATGGCGGACGAGGATCACGACCGGGCCGAAGTGGCCGCCACGGTGGGCCTGGAGAACGGTCGGCTCAAGCGCCACCGTTTCCGGTTCGATGCGCCGGACGGGACGGCCACGGGGTGGCTGCCCTGGGGACCGTCGCAGCAGCGCGATGCCGAGTCGCTGTGGGGCGGCATGCCAGAACCGGTGGAGCCGTCCTTGAGGGGCCACGCATTGAGCCTTGGCGAGCCTCTCTGGAGCAGGGGCCTGCGGCCTTTCTCTCCCACGGATCCCTCGGTGAGAGAACCCATTCAGGGCGAGTTGGAACGTTGGAGAAACCTGGATCTGGAAACACTGCTTTTCCACCAGGCTGATCGTCTCGAAGCCGAAGGCGCCCCTCTCCCCTTGGACCCAAGGCATCAGGCCGCCTGGTTTTCCCTGAATCCACATACAGGCCTGCGCCGACGTCTGGAACGAGATGAGGCATGTCCCAGGGGCCACTGGCTTAGCCCAGGTGCGGCTCTGCGGCCTCTGATGCAATCTTTGATGCTGCCGGTGGAAGCCGCCGTGCTTGGCCCATCGGAACGGGCCTATTGGCGCCTGACGGAGCCCCTGTGGGAGCGGGTGGGTCTGGAGGCGCCACGGATCATCGCCAGGCCTTCAGTCTTCGTGCTGCCCAAAGGCTGCCGCTTGAAAGCGGAACACCTCGCAGATCTGGATGCGCTTCGGGATGGCCGCTGGCAGGCCTTTTCAAGCACGGGCGGCATGCTGCCGTCCCACCGCATGGAAGCTGTGCCGCCGGATCCAATTTGGGGATCAACCCTCGGAACACGCTTCGCGAAAGAATTGGACCGGACGCGGCATCGCCTTGAGCGCCTGGACCGGAGGTGGCTGCGGGACCTAGCCAAGGATCAATTCAACATGGATCCAGAGCATTTTCGGCAACGGCTCTTCCCCTTCGGAAAAGCCCAGGAACGCGTGTTGCCGGGCCTTTTTTGGCTTCGGGATGAAACCCTGATCCATCGCATTTTGGAATCCATGGATGGAAGCAGGAGCCTGATCCTGGTGGAGGAATCATGAACAAACGTGTCCATCAAGGCAGGAGTGCGCTATGGGCCAGGTAGGTCTTGATCTGCTCGTCATCGGCGCGCACCCGGACGATGCCGAGGTTCATGTGGGTGGACTGCTGGCGCTGGCCTCCCGACGCAGGCTCCGGGCGGGAATCCTGGATCTCACCAGCGGCGATCTGGGTACTCGAGGCACCTTGGAGACCCGCCGTGTGGAAGCTGCCGCATCGGCCAGGATCCTCGGCGTCGAAAGACACGATATGGGCTTTCCCGATGGGCGCTTCACCGAAGAAGAGGCCTATCGTCTGCGGCTCATGGCCAAGCTGAGGGAGCTCAGGCCCGGCGTGCTCATCCTTCCGGCCCCCGAGGACCGCCATCCGGATCATCGGCGAGCGCACCGCTTGGGTCGGGAAGCGGCCTATTATGCAGGGCTGAAAAACTATCCCTGCGAAGGCGAGCCCTGGCGGCCCAACGCCATCGCCTGGATGGCCGGAGAAATGCCTGGTCCGCCGGACTTGGTGGTCGATGTCAGCGAAGTCTGGTCTGCCCGAATGGCAGCCTTCGACGCCTTCGGCAGTCAATTCGCGGCGGACCCGGATGCCCCCATCACGCGCATCGCCCATCCGGCCTTCCGGCGTGGCGTGGAAGGCCGGGCCATGCACTACGCATCATTCCTCCTCTGTGGATGGGCCGAAGCCCTTTGGTGCGAAAAGCCCGTGCCCCAGGCCCTATTGAACCTGCTTGAGAAATTGAAATGTAAGGTTGCGGGAAACGGAACGTGAACAGGTTCGAAGCGAATCTGCTCTCCCGCATCCGACATCGGGGCGATGACTTGGGGAATCGCCGGGTCGTGGTCGCCTGCTCAGGCGGCGGGGATTCCACAGCCCTGCTGACGCTGCTCGTTTCTCTCCGGGGGAGCCTGGGCTTGGAATTGTCCATGGCCCACGCGGATCATCAACTGCGTTCAGACGCTCACGACGACAGCCACTTCGTACGGGAATTGGCACGGCACTTCGATCTGGATCTGGCCGAGGCCCGACTCGATGTTTTGGCCCATGCGGAACAACAGCACCTGGGCCTGGAAACCGCGGCTCGGAATCTCCGCTGGGCTTGGCTCCGCCGCGAAGCTGTCTCCTGCGGCGCCGAACTCATCGCCACAGGCCATACCCTCGAGGACCACACCGAAACGGTTTTCCTGCGGCTCAGCCGCGGTGGCGGCGTGGGATCGCTGACCCCCCTGCCCGCCCGGCAAAGCCATCGCTGGTCCCCGCTCATCGAAGCACGGCGGGAGGAGCTCCGCGAATACCTGCGGAACGAGGGGCTTCCGTGGCGGGAAGACGGCAGCAACCTCGATGGCTTCACACCCCGGAACCGCTGGCGCGCCCTGCTGCCGGCCCTGCGGCAGGAATCCCCGGCCCTTGACCAGCACCTCTGGGAAACGCACTTGCAGGTGCGTGAATTGACCGAACTGCGGGATCGCATCGTTGCAGTCTGGCGCGGCACGCGCTGGAATCTGGACGATGGTGAGCATTCCGCGCTGTGGTTGCGCGCGGAAATCTGGCGCGAAGATGAACTCCGCTGGGTGCTGGAGGCGGCGTTCCGCCACTTGGGTTGGTCGAGGGAAGCCGCATTGCTGCGAGATCTAAGCAGCTGGGCTGTACCCCATCTCACCGGACACGGAAGGCATCATCGGTTCGGCCACTGGACCCTGGATCCCCACAAGGACGAACCTTTGCATTGGTGCCTGCATCCATTAGGGACCGTTACGAAATGACCAGTGCTTTTCTGGCCATTTTGTTACGGCCCCTAATGCCGGCCGGCCATCGAAATGGCTGCGCTATTTCTTTGGCAACGGTTTTGAGCGTGGCCCTGCTTCCCCTGGCGGGTTAAACTGAAAGGCTGCATAGCCCGTAGGGCTTTTGTGGTAGGCCCCAAGGAGGCTCATTTTGAATTCAGCCGTCAAAAGCATGCTTGTCTGGGTTGGGATCGTGGTGCTGGTCTATGTGGCCATCATCCAGATTCCCAAAACCAACAACGTGCAGGAAGTCCCGTTCTCCACCTTCATCGCCGAAGGTGTCGCGGGGAAATACAAGACCGTGACCCTTTCGGGCCAGGATGTCGAAGGCACCTATCGCGCTTCATTCCGGAACGCCAAGGGCGACCAGATCGAGAAATTCAAGACCGTCGCTCCGCCGATGCAGGATCTCGGCAAGGTGATCCTCAGCTGGCGCCAGGAAGAGCCCCCCAAGCTTGATGAATTCAAGGCCACCAAGCCTTCAGACAACCAGTTCATGTACCTCCTGATCTTCTGGGGTCCTTTGCTGGTGTTCGTGGTGCTCTGGTTCGTGTTCATGCGCCAGGCCCAATCCGGCGGCAACAAGGCGCTGTCTTTCGGAAAGGCCCGCGCCAAGGGGCTTTCCAGCTCGAACAAGCGCATCACCTTCGCTGACGTGGCCGGTTGCGAGGAAGCCAAGGAAGAGCTCAAGGAGATCGTCGATTTCCTGAAGGACCCCGCGCGCTTCGTGAAGCTGGGCGGCAAGATCCCCAAGGGCGTGCTGCTCATGGGCCCGCCGGGCACCGGCAAGACGCTCCTCGCCCGGGCCATCTCCGGC
>JANXQX010000312.1 GCA_025353305.1 Holophagaceae bacterium
CCTTGAAGCCATGAAAGGCCATCTACTCCTGTTATGCCTGATCGTATCCACCACATGGGCAAAACATCCATCACCTGGACATAGGTCCAATCCCAAAACTGCTCCGAGTGCCTGGATTCAGGTCCCGCCGAGTCAAGATACTCCGGGCTTTTCATATCGAATTGAGGCCCACGGCTCGAAACTCCAGATAATTTGCCGTTTGTCTAAGACCCCAAAGGCAGCATCGCTTGGTCTCCATGTCTGGATCGCAGACCCCGATCTGGTCTCGCTCCGCGCAGAGCAGATCAAGAATTGCAAAGCAGAATTACAACGTGTAGAAGACGATCTAAAGAATGAAGACCATCAAAGACCAGACTGCCACGAGGCTTTGGCATCCTTCATCGAATCTGCCAAGGTCGCCCTGACGCAGCTCAGGGATTACGATCCTTTCACGCAATGCCTGTTGCGGTTCCCCGGTTCTCCGCTGCCCCATGACGATTCAATTTCTCCTGAATTACACACTACCAATGAAGGGTTCAGTGGACAGATCGATCTAGACCGGCAGCTAAACCTGAGGTCCAAGCATAGACTCACCAAACTCAGTATCGGTGCCAATTTGGAACCCGTGGATCACTACCGCAAAAGCCCCATCCAGAAACCACGGCTCGTGAAGTTGGCCGCGCCCTGGACGCAGCCAGTGGATCCCGACATGGCCTTGAATCTCTTAGCCCTTGCCGGTTCTGATGTCGTCCTTCATCCAGAGGGTAATGGACTCGGCCTGATGAAACGTTCCATCGTCACCGAAACGGGCTGCTTTGGCATGGATGGTACCTACGAAGTCCACGGCGACTGGGAGACCTTCGATCCTGGAATCTTAACGCCTGAAGGTTCCTTAAAAATAGGTGAGGAGCCCTATGTCCCCGTTGACGGCGTGACCCTCCGGTATTTCTTGGGCTCTTTGGTGGTCCAATACAAGGGCCGCTCTAGCGTTGTTTCCGCGGACATCAGCTCTCTCGGGGAAGAAGGTTGCAAGGTTTGGGACGTGCAAACCAGTCCTCGGGGGATCAGCCTCCTCTACCAGATCAGCGGCCTTTCGCGCCCCAGGGGCGGCAGCGGCCAATGCGGGGCGGGAACAGAGTCCGATCTGATTTGGACATGGCTGGCCACAGATCTCAGATTAATAAAATCCAGAAGCCTTCTCATCGAATCATGCACCCAGGACATCTATGCTGACAATGGCGCTCCCGCAAGTGGGTGGACTTTCGATAGACCTCACTCCGGTGAATCGGTCACGGTATCGTTCGATAAGAAATTTCCTTTTCGCGGATTGAAGTTGAGGATTCGGCCACTCCTAAATTGAACCTGGGAATGGCGCTGAATAAATATCTCCCTCCGATAGTTGACCTGCCATGCCCCGCGCCCAAACCTCCCATCGAGCGATTGCCAAATCCCTTCGCACGCTTGCGCTGTCGCTCCCGGAAGCCGAGGAACACTTCCCCTGGGGCGAATCCGTCATCAAGGTGAAGGGAAAGATCTTTGTCTTTCTGGGACGCGCGGAAGAGGCCGATATTCTCTCGTTCACGGTGAAGCTGCCGTCCTCCGCGCCCCTCGCGCTTTCCCTGCCGGGCGCCTCGCCCACGGGCTACGGCCTGGGCCGCGCGGATTGGGTCACCTGCCGTTTCGAGAAAGGCATGGCTGTGCCCGTGGATCTGCTGCGGGCCTGGGTCCTGGAGAGCTACCGCGCCGTCGCCCCGAAGCGTCTGGCTGCGTTGGTGGAGGAGGATTAGAGCTATTCATCGACAAGGGATCACAGTCATCATGGAACCCATCCCCGAATCCCTTGATATTCCCCATGATTGGCTCCATTCTTCGGCCATTCATCTGTGGGAACCATGCTCAGAATCATCTGCTTTGCTTTGGGTATTTCTTTCGGCCTCTACGCGCAATCTCCGCGGGTCATGAATCACCCAAAGGCCCAGAAACCAAATGTTCATCAAGGGCCAAAGACCGAGCTGGGGCCGGAATGGATTACTGTGCCGCCGCAGGATGGTGCGCCCTCCTTTCGCTATCAGATCAGGGCGGAAGGTAATGGGTTCCATCTTCATGTGCTGGTTCCCACGGACTTCCCAAAAAACAAATGGGTACTGCAGCAATGGACAGGCGATCCGCGGATGGTTGCGCTGCGGCAAAAGCATTTGGCTGAGCTTCGCGATGCCGCCAGGAGATACCGTGAGCTGCAAAAAGAGAGAGACCATGCCGAGGAGGATTGCCAAGAAAGATTAGAAGGGATTCTGAGTGAGATCGAAGAAGCCCAGCGGCACTTCAGGGATTATGATCCCTTTCATCAAGCCATCTTGTATTTCGAGCCCCAACCACCTTCCAAGGCCAAAGGTCTAGAACAGGCGGATTTCGGTGTGCAGGAGGCCCAAGACAAAACGTCTTATTTTGTTTCGGGCTTCATATTCAACAAAGATTTTGATGTGGCCGGAAAAACACTTTCCCAACTTTGTTACAAGCTCCAATTGGTTCCCACGCGGGATCTTAGACTTCGTGCCGTAACGGACCCTTGGAAGCTGCAACTTGAAGCCCCGTGGTCCATTGAAAGCGAACTTGCCAAGGATGAGGAATTGATATCCCTGCTGGGAGCTGGTGTTTCAAACCGAGAAACCGAGTCAATCTACAGGGCTACGCCCGAAGGCTATAAGTCGAGCATTCTTGGCGCGGTCCAAACACCTGCTTGTTATGGCGTAGAGGGGCGCTTCACCGCACCGGATATCTGGAAGCCCTTCCCATCATTGATAAACCTTTCACTCCCAAAAGAACTGGAAAAGGCTCTCAGGATTTCTTACCTCGGCACTGACCTTGTTGTAGAAGCTATGGAGCAGGGTGAGTGGAGCAAGCCCAGGGTCGAGCCTCTTTCTTCAAATATCAGCAGTGACCACAGCGAGGGTGATCAGAATTATGAAGTCTTGGGGGGGCGGACGAACGGAAGCAGCACTTATTTGCTTCTCAAAGTGACCGGACTCTCCAGGCCATCCTCTCCTGGCGGCATGTGTGGCGGTGGGGAGGAAGTTGACTTGATTTGGTTGCGCATTCAAGGAAATGCAATAAGCGCCAGCAACAGTGAATTGATTGAATCGTGCTTCCAGACCCTGGGTGTGACGAAGGAGGGGGAATCTGAGTTTGGGCACACCTGGACTGTCGCGTATCCGGACCACTCAAACAAGCATGGC
>JANXQX010000017.1 GCA_025353305.1 Holophagaceae bacterium
TGATACCAAGTTGCATTCAAAGAAATAGAACCACCAAGACACAAAGGGCACAAAGAGACTCGTCATGTGCGAGCTTCGCAGCTGAAATTCAGGTAGCCCGGCGGCGGACTCACGCTTAGGTGTGATCCGCGCCGGGCTACCTGAATTTGCGGGCCTTCGGCCCGCAGGCGCTACGCGCCTCGCGAAGCGATTTTGAGCCGGAATCAGTCATGTTGGAGCTTGGCGCTTTCTTGGTGTCTTCGTGTCTTGGTGGTGAATATTTATTTTTTCGAATGCAAACTCGTATTAGAGATGGCCTAGCGCCCACCGCCCCCAAACAGTGGTGCCGAACATCGTGAGCAGTGGGCCCGGTGCGGCGGATTGCGATGGCCGCAGTGGGAACAGACATGATCGTGTTGGCGCTTGCGCTTCCAAAGTCGAAGGTAGAGCAGACCACCGATCAGGATGAGCAGCAGCATCTTCATGCTCGGGGTCAGGACGTACCAGGGGTGTGGCCCGGCAAGTGGCTTGGGTGGTTGCTGTTGGAGTTCGATGGCGGGCTGGATCATTTGGGCTTTGGGCTGTGGGCTGTGGGGGGCGAATGATGGGAATTATTCCGGCCTTGCGGGCTGCGCCTTGGGCTGCCTTCGCTTTACCTACAGCCTACCGGCCACAGCCTACGGCCTGGCATTAGTTATCCACCTTCAATATGGCGAGGAAGGCTTCCTGCGGGATCTCCACATTGCCGATGGATTTCATGCGCTTCTTGCCTTCCTTCTGCTTTTGCAGGAGCTTTTTCTTTCGGGACACGTCGCCGCCGTAGCATTTGGCGGTCACGTCCTTCCGGCGGGCCTTCACGTTGGTGCGGGCGATGAATTTGACACCGATGGCCGCCTGGATCGCGACATCGAACATCTGCTGGGGGATCACTTCCTTCATCTTCTGGCAAAGCGCCAGGCCGAGCGCCTGGCTCTTGCTGCGGTGCACGAGGATGCTCAGGGCGTCCACGGCTTCGCCGTTCACCAGGAGATCCATCTTCACCAGGTCCGATTCCGTGTAGTGCTTCATGTGGTAGTCAAAGCTGGCATAGCCTTTGGAGAGGGATTTCAGTTTGTCGTAGAAGTCCAGCACGACTTCGTTCAGGGGGAGTTCGTACACGAGCATCACGCGATCACTGCTTACATATTCCAATCTTTGCTGGATCCCCCGGCGAACCTCGCAGAGTTTGAGAAGACCACCCACGAAATCCGCGCGGGTGAGAATCGTGGCTTCGATGATGGGCTCTTCGATTCGGGCGATTTTCTGGAGCGGCGGCAGCTTGGACGGGTTGTCCACGATGACTTCTTCGCCGTCGGTCAGGTACACGTGATAGCGCACGCTCGGTGCCGTGATGATCAGGTCCAGGTCGAATTCACGCTCAAGGCGCTCCTGCACGATCTCCATGTGCAGCAGGCCCAGGAAACCGCAGCGGAAGCCGAACCCCAGCGCGGTGGAGGTCTCCGGTTCATAGGTGAAGCTGCTGTCATTGAGCCGCAGCTTGTCCATGGCCGTGCGGAGGTTTTCGAAATCATCGCTGCTGGTGGGGAAGATCCCGGCGAACACCACCGGCTGGATCTCCTTGAAACCCTTGAGCATCTCCGTGGCCGGAGTCGTGTTCACGGTCAGTGCGTGGGTGATGGTGTCGCCGACCTTCACATCGGTCAGCTGTTTAATGCTCGCCACCAGGTAGCCCACTTCACCCACGGACATCACGGCCTGCTTGGTCATTTTTGGGTCGAAGATGCCGATCTCGTCCACGCGGTATTCGGAGCCGTTGGACATGAAGCGGATCTGATCCCCGGCCTTGAGCGTGCCGTTGAAGATGCGGATGAGGCTGACGATGCCGCGGTACGGGTCGTAATAACAGTCGAAGATGAGCGCCTGGAGCGGACCGTGCTTGTCACCCTGGGGCGCCGGAATGCACTTCACGATTTGTTCGAGCACCATTTCGCAGTTCTCGCCGGTCTTGGCGCTCACATTCACCGCATGGGCTGTGTCCACGAGTCCGATGACCGTGTCGATCTGCTCCAGCACCCGGGCGGGATCCGCGCTGGGCAGGTCCGTCTTGTTAAGCACAGGAAAAACTTCCAGGCCGTTTTCCAAGGCGAGATAGGCGTTGGCCAAAGTCTGGGCTTCCACACCCTGGGTTGCGTCCACCACCAGGATGGCGCCTTCGCAGGCGGCGAGGCTGCGACTCACCTCGTAGGTGAAATCAACGTGTCCCGGCGTGTCAATGAGGTTCAGCGTGTAGGTCTTGCCATCCAGGGCGGTATACATGCAAGTCACGGCATGGGCCTTGATGGTGATGCCGCGCTCCCGTTCCAGATCCATGTCATCGAGCATCTGGGCCTGCATGTCCCGGTGCGCCACGGTCTTGGTGAGTTCGAGCAACCGGTCCGCCAGCGTGGATTTGCCGTGGTCGATGTGCGCCACGATGGAAAAATTGCGAATCAGTTGTGGATCAGTCACGAAGTGCTCCGAACCCGCAATTGTAGCGCCGACGGGGCTTTCCCCGAAGCGGGAATCCGGCGTGGGCTGTGGGCTTGGAAGACGTCCCGGGTCCTGAGTCCTGGGGCAACATGGAGGCGCCTTCGGCGCTCTATTGACATCGCGGCCCCGAGCCGCATCCGAATTGAACCCCAGGACTCAGGACTCAGGACTGCAATCTTCTGAGACAATTTCCAATGCGTCCACTCTTCTTGCTCCTGGCACTCATCGCACCGCTCACGTTACAGGCCCAGGGCCCGCTCTCGGGCCAGGTGACTGATGGTCAACGGGCGTTGCCCGGGGTCCGCGTCTTCGTGGATGACGGAGTTCGCACCGCACGGGACCACCGTGCGCTGCTGCCCGCTTTGCGCGGCTACTCCTGGGATATCACCGGAAGCGATGGCCGTTTTTCCATGCTGGGATCCGCAGAAGACACACACCCAGTGCTGGTCTTCGAGAAGGATGGTTGGGCAAGGGACATGGTTCCCATGCGAAATCGCACGTCCGCCATCATCGTGCTTCGGCCTGCTGCTGAATACCGCGTGGAAAAGGGACTCGTGGTTCGCTTGAGTTTTTCAGATGAACCGGCGGCCATGCCTGTAGTCGAGCTACGGCGCTTGCTCTTCAATCGCGAGCCAGGGCAGGCCAGCGCCGCCAACTACCTTTACGAAGTATCCAAAGGAAGCCTGGTCCTGGAGGAAGGTGCCATCCTGAATTTCACGGATCCCATCCACAAGAAGCCCCACAATGACAATCAAAGGGCCGACATGGTGCGCTTCGTGCTGGAGAAATTGAAGGGCCAGGATCTCCATGATTTCGATCGCGTGAACAACCGGACGGGCGCCTTGAAACCCGACGGGAAGCCCGATCACTTATGGATCTTCGCGCCGGGTGCGCCGAAATCAATCACCAGCAACGACGCCCATCTCAGGCCGGTGACCTTCATGATGCCCCTGCCGTGGGATGCATCCATCACCTGGCCGGTGGTATTCATGACCGAGCAGGCGCCGCTCGGAAATATCGTGCATGAAGCCTTCCACGCCATGGGAGAGAATTCGGCGGATGACCTCTATCTCGGCTGTGACGATCCCAATACCGCAGGCATCTGGGACTTGATGGATGCCGGGCAATACCGTGGCTGGGACACGGCCCATGGAGACATCGGTCCTTGGCAGCAGGACACGGGCTACAGCCCTTCGCATCCCGGGCCCTGGGTGACCGGCGAGCTTTGGTACAACGGACGTTTCAAATCGCTCGTGAGGAAGGAACGGATCAAGGGCAGTGCGTGGGATGGATGGCTCGCGCCGCTGGAAAGAGCGCCGGGCATCGACTCCCAGCGGCTGATCGTGCCGGATCCAAGAAAAGCGAACGCCTTTTGGGAATTCTCCGTACGCAGGCCCTGGGGCTTCGACCGCGGCCGCGTGGGTGACCGCTGGGGGCCAGGCCATGAGGGTCTCATCGTGGAACACATCGATCCGGGTTTGTTGAGCCGGGTGGGCGAGCCAAAGGGTCCCGTGCGCATCGTGGACGCACATCCCCACAGCCCGGAGCCGCCCCAACCAAGGTTTCCCTGCGGCCGCTGGGAGTTGGATGACGCCGCCTTCAATCTCGGGAAGGGCGAAGTCTTCAAGGGCAGCGATGGCCCCCTGAGCTGGGAAGTGATCTCCGTGGATTCGTTCGGAAGCATGCGAATCCAAGTGAAGCTGAGGACCCCATGATTGAGTTGCAGGCATTGTTCATGGTCCCGGCGCTTGTGCTCAACACGCCGCCAACGCAGGCTCCTGAAGAGATCCTTGACCAATGGCATCTCGCGGCGGCACGGGCAGACGCGGACTCGTACTTCGGCCTAATGGCTCCTGGCGCCGTATTCCTGGGAACCGACGCCACCGAGCGATGGACCAAGGAAGAATTCCGCATCTGGGCGGAGCCCTACTTCAAGAAGGGGAAGGCCTGGACCTTCAAGGCCGTGAAACGCCATGTCAGCTATTCCAGCGATGGGAACACCGCCTGGTTCGATGAGGAGATGGACACGCCAAACCTGGGCCCCGCGCGAGGTTCGGGTGTGCTGGTCAAGACCGGCAAGACCTGGCGCATCGCCCAGTACAACCTCAGCGTGCCCATCCCGAACCCATTGATGAAGCAGGTGAAGAAGGAGATCGAGGAGCATTTGAAAGCTGTTGGGAAGGGCCTCTGACAAGTAGCCGCGAGGAAGGCGAAGGAACTCGAATGCCCTTTGATACCTAGTCGCGTTCTATCGTGTAGAAAAATAATTCACCGCCAAGATGCCAAGCACGCCAAGGGCACTCATCATGTGCCAGGTTCGCGAATGGAATTCAGACGGCCCGGCGACGGCCTCACGCCTTGGTGTGATCCGCGCCGAGCCGTCTGAATTTGCGGGGCTTGGGCCCGCTGGCGCTGCGCGCCTCGCGAAACGATTTCGGGCTCAAATCAATAGTGGTGGAGTTTGCTTTTCTTGGCGTGCTTGGCGTGCTTGGCGTCTTGGCGGTGAATTCTATCTTTTTGAAGGCAACTCCGTATGAGACAGCTGCTCCATCCCTTGACCATTCGTCAGCCTCTTCCTGGTTTTCCTTTCTCCAGGTCCTCTACCCAGTAACATGAGGGTCAGGAGATCCCCATGCGCGTGATGTTCAGGGCGGTACTTGTTTCCTCATTGTTTCAAATGGTTCCGTTCGTGGCCAACGCGCAATCCCCGGCTGACCGCTACCGCCCGGCCGCGGCGCAGATTCTGGGCACTTCGCTGCAATCATCCCAGGCCTACGACCAGCTTGGCGAGCTCTGCGACCAGGTGGGCCACAGGATCAGCGGCTCCGAGCAGTTGGACCAGGCCATCGCCTGGGCGGTGAAGACCATGAAGGCCGATGGCCTGCAGAATGTCCACACCGAAAAAATTCTCGTTCCCCATTGGAAGCGCGGCGCGGAAAAGGCCTGGACGGTCACGCCCCAGCGACACGAGCTATCCATCCTGGGCCTCGGCATGAGCGTGGCGACGCCCAAGGGCGGCATCACCGCGGACGTCGTCGTGGTGGGCAGTTTCGATGAACTGGACAAGCTGGGTGAAGCGGGGGTCAAGGGCAAGATCGTGCTCTACGATGTGCCCTTCACGGGCTACGGTCCGACCGTGGCCTACCGTGTGTTCGGCGCCTCACGCGCAGCGAAGTTGGGCGCCCTGGCAGCCCTGGTGCGCTCGGTGGGAAGCCTCAGTTTCGACACGCCGCACACAGGAACCCTTGCCTATGACGAGAAGTCGCCGAACATCCCAAAGATCCCCTCAGCGGCCGTTACCATCGAGAATTCCACGATGATGCGGCGCATGGCCCAGCGCGGCGAGCGCATCCAATTGCACCTGGAGATGGAGAACGTGCTCATTCCCGATCAGCCATCGGCCAACGTCGTGGG
>JANXQX010000030.1 GCA_025353305.1 Holophagaceae bacterium
CGAGAGCTCCGGATTCAGCGGGCGCAGCTCCGCCTTGCGAGCCTTTAGGAATTGGGATAGCAGGGCCGCGGCGGCGTCCTCCAGGGCCTTGGTTTCAGCCAGCCCGCCGATGCCCGGCACGATGTTCACCAGCACGCGGTGCAAGGCCGGATTCACCCGATGGACGTCCACCATGGCCTGCACGATGGCCCGCACGGAGTCCTCCAGCGGCGCCTCCCGCACTTCGGCAAAGCGCTTCCGCAGGAGCTCCAGGACTTCGCGGGTGTGGCGGTCGTTGAGCGCGCGCACCAGCGATTCCTTGTTGGGGAAGTACTGGTAGAGGCTGCCGATGCTCACGCCCGCCTTCAAGGCCACCCGGTTGGTGGTGGCGGCCTCGAACCCTTCCTTTTCCAGAATGTGAGCAGCCGCGGTGAGGATCGCCTCCACGGTTTCCGCGGAACGGCGCTGGCGCGGTGTTTTGCGGATCTGGGATGGGTTGGATGGGCTCATGGCGGATGCGAGTTGAAGATGTGAGTAAAAGCTCACATTCTTAGGGACCGTTACGACTTGGTCAACGCTTTTCTGACCAAGCCGTTACGGCGTCTTATGTCGGCCTAAGGCCAACGCGATGGTTGATGCTCTGAAGCTCGTTGGAGGCCATCGGTTTCCTTACTCCGGACCACCATTTCTCCCAAAACTCAACGGCTGTTGCCGCCTCAGGAGCCCACCCATGAAGATCACCCTCCTTTCCCTGCTCATCGTCCCCGCCCTCATGGCGGCGGACACCACCAAACCTGTCCCCGCCACTATCCGGGCGCCCACGGGAACCTTCACCCTGAGCCAGACCCCCGACCTGCCCCAGGGCATCGAGCAGGCCACCGAAGGCGTTCCGTTCCTGATGCGGGGCGTGGCCGAGAAGCGTCTGGCCGATGTGAATCCCGCCTACCGCCGCGTGGTCCTGAGCCATGATGATTCGAGCGTCAGCATCCAGTTCGACGGCCGCAAGCCGGTCCGTGTGCCCCTCGACGGAGGCACCGCCTGGACCCGGGAAGACGGCGAAACCTTCTGGGTGAACGCCAGCGCCAGCCCCTCGCAGATCGTGCAGACCTACAAAGCCAAGGACGGCGAACGCACCAACGAATTCACCCTGTCACCCAGCGGCGATTCCCTGCTGCTCAAAGTCAGCGTCCGCAGCCCCAAGCTCAGCAAGGTGCTGTACTACTCTCTGGTGTATAGCGCCGCTAAGTAGGTATGAGGTTGTGAGGCATGAAGCACGGGGCTCGCTGAATGCGGGCCTCGTGCTTCATGTTTAGAAGTGGGATTGAAATTAGGGAGTAGATGGCTACTGCGCCACCAGAGTGCCGACAGCGGCTGTGATTACGCTTGGTGGTCCACTGCTTGGAAGCTGGTTTCCGGCGATGAAGGAGATGGGGATGGGAGTATTCACGGGGATATTGGCTTTCAACTCGAGGCTGATGCGCAGGAGTGGCTGGGCCAGGTTCACGGCGGAGGTGCCAGGCTTCTGGAACGCTGCTCCCTGCAGTTGATCGCCTGAAATCCCGCTAACGAAGGCCTGGGTGCCCGGGCCCAAATTGAAGGCCACATTTTGCACCACGGTCCCCGACGCTGAGGGGGTTGTCCAGGTGACCTTCGATTGATCGGCGCTGACGATGAGCGCCACGCCTTGTCCCGTGCTGCCCACTGGACCAGCGAATTCCAGCACTAGTTTCGAGGTGGTCGAAAGGCCTGCGTTCCGCACCAACCGGAAGCCGCTTCCCCCTGGATCCGTGTAGCTCAGGGTGTCGGCGATGGTCTTCGGAATGACGGTGACGGTCGTTGATGAACTGGCGGTGCCGCCGCTTCCAGTCACCGTCAGGTTGAAGGTCGTGGTGGTCTGAAGTTGCCCCGTGGGGATGGCTGCTCCCGACTGGATGCTGCCGATACCGTTGCTGATGGATCCCGTTCCGTTGGCGAATACTCCAATGAGGGTGGTGGAGCCACCCTGCGGGATGGTTCCTTGGGCCGCGTTGAAACTGGTAATGACAGGCGCGGGTGGAGGTGGTGGAGGGGGTGTTGTTCCGCCGCCTCCTCCCCCGCTGCAGGCCAAAGTCAGGACCAGGGATAGGAAGCTGGTGACTGTAGATAATTGGGTGATTCGCATGGGGGCTCCTTAGATTCCGGCCAGCAACAGGGCGAGGTCCACATCATCGCAATCCCCATCGCCATCCAGATCGGCGGAAGGATTGTTGGTGGGAATGCCGGAACCCGAGTAGGCGGCCATGAAAGTCGCAAGGTCCAGCACGTTGACCTGGGCATCACCATTCAGATCGCGGTTCTTGGGGACTACTGTCAGCGCGGCGTTGACACTCACCACACTGCCCACTGCATTCGACACGGAAACCAAGAATTGCGCGCCCGAATCCGAAAGCTTCGCCACGAAGGCGAAGGTGCTTGAGGATGCGCCTGGAATATCCACTGAATTTTTTCGCCATTGATAGGACATCGGCCCAGTGCCTGTAGCCACCACGTTGAACACCACCGTCTGACCTGCGGTGATGGATTGGGGTTGGGGCTGCTGGCTGATGGCGGGCGCCGTGTTCACTGTGAGCGTCGCGTTGTTGGAGGTGGTAGTCCCGGCGATATTGGTGACGACCACACTGAAGGCGGCACCGTTATCCGAAATTGCGGTGGCGGGTGTGGTATAGCTCGTGGCAGTGGCGCCAGGAATATTCACGGCGTTCCTGCGCCATTGGTAAGTAAGGGGCGCGGTGCCCGAGGCTGTGACATTAAAAGTGGCAATGGTGCCCGCAGTCACAGCAACGCTGGCGGGTTGTCCAGTAATCGTGGGGGCGATGGGTGCTGGATTGACGGTGAGCGTCGCGTTGGTGGAGGTTGCACTTCCGGCGATATTGGAGGCGACCACGCTGAAGGCGGCACCGTTATCCGAAACGGTGGTGGCGGGAGTGGTGTAGCTCGCGGCGGTGGCGCCGGAAATGTTCACGGAGTTCTTGCGCCATTGGTAAGTGAGGGCTGCGGTGCCCGAGGCCGTGACATTGAAGGTGGCCGTGGCGCCCGCTGTAACGGCAACGCTGGCGGGTTGGCTGGTAATACTGGGGGCGATGGGCGCTGGATTGACAGTGAGCATCGCGTTGTTGGACGTGACGCTTCCAATGTTGTTGGTAACAATCACACTGAAAAGTGTCCCGTTTTCACCAATCAAGGTGCTTGGTGTGGTGTAGGGATTACCAGTTGCTCCGACGATATTCACCCCATTTTTCTTCCACTGAAAACTGAAAGGTAAGGTTCCGGTGGCCATGACGTTGAAGGTAGCTGTTTGTCCAGCGGTCACGGTTTGATTCTGGGGCTGAGTGGTGATGGTGGGACTTAGAGTCACGCTCCCACCGATCTCCCAAACTCCACGACCGAAAGTGGCAGCCCGAACGAAGCTGCCATCCGGGGCGACGTAAAGATCGCGGGTAGCCACCATGGGTAGTCCTACCCCATATCGGGTCCATGTGGTCCCACCATTCTCGGAAAGATAAACGCCAAAATCAGTGCCAGCCAGAAGCCGGTTAGGTGTGGAAGGGTCATTCTGGATGATGTAAACAGGAATGCCAAAAGGGAACCCGTTGGCGATATCGATGGGGGTGAAGTTGTTTCCACCATTCACGGATTTCCATAGATGGCTGCCAGTGGTAAGGGCGACCGAAGCCGCATAAATTACTTGATCATCTGCTGTGTCAAACCAAACGTAGCTAAGGGTTGAAGCACCACCCGTAAGGCTGCTCCCAGCGGGATTCGTCCATGTGCTTCCTCCATTGGACGAGACCCATATTTTCCCGTCCTCTGCGCCAATAACCATGGCATTGCCATTGCTCGCCGAAGTGTTGAAAGTACGGATTGCGGTGCCGGAAAACCCGGACATCGGTAGCGGCATCCAGTCACTAGCTGCCCAGTCGGTGCTCTTGAAGATGATTGCCTTTGTTCGAGTGAAGAGTGTATTCCCAGTGACATCTGCCCTTCCGGGGATCAGCAAGGTGTCGAAGGGTTTGGGACCGGTGATTCCCGAGATGGCTGGATCCCAGGTCGTTCCACCATCAATGCTCCGGTGGATGTATGTATATTGGATTGACTTCATCATCTTGTCTCCATTGGCGGAGTTGATGAGGGTTCCTAAGCCATCGCCGCCCCCTGTATCGTTCCAGGTGCTTGAATTCTCTATACCTGATCCTTCGTTTACACGAATACGAGTACCTAGATCCTGCATACCAAGGGTGCTGCGATAGCGTGTATCGGCTGGAAAAGTGGCAATGCTGGAACCCACGTTGAAGATCAGTTGCGACGCGATGCCGCGATTGCGGCGGTTATCCACGAAGGTCAGGTCCCCCGCCGCGTAAATAGTTGGATCAGACGTGAATGGTGGAGTGGGACGGAAGGGATCCCGCATAACAGAAAGGCCACCGTCATTACCCACAAAGAGGGTCTTTGGGCCCGTCTTGGACCATGCATTGGTATGAAAATCTGCGTGGCAATACGGCAAATGTCGGGACTTCCAACTTGTCAGTTGGGTCCAGTTGGCACCTCCATCCATGCTGCGGTAAAGGCACAGAGTGGCGGCCACAAAAAGGTTAGATGCATCATCGGGGTCCACGGCCAGAAAGTGGTTGTACTCAGACTGTCCGCCATCGCCAAGGTCACCGAAAGGCTGGAAAAGTCCGCCCGAAACGACGGGAGCAGCCAAAAAAGTCCAGGTGTGGCCGGCATCTATAGACTTGAACACGCCTTTCGCGAAAACGTTTGACACTGTATTTTCCGCTATGGCGTAGACCACCGTTGCGTTTGATAAGGAGGAATTTACTGTAATCCTGCCGGCGTTTTGGGCTAAGGCCAGCCCGTCCAAGGTTGCCTGGGACCAGGTTGCGCCAGCATCAGATGAGTACCAGAAGGTGCCTGAGTAATAAAATGGGCCGCCGGGCGCGTACTGACGTGTTGCAACCAGATTGGTAGTAGAACTGCCCACGCGCTGAATCGACCAAATCTGACCGCCCTTGTACCCTCCAATATCCACAACGGTGAAACTGGCACCCCCATTCGTGGAACGCCACATGCCTGTGTCGCCTCCCACTAGAATCGTGTTTGCATCCAGCACGAGAAGACTGTGTACACGAGTGACTGGCCCCACGGTACCGAGTTCATTCCAGGTGGCACCGCCATTCACGCTCTTGTAGAATCCGCGGCCCGCAGCGTCGAAGGAGTCACCCAAGGCGAGGAAAAGAGTTTCCGGGTCCACTGGACTCATGGCCACAGCGCCGATGCTAACGTTACCCGTGGTGGTGGCATTGGGAAGACTGTCCGAAAGCGGGGTCCAGGTCCAATCTCCCGAGGTGGTGAGATCGGCATTCGTGGTTTTCCAAAGCCCACCGCCAGAGGTTGCCACATAAAGAATCTGGGGGTTGGTTGGGTGGGTCAGAATGCCAAGTTCTGCCAGTCTGCCAGCATCCACGTCAGAATGTGCCGGAGTTGAGCCTGAATAACTGCTATAACTGCTGTTCTTGGGTCCAAGGTTGATCCAGGTAGAGCTAGCCGTGGGGATGGCAGATGCATCTCCTTGGTAGCCTGGGAAAGTGTAGGCCCAACGCTTCTGTTCTTGTTTGGCGAGGGCTTTCTTGTAGTCAAGGTACGTGGCACTGGGCTCTCCGCCGAACCACCAGAGGTTGAATTCCCGTCGCGAATCAGCGCGATCGCTAATGACATCATCAGAAGCTGAAGTCTGTTTTATAAGTGAAGAACCCGCTCTCTTTGGTACCTGCTGAGCACCGAGTGACACCACGAGTATCAGGGTTGTGAAGTAGGTTTTGAGATGGTTCATAGGTCCTCCTCAACGCACGATCGACTTAAAGTTTTCGGCTTTCAACTTGAGCCCGAAGAGAAATTTCAGTTCAGAACTGGGCCAAGTGGCACCTGGACCTCCCCATCTGTCTAGCGTTTCCGGAATGGAGAGCCCGCACGAACTTTCGAAAAAAGTGCGCGGACCACGGGGTCATCTTCAACTGTTATTGGATCCTCTATCACCTTCTGTTTGCCGGTCTCGTTCACACGCCTCAGGGCTGTTTGGTTTGGCGTGGCCTGGGCATGGGTGTTAGGAGGGACCGGCCCTGCGATCTGGGGTAGGGTGGGGAATCCGAACAAAAACGCGAAAGCAATAAGGTTGGTAGATCGCATGGTTACCTCTGGGCGCAGGGCTGTGGACGATTCAGGTTCGGTGGTAAGTGATCCCTTCTGGCGATGTTCATGCCATGAATCAGTCGTTCCTTGAAAGGCCCATAATTGCTCACTTTGGCTTTCGATTTCTTGAGCTGAAACGAGCCCACCTCATGCGGATTCCGGAATCATTCCAGAATCCGGAAGGAAGAGATCGGCGAACGTCCGAATGCCAGCGCCTGCTCTCAAAGTCCCTGCAGACCTTCGTGCCCAAGGAGAGTAGACACACCGATAAATTTGAACTAGTCCCCGGATAGGGAAGACCCTAAAAGGCTTTTCCAAAGCTTCACATTCAAAGATTCATGGACATTCCAAAGCGTGGGCTTGCGAGCGATCCCATGCTGTTCTGCAAATTTGTTAAGGGTGCGATGCGCCCTTCACTATTTCCCAAAGCCGTCGGGCTTCTTGGAGAATCGGAAAGCCAGTGAGAAGAAGAATCGGGTACTGAACGTCGTCTCTGAAAGTTGATCCTCGGAGAGGTTGTCCTTCACGGTGTCACTCACCTGATACTTGCCATTCAACCGCTTTTCTGGCCGGACCACACCCCCGGCCACCAAGGCGAAATTGCGATTGAAGGTCCATTGCACGCCGAAGAAGGCATTGGGGCTCTTCAGGTCGAAACCGATGCCTGCAGTAGGCCCCCAGGTGAAGTTCGT
>JANXQX010000041.1 GCA_025353305.1 Holophagaceae bacterium
GACCTGATTCTGCTCGACCTGGAAATGCCCGGCATGGATGGCTTCCAGGTGATGGAAGGCCTGAAGGCGATTGAAACAGGCAGCTACGTTCCAGTCCTCGTGATCACAGCACAAACGAGTCTCAAGCTGCGGGCGCTGAAAGCCGGTGCGAAAGACTTCATCAGCAAACCGTTTGATCTGCCCGAAGTAAAGACACGTATCCACAACATGCTGGAAGTGAGGCTGTTGTACAAGAAAATAGAGAATCACAACAAGACACTGGAACAGACGGTGCAGGAACGGACTGGAGAGTTGATCACAGCAAACGAGCAGCTTTCGAAGGAAATAGTGGAACGCAAGGTAACCGAAGCGTCGCTCCAGAGCGCCTATGCGGAAAACAAGCAGTTAAAGGACCAGTTCCAGGCTGAGAACATCTACCTTCGCACGGATCTCGACCGGGAATTCAACTTCGGCGAGATCATCGGACGCAGCAAGGCTCTCGAGAATGTGTTTTTAAAGGTCGAACAGGTGGCGCCCCAGGATGCAACCGTTCTACTCCTTGGCGAGACCGGCACGGGGAAAGGAGTGGTCGCACGATCCATTCACGCCAAGAGCAGCCGCAAGGACCGGCCCATGATCACGGTCAACTGCGCGGCACTCCCGGCGAATCTCATCGAAAGCGAGCTTTTCGGGCGGGAAAAAGGTGCGTTCACAGGCTCCCATGACCGGCAGATGGGGCGCTTCGAACTTGCCGACAACGGCACCCTGTTCCTCGATGAGATCGGCGAACTCCCGATGGACCTCCAGAGCAAGCTGCTCAGGGTCATCCAGGATGGCGAGTTTGAGCGGCTGGGCGGCCCCAAGACCATCAAGGTCAATGTACGGATCATCGCAGCCACCAATCGGAAGCTGGAGGAAGAGATCCAGATGGGCAGGTTTCGGGAAGACCTTTACTACCGGCTGAATGTGTTCCCCATCACGACCCCGCCACTCCGGCAGCGCCATGAGGACATCCCGTTTCTCGTCGATTATTTTGTCGCCAAATTCAACAAGAAAACAGGAAAGAAGATCGAGACCGTGTCGAAAGAAACTCTGAACATTCTCCAGGATTACGACTGGCCGGGCAACGTGCGCGAGCTGGAAAGCATCATCGAAAGGGCGGTCATCACGAGCCAGGGAACCGGCTTGCAGATGCTCGACCGGTTCGTGAATTCCCTGAAAGCCGGTGAACACGAGGCGCAGGACTGCAAGGTCCTGGTCGATATCGAACGAACATATTCACCAGGTGCTAAAAAAAACCGGGTGGGGGATCGAAGGGGATAAAGGCGCAGCGGCAATGCTGGGTCTCAACCCCAGCACCCTTCGCGGCCGGATGAGGAAAGGCGGCATCCGCCGTTCATAAAAAAAACGCCGCAAGACACGCAAATTCTCACTCTTCACGGCCATGACATCTGACGGTTCTGTCAAATGCGACGGGAGCTCTTGACGGCTTTCGCTTGACCTCTATTTCTCACTTTGAATTATGTCTTGCACCATCAAGCTTTTAATCTCGCAAGGCCCACAATTCTCCTCTGGCACGTCAGTTGCCCTTACCCCTCCAGGAAGTGGCAGGCAATCACGTTTGCCACTATCAGATTTGAAAGTCCTCGAGGAGGGGACACGTCATGAAGAATCGCAAAGAAAATTCAAAAAAGGTGTTGCTGACGGCACTGCTCGGCTTTTGTATCACCGGGGTCGCAAGCGCCGGCCCAGGTCCGATGCCGGTAAACCTTGGTTCAGCCCGTTCTTTCGCGATCCTGAGCCAAACTGGAAGCACCGACGTTTACCGATCCGCCATTGTTGCGGATGTTGGAACGAGCCCCATCACCGGTGCAGCACTCCTTCTTACGTGCGGTGAAGTGTCGGGAAAGATCTACACGGTCGATGCGGCTGGCCCGCTCCCCTGCTCGTTGACTGCCGCCACCTTCCTGACCTCGGCTGTGCGCGACATGGAATTCGCGTACGACGACGCCGCGGGACGGCGGTCACCGGATTTCATTGAACTGGGCGCGGGAGAGATCGGCGGGCTGACCCTAGCCCCTGGCCTCTACCAATGGAGCACGTCACTTTTGATTTCCACGGATGTCACGCTCTCGGGCGGCCCGAACGATGTGTGGGTCTTCCAGATAGCGGGAACACTGGACGAGGCCAACGCTACGCGGGTGACGCTGGCCGGCGGCGCCAGGGCCAAAAACATCTTCTGGCAGGTCGCTGGCGCGGTGACGCTTGGAACCAACTCGCACTTTGAAGGTGTCGTACTGGGCAAAACCATGATCGCCGTGAACACGGGGACATCCGTGAACGGCAGACTGTTGGCTCAGACCGCGGTCACGCTTCAGATGAACGCGATTACCGAGCCCGCCAAATAAGCACGCAAGCTTCACAAGTGGGTTTGACGCCCAACTACAGCCGTAAGGTCAAAGGGTTGCAGATCTCGGTCTGTAACCCTTTTGATTTCCCTTCCGAATCCATTCCGTTGAATCAAATTTCCTTCTCGTGCTTGCGTCTTGTTTCATTGAACTCACGCCTTCGACGAGTGCAGCTAGCGCATTGCCGAATGGGTTCAAATAACCTGGTATGCCGGGTACCTGTTTCAACCGCAACCAGATTTACCCCCTGGGCAGGACTTATCAAATTATGGGGGTAATTACCTCAATATGATGAAATATACAACCTTGAATAGATCCACAAAATCATTGTTATTGCTATAATATTTCATTTTAACGCTTTGGTATGACACATGCATACTTCCGTATGTGGTCAAGGAGGCCCCTATGCAAAACAGGTTGGCAAAATTGGTAATTCCCGCCGTGCTTGCGGTTTTCAGCTGCGCGCCTGCGTTCGCCCAGATCCGGGTAGGAGTGGATCTCCCTAGTGTTCATATCCGGATCGCACCTGAAGCGCCACCGCGGCCACGATGGGAAAGAAGGACCCCGCAACCAAGCCGGAATCATGTTTGGATTCAGGGCTATTGGGACCGCCAGGGTAGCGAGTGGGCTTGGGCTCCGGGACGCTGGGAAGAACCCTCCCAACGGGGTTCCCGCTGGATCAGGCCCCAGTACAGGCGCGAAGGCGGCGCTTATCGCTACGAGCCCGGGCGTTGGTCCCATCAACGGATGGAGGAAGGCGAAGATTACAGCAACTGGCGTAGGGAGCACGGTCGGGGACATGACCACGACCGGGGCAACGGCAGGGATGACCGCCGGGATGACCATCGGGATGACCATCGGGATCACTGATCATTAACGACCTTCGCATGCAAAAGAGGCAGGAGATGAATTTCTCTCCTGCCCCTTTTGACAGCCTTTCAGTGTGCTGCCCGCAAAGCCTGCAAGTTCATCGGCTCTCGGGGTGTTAATCTTTGGCCTGTGCAACTGGGCGCGCCAGGACAAGTTGCAGCGAATGAGAGGAACAGTTTAACGGACGCCGTACTACCGTACCGTATCGCCTTCCTGGGCGGCTACCTGCCACGGCTGTGCGGCATCGCTACCTTCACAACCGATATTTGTGAGGCGGTGGCAGCGGCGGCTCCTGCCTCCGAGTGTTTCGTGGGCGCAGTGAACGATCTGAGTGAGGGCTACGATTATCCGCCCCGCGTGCGCTTTGAACTGGATCAGAAGGATCGGGACTCCTACCGGCGCGCGGCAGATTTTCTGAACTTCAATAATGCGGATGTACTGTGTGTGCAGCACGAGTTCGGCATCTACGGCGGTCCGGCTGGGAGCCATCTGCTGGCCCTGCTCAAAGAAGTGCGAATGCCAGTGGTGACCACGTTGCACACGGTATTACGGGAGCCCAATGCGGATCAGCGGAAGGTGATGGAAGGACTGATCCAGCGCAGTGATCGCCTGGTGGTGATGGCTCGAAAAGGTGCAGAAATTCTGTGTGAGACCTATGGGGTTTCGGGCACCAAGGTGGATATCATTCCCCACGGAATCCCGGATTTACCCTTCGTTGATTCAAGCGTCTATAAGGCGCACCTCGGGGGTGGAAGGCCGCGTTGTACTACTCACCTTCGGACTTATCGGGCCCGGAAAGGGTATCGAGCATGCGATAGAAGCATTGCCGGAAATCGTGAAGCGACATCCGAATGTGGTCTACCTGGTCTTGGGAGCCACCCATCCCCATCTTGTCGCACGCGAAGGTGAGCGTTACCGCCTGGGCCTGGAGCGGCTGGCAGAGGATCGCGGAGTCAAAGAACATGTGATCTATTATAACCGTTTCGTATCGCTGGAGGACCTGAAGGAGTTCATCGGTGCGACGGATATCTACCTCACACCCTATCTCAATGAAGCCCAGATCACCTCTGGCACCCTGGCCTATGTCTTCGGGGCGGGCAAGGCAGTGGTCTCCACCCCCTATTGGCACGCACAGGAATTGCTCGCCGATGATCGGGGCATTCTGGTCCCCTTCCGAAATCCCCACGCCATCGCTGAGGGGGTGTGCACCTTCCTGGACGATCACACACTGCTGCAAAAGACGCGAAAAAATGCCTACGCGTTTGGTCGCGAGATGATCTGGCCACAAGTGGCCAAGCGTTTCATTGAATCGTTCCAGCGCGCGGGGGCCGACCGTAAAGCCACTCCCCGCAAAGCCTTTGCTGGGTGGACGCTGGCCAGCAGACCCTACGATCTCCCTCCGCTGCGGCTCGATCACATCATCTGCATGAGCGATGGCACCGGTATCCTTCAGCACGCCACCTTCAATGTCCCCAATTTCAACGAAGGCTATTGCACCGATGACAACGCGCGGGCCTTCATCCTGTGCAATCTTCTGGATGAACTCGGCGGTCGCCGCCCATCGGAAAACCTGGATCGAAAGGCGACGAGCTACCTCGCATTTTTGTCCGCCGCCATGAACCGCGAATCTGGGCGGTTTCGTAATTTCATGAGTCACGGACGGGAATGGCTGGAGCACGCGGGCAGCGAAGACAGCCATGCCCGGGCACTCTGGGCCTTAGGCACCGGTGCCTCCCGCTCGCACAATGAAGGTCACCGGAAGCTCTCCGCGCATCTATTCGAGCGTGGGTTGTCCACGGTGGAAGCTTTCTCCTCACCGCGCGCATGGGCATTCACACTGCTGGGCATCCACGAGTACCTGAACGCCTTCCCCGACCATTCCAGCGTGAAGGTAGTACGGGAACTGTTGACTCATAGGCTGATAGAACTATGGAAGCAGTGCGCATCCGAAAACTGGCCCTGGTTCGAGTCAAGCGCCACCTATGAAAACGCGCGCTTGTGCCAGGCTCTTCTGCTCAGTGGTCAATGGATGCCCAACAATGAGGCATTGGAGATCGGCCTCAAGTCTTTAAGTTGGCTGGCATCTGTTCAGAAAACCCAGGCAGGCCATTTCCGACCCATAGGCAGCAATGGTTTCTATGAAAGAGATGGGGCCAGAGCAGACTTTGATCAGCAGCCCGTCGAAGCACAAGCAATGGTATCCGCCTGCATTGAAGCCTTTCGTGCCACGCAAGATGAAGCCTGGTCAAGGGAGGCGAAGCGGGCCTTCGAGTGGTTCCTGGGTCGCAACGATCTTGCTTTGCCTCTTTACGATTCCAGTAGCGGAGCGTGCAGCGATGGCCTGCACCAGGATCGGGTCAATGAGAATCAGGGTGCAGAATCAACCTTGGCCTTCCACCTTTCCCTGGCCGAAATGAATTACCCCGAATACCAAGTAGCTCCTCCTCTGAATAAGGTCTTATGACTCCCATCACCCTTCGCCGTCACGAGACTACGCTCCTGCCTGAGAGCGCCCGGGTTATCATCCGGCCCTTCATCCCTTCCAGTACTCAGCGCATCACCACCATCATCGGCCGCGCGCTTGCTTTGAGCGAAGAGGACACCGTCCGTGACCTGGATGCCCTGCTCAAGGATTTCGACTCGCGGCACCTGGACATGGAGTCGCCTCTGCTTGCGAACTACGAGCGGGTGGTTCCTCATATCTTCACGCAACGCCACCTTTCCCGCGCACGGAAGCTCCTCATCGGCGCGCTCTTTTCCGGGGAGTACGCGCTGGAATCCGCCGCACTCTTCAACCCTTCCATCGTGCCTCACCCGGTCCAGGATGGCGTGCCCGAGGGCAGTTTGAAATTCATCATGAGCCTGCGCGCCACCGGTGAAGGACACGTTTCCTCCATCGAATTCCGTACCGGCCTCATTGCTCCCGATGGCGGCCTCCGCCTGGACCCGGTCTCCCGGTATGTTGCCATGCCGGAAATCGATACCAATCCAAGCTACAAAAAAACGCCCTTCATTGTGAAGCTGCACGAGATGGGGTTCGACAACAGCCACACCGCCGCCGTGATGGAACCGCTAGAGGAGTCCTTCACGCGTAGCGACCTGACTAAAAGCGTGCTGCGCATCCGCCGTGAAATCAAGCCCGTCACCCAGGACCTCAAAAGCACGCTCCGAGGCGTCCAGTGGCTCGCCGACTCGAACTATGAGATGAGTTTCTCACCCAAGCTCAGCATGAGCGAACGCATCATCTTCCCTGTCTCCGAAAACGAGAGCAACGGCATCGAAGACGCGCGCTTTGTCCGTTTCACCGACGACGATGGAACAGTCATGTATTACGCCACCTACACGGCCTACAACGGGCACACCATCCTGCCCCAGCTCATCGAAACGCAGGACTTTCTGCATTTCCGCGTACTCACGCTCAACGGCTCCGCGGTGCAAAACAAGGGCATGGCACTCTTCCCCCGACGGATTGACGGTTGCTACGCGATGCTATCGCGGCAGGACGATGAGAACCTATTCATCATGTTCTCGGACAATCCCCACTTTTGGTCCGACTCCCAAGTGCTCCTGCGGCCTACAGAAATGTGGGAGTCCGTGAAGATCGGAAACTGTGGTTCGCCCCTCGAAACCGCCGAGGGTTGGCTCGTGATCACCCATGGCGTCGGACCCATGCGCAAGTACTGCATTGGCGCAGTCCTGCTCGACCTGCACGATCCAACGAAGGTCATCGGACGCTTGAATGAACCACTCATATCACCTGAAGGCACCGGCAGAGAAGGCTATGTGCCCAATGTCGTCTACAGCTGCGGATCGCTCATCCACGGCCGCGAACTCATCCTTCCCTTTGCCATGAGCGACCGGGCCACTGCCATCGCGTGTATTTCCTTGGATGAACTGCTGGCCGCTTTACTGGCCTGAACCCGACGACTGCTATTGCTTCCAGGTCAGAAACATCCCGAGGCTGGCTAGGAACATGACCGCCGTTGCGATCCAACCAATGGCTCGCAGCAACCCGGACCTCAGCGCGAACCTCCCCATGACCTTGGGGTTCCCCACCATCAGCATGACGACGACCATGATCGGCACCGCCACAACTCCGTTGATGACTGCGCACACGAACAGCGCCTTGATCGGCGATATGTGGAGATGTTTTTGCACCACAGGAAAGTTGATGAAGAGGCCCAAGGCAGTCGCTGAAGCCAGCACCGTATAAAACCCCTTGGCCTCCTCCGGCTTCCGGTCCAGACCCGTCCGCCACTTGCGTGCTTCGCCGATGGCGTAGGCCGCGGAACCTGCCAAAACGGGTACCGCAAGGAGCCCAGTCCCGATGATTCCCAGTGCGAACAAGGTGAACGCGAAGCGGCCTGCGAGGGGGCGGAGGGCTTCAGCGGCCTGGTTGGCGGTTTGGATGTCAGTGATGCCGTGAACGTGCAGTGTCGCGCCTGCTGCAAGGATGATGAAGAACGCGACGACGTTGGAGAAGAACATGCCGACGAGGGTATCGAGGCGAATGCGGCCGAATTGAACTCGAGCCTGCCAAGGCTCCTTGCTCAGGGGTTCCTCATCCCCGTGATCCCGGATTTCTTCAGTCTCTTGGGAGGCTTGCCAGAAGAACAAATAAGGGCTGATGGTCGTTCCCAGAATGGCGATGAACGTCGCCCAGTAATTGCCGCTGCGGCTGAACGAAGGGATCAAGGTTGCCAGCGCCACCTCTTTCCAGGGAACTTTCACGATGAAGGCCGTGGCGACATAGCTGAACAGCACCACGGTCATCCATTTGAGATAGTTGGAATAACTTTGATAGGTGACGAACACCTCAAGCACGAGGCAAAGCACCGCAAAACCGATGGCATAGAGAAGGGCCGGACCGCCGATCAATAGTTGCAACGCAGAACCCATAGCGCCGATGTCAACACCAAGGTTGATGGTGTTCGCCAGAACGAGGAGAAACACTACGGGGTATAGCAACCAAGGAGAATAGTATCGCCGGATATTCCCCGCGATGCCCCGGCCCGTGACCCGTCCAATGCGCGCACTGATTTCTTGAATCGCACTCATCAATGGAAACGAAAACAGCATCGTCCAAAGCAATGAAAACCCAAAGGCGGCCCCTGCCTGGGAGTAGGTGGCGATGCCACTGGGGTCGTCGTCGGAAGCTCCAGTGATCAAACCCGGACCCAGGCGTTTGAGCAGCGACTTTTTCACCGGAGTGCCTGTACCTGGCTTCAAATGTTCTATTCGTGCATTCAATGGGATTCAATGCTCCGGGATGGTTGCTCGGTGAGGCTCAATTCAGAGCCAGTAGGACAGAAGGCGCGTGAGCAAATCTTTACATTTCTCGCCGAAAGAACGATGCTTCCACCGCTCCAGCAAGACCTGCTTGGAGTCCTTAAGGTCGTCTTGGAAGGCGCTTTCCATCTCCCGCCCGAAGTCATCCCCCAGCACAATCACGTTGACCTCTTTGTTGTGGAGGAAGCTGCGCGTATCTATGTTGGTGGAGCCCACCGTGGACCAGCTGCCATCAATGACGGCGGTCTTGGCATGCAGCATATTAGCCTTAAGCTCGTACACCTTGATCCCGGCTTTCAACATCGGCGTGTAGAAGGAATGACTGGCCCGGGAGATCAATCCGCTGTCAGTAACAGCGGGCAAAATGATCTTGACGTCGACCCCTCGATGGGCAGCGTCTAAAAGTGTTTTAATGATTTGGCGGTCCGGGACGAAGTAGGCGGCAGTGATGTGGATGGATTTCGTGGCGCCTTGGAAGGCAAGGGCATAGGCCTTGTACACCTCGTGGTGCTTGCCGGGTTCATTGCTGAGCACGCGCAGGACCTTGTCGCCAGCCGGGGGAAGCGGGGGGTAATAGTCCCGTTCCGGGAGAACACTCTCCTTCTGGCTGGCCCAGTTGTCCAGGAAGGTCCACTGCAGCGCAGCTACCGCGGGACCTTCAATCTGGAGATGGGTGTCCCGCCAACCCGCAGAGGTCGGATTCTTACCGCGGGACCTGAACATCGAACCCCGGGCATAATCGGCGGTGATGTTCACGCCACCGGCGAAGGCCACCTTGCCGTCCACCACCAGGATTTTCCGGTGATCGCGGTTATTGAGGCGCCAGCGGCGGAGCTTATGCAGGGGGCTCAGCGGGTGGTAGGGCAGCATCCTGATGCCTGCATTCTGCATGCGGATGAAGAAGGCCTCAGGCGTGCCCATCGTGCCGACGCAGTCATAGATGATGCTGACCTGGACCCCCTCCTTCTGCTTGGCGATGAGCAGGTCGGAGAACTTTATTCCCAGGCTGTCTTGCTCGAAGAGGTAGGTTTCCAGATTGATGGTGTCCTTGGCTGCCGAAATCGCGGCCATCATCGCCGTGATGGTCTTGGGCCCATCGAAGAGCAGCGTGACCTTGTTACCCGCGATGAGAGGCCGGCCTGTGGCGGCTTCTTCAAGGCTGGCGAGAGTCTTGGCGTCAACTTTTGAACCCTGGCGCGGCGGGAGCACCGAGGCTGCCTCCTTGCTGCTCAGGGAGCGCTGATCGTCTACCACGCTTGGAGTGGCGGGTGTGTGGCCAGGCGTCTTCAGGTGCTCGACATCGGGCAAGCGGGCGCAGGCCGAGAGCAGCAGGCAGACCGCCAGGGCCAAGATGGTCAGGGGGCTTGAAGCGCCCGAGGGGGGGGGCAATGGGCCGCTACCACCTCCCAAGGCTGCTGCGCTGGGGGGCGATTGCCGCCGAAAGACAGAGGAGAGAGGGGAACTGCCCCGCTATCGAGAGAAGGGCTGAGCATGGCGGGAACTTTGATTTCATGGGGCATGGCCCTCCTCGGTTGAAACTCGAAAGAACTATCCGGCCGTCCCGGGAACCTCTGGGTCGGGTGGAAGGCTCTCCTCTATTTTCCGATCCACCGACATCTCAACGGCGATGGCCGCGGCCTGCTCGGCGCCCACCCCCTCGGTTCGGCGCTCGTACTCTTCTTCTGCAAGGTCGTCCCGGGCGCGCAACTCCGTGTCCGCGACGAGTTCCTGCTCACCTGGCAGCTCTACCCGCAATTCCTCGATGAGCATCATGATCGTCGCCGCAACCGGAAGCGCGAGCAGCGCACCGAGCAGCCCCAGCAACGTTCCGCCCACCATGAGCGCGAAGAGGACGACGGAAGAGGGCAGACGGAGCGCCCGGCCATAGATCCGCGGGACGAGCACGCGGCTCTCGAATTCTTCGTAGGCCAGCATCGTGACGAGTACGATGGCCGCGGCGGTGGGGCTGTGGCCAAGGGCTGCGATGACCGCCGGTCCAATTGATAGGATGGCGCCGACGTAAGGAAGGACGTCCGCGACGCCCGCGAATACCGCCAGAGCCATGGCGTTCTCGACGCCGCAGGCCGTAAGCAGCGTAAACGTGAAGGCGCCGATGAGAAGACACGTGATGACCTGCCCACGGATGTAGGCGCCAACGATGGTTTCCAGGTTCATCATGACCCGCGAGAGCCGGATGTGATGCGTGCGGGGGACGACCGCGAAAAGCCCCCCGCGCAGTCGGTCGCGGTCGATCATCATGTAGAGCGCGAGAAAGATGGCGCTCGTGCCATAGGCGGCCATCTCGAAGATTCTCAGCGAATAGGCAAAAGCCGTGGCTGCGACGCCGCTGCCGGGAGCGCCGTATTTAATATTCCGCAGCCAGTCCGCGAGCGGTGCACTGATGTGGAAGCGGGCGAGATAGTCCGCCATTCCAGCGCGGAAAGCTGGCTCCCGCTCGAACAGCGCCGCCAGCTGGGCCACGAGCGAAGGGATCGTGAGGGTCACCAGGAGGAATGCAGCCAGGAAAACCAAGGTGAATACAAACGCGATCCCCAGGTTGCGCCTGACCCGCCGTGCCTCCAGCCAGGTGACGGCAGGGCTCATGGTCCCCACGATAAGGAGGGCAACGACCAGCACGAGGAGAATCGGAGCGAGCCGGATCAGTAACCAAAGGGCTGCCACGACGAGAATCAGTCTGATCATCATCCCAGGGGAAACATCGAATCTCACCGTGGGTGCAATGTGGTCCACCGACCGCCGTCGCTCGGTGAAGGGCTGGGAAGCAGCGGGGTGTTGCTGGGGTGGCTTCACCGAAGCACTATCCTTTTCGGGCCTGACATCACTCGGCACGTCCAGCTCCTAACCCAATAGTTTGGAAACTGTGGTTCATCATTCTGGCCATGGTTGGGCGAGCCAATCATTCAGAGCCTGATTGAAAGCGTCGGCCTGTTCGAAGGCGACCAGGTGGCCCGCCTTGGGAATGAGTTGCAGCTGGGCGCCGGGGATCGCCTTCGCCATGGCTTCGGATTCGCTGGGCGGAATGATGGTGTCTTCGGTACCTGCCATCACGAGGGTTGGCACTCGGATTTCGCTGAGCCAGGCCCGGGCATCGGGACGCTCGGCCATGCCCAGCAGTGCGCCGATGACCCCTTCGGACTTTGAGGACGCCATGAAGCCCCGTACCGCTGCGACCATGGCCGTGTTGGTAGTGCCAGCTGAAAGCATCTTGGGAGCCATGGCGTCCACCACTACGGAGATGCCGTCCGCCCGGACCTTCTCCACCGTTGCACGGCGCGCGGTGGCGCCCTCAGTCGTATCCGCACCGGCCTTTGTGCCCACCAACACCAAGCCTCGAAGGGCTTGGGGGTAGGCCTTGGCAAAGGCCAGGGCCACATAGCCACCCATGGAATGGCCGGCAAGAATCACCGGCCCTGAATCCAAGTGTTTTAGCAGCGCGTGGAGATCCTCGGCGAAGCGGGTCATGGTGATGCCGCCTGCGGTGGCCTCGCTCTCGCCCAGGCCACGCAGATCCGGGGCGATCACGCGATAGTTGGCCTTGAAGGCCTCCACCTGTTTCGACCAGGTGACGCGGTTCAGCGGAAAACCATGAACGAAGAGCAAGGTTGCACCCTGCCCCTCGTCTGTAAAAACCATTTCAATACCGTTAATCATCGCGTGCATAAAATCTCCTCGCCGACCTCAGTCGAACAGCATGATGGCAAATCTAAGGCCTAAGGGAGGTAATAAAAATGTGGCAGCCATCTCTTGAATACTGAATTGCCCCTTCAAGGAACTTCATGGTTGCAAAATAGACTGGCCGATCTGATCACGGATCCTAATGGCGATCTTCGCCACGGTGATCTTTGCCCCGCCGACCATCGCCCCTATGACGAGTCTCTTTGGGCCAGTGGTCTCTCGGCAGTTCTGATCGGCGACCATTCCTTGAGTTTGAATAATACCACCGTTCGTTGGTATAGAAATAGTGATAGCCGTGGTGCTCATAGTACGAGTCGTCACCGATTTCGACGACCGTTGGCAGGATCGGAATAATTTCCAATCCACCCCTGTGCGTGGATCTCACCATGCACGCACTAAGAATAAAGACTGAGGACATCAGGACGATCACTCTGCTTTTCATCCCTCCTCCCTTGTGGGTTGCTGGTGAATTAGGTTCCAGCAAGTGGTTGAAGTACTCCAGCACGCTGCTGGAGATGGGGTTTTTAACATTGAATTACGCGGGTGATGCAAGTCTAGATTCGTCCCATGAGCAGGAGAATCACCAGCACCACCACCAGAAGACCCAACCCACCACTGGGGTAATATCCCCACTGCTTGCTGTGGGGCCAAGTGGGTATTGCACCAATCAACATCAAAACCAGGATGACGATCAAGATAGTGAACATTTATTATCTCCTATTATTTTGCCAACAGAGGCAACTCCATCAACGGAGCCCCCCAACCAACGAAAGGAATCAGGCTCAATCGAGCCTAATCGTTAGATGGCTGCACCTTCACTGTTCAAGGAGCGTGCCGTTTGGCCTCATTCATTTAAAAACAGTTGTAAACTTATTATTTGTCATCTATTAGCTATTTTAAACTCAGAGATTCAGGAAGATTCTAGGAATTCAAATCAACTCGGTTCCATTCAAAACGATGGAGCCTTATATTCAAAACGATGGTTAGACCAAGCTAGGTTGGTCTCATGAAACAACTCATCAACCAGGCTCAGCCCAGGAATTCTTTGATATCCCTGCGGAGCTTGGAACCAGTCCTGGGAGTGGTGAGGGCGATCAAGATCGCACCGGAAGCGGCTCCAACCAGAAAGATCAGCGCACGATTGGGGCTTCGACGCGACCGAGGCCCAGGGTCTGGGTACACATTGGACCTGGTTACGCCTTTCAAGAAACGATCAGGCTCACTTAACTCGTCAAGTTCATTCCTGGCATCCGTGGTGGAGAGCGCGCGCAACTCCGTGTGGGAATAGATCTCAGTACTGTCTTCTGGACCGACCGGCACGAAGGGCTTGATGGCATTCCTGGGCTTCGAATTTGTTTGGGTGGACAAGGTGGGTCCTCAGTTCGAGCTGGGGTTCATTCAAGAATGTGGGCTCTGGCGGAATCCGGCAGGGCGATGGGCTTCTTGGGGATTTTCAGGGTGGCCGTCAGGTAGTCCGGGGTGGGAACCAAGGCTCTCAGCCCGTTGTCGAAGGTCAGGATCAAACCCTTGCCTACTTGCTCGGTTTTGACCCCGGAGCGCTGCTCGTACTAGTTACTGAGGTCGTGGTGCCAAGGAATGGCAGCGGGATAAACCGCGAGATAGCGCTCCACGGCCTCATCCATGAAGACGGCATAATTTTCGATCAAGATGTTAAAGGCCTCATCGAAGCCTGCCATCGGTTCCATGGCGAGACCACTGGCCCGCAGGAAATCCGCAGCCTTTTCGCCGGCGATGAATTCCCGGCCATCGTTGGCCCAGCGTCCTCCGGGAAGCCAGGGGGACCAGCGCAGGCCACCGGTGGAGGAGAAGCTCACTTTCCCTAGCCGGGCCGGGGCCTCGGCGTGGTTGCCAAGGATCAGGTCAATGCCGACATAGGCCTCGTCCAGCGCCTTCCCAAGGTAATCCACCCGCTGCTCAGGTCGGTCGTGCAGGACCACGGCGCGCAACGGGAGCTCCGCGAACATTGCCGCCACCTGCGCTGTGGCATCGCTTGCCGAGGCCTGACGGAGGCGAGCGACGAAGGCCTGGTGGACCTGCTGCAAACTCGCCAAGCTGACCACGCCATCGGGAAAACCGCCTTCATCATAGGGCAACGGAAATTCAGTCCACTTCGCCGCCATGGCCGGCAGAATGCTGTGAAAAAGGATCATCACCGGATCACGGTCCCAGTCGGAGCGCGGCTGGTAGCCCCCTTCGCGGCAGACATTGAACCATTCCGCTCCGGGCATGACATCGCCAGATTTATAAATGAGCGCCGCATCCAGCAGCACTCTCAGTGTCTTACTCTCGCCATCGTCCAGCACGTAGGCTTCGAGTTCATGCCCACCCAGCGAAGCCCGCGAGGATTCCAGGTAAGGATGGTCCTGCATCACCCGTGGCTTGAACGGCAACTTGTGCATGAAGGGGATCTCTAGCTCAGGTTTCATGGTGGCTACCTCTTCGATGGGTGGCGCTTCGGATTACCCCTGCTTTTACTACGCGGATCCTGGGTTGATTCGCCCAGGATCCGCCTCCTCGTCCATAGCATGGTTCGATTGTGGTTTTGCTTCATTCCAACGGCAGAATCTGGGCTGCTATTCCTGGGTGATCCCTTCGCCTGAAACCACTAATTCCACGCGCCTGTTTTCTTGCCGGCCCGCGTTCGTTTCATTGGCAGCGATGGGGTTTTCTTTCCCGAATCCCTTGGCGGTGACAATCTCAGCCGAAACCCCTTGGCTCACGAGATAGTCCCTTGTCGCACTGGCTCTTTGCTCCGATAGGCGCTGATTGAATTCATCGCTGCCGGTGCTGTCCGTGAAGCCGTCCGCCTCGATCCTCAACCCTTTGTGGGTCGATAGGATCCCTGCTATTTTCGCTAGCTTCTCCCGTGCGGGGGGTAGCAGCGTCGCCTTGCCGGTCTGGAACAGTACGTCGGACATGTTCACAATCAGCCCACGGGCGGTGGCTCGGGTCTGAAGAATGGTATTGAGCTGCTCCATTAATTTGGACCGTAGCCCTTCATTCCTGGATTGGAGTCCTTCATTTTTGGATTCAAGTCCTTCGTTCTTGGACTGAAGGCCTTCGTTCTTGGACCGCAGACCTTCATTCTTGACCCGCAGGGCTTCATTCTGGCTCTCCGCCAGCTTGGCCTCTTTGAGCGCCGCATCCTTGGCTGCTGCTGCTCTGGCAGCTTCCAGCTTGGCGTTATCCAAATTGTCCTGGGCCAGTTTTCGGTCCATGGCCAGTTGTTGTGCTTCCTGTCGCTGGACTGCGAGCAGGCGAGCATCTTCGGCCCGCTGGACCGCCTCCCGGGCCATGAACACCTTGCCCTTGCGCCCCCCCTCATCAGTCTCCGATTGTTTGAGGTAGCTCTGGGCTTTTTCGAAAGCCTCTGGAGCGAAAGTTGGCGCTCCTGCCGCTTGGGCGATGCGCACTGCATTTCGGGCCTGATAGACCTCGAACGGCGTTTTTTCATCCATTACCACAGGTTCAGTCGTCCCAAGGTTCAGGTCGTACTGACCCCGCTTCAAGAGCTCGAATTTGGCTTCAATGAACTCCACGTGGCCCTGGGCATCACCCTTGATCGAATTTTCCAAGACCACCGCATCACTGGGCTGGCTCACGGCAAAATAAGGTTCTGCAGTCACGATAAGACCAAAGCTCTGAAGCTTTTCGGTGACCTTGATGCTCGATTTGCCATGCTTGAGCACCAGTTCCCCAAGGTTGGTGGCGCGGCCTTCTGGAGAGATCCCCCACAGCACATAAGTCAGGAACTCCCCTCCGAAAGTAGAGGCTTGGGGCAGGTCTTTGACCTTGGCGGTGATATGGATCGTTCCGCCCTCGTTTTTCAAAGACGCCTCGCCCGAAGCATTGGGTTGCAGCGAGGTGCCGTTGAGGTCAACCTTGGTGGTGCTTTTCACATTTCGATAATTGATGGCGTTGGTTGAGCCATGGACAACCGTCACCCGATAAAGCGGAACCACTGATGTCGCGGTCTGGGGCGTTGGGTTTGGGTTCAGCTTATAGGCATGGGTGTTGACCGGCGTACGGGCCTGGACGGCCACAAGGGCCGCCGCGAATGGAATTAATTTCCATAATTTCATCGGTTACTCCTTTTCCCAATACGGAGGGCGCCCGTAGTAGCTGTAGATGTCCCGGTTCCACTTTTCGTCGGACATCAAAGGCCAATGATCTGAATCGAAGCCAGGCGCTTCCACCAAACGCTTCTTGGAAATATCCAGAACATATTCATTTTTTGTCACATTAAAAGCGAAGGCACTGAACGGAATGGCGAAGAGCTTTTCTCCCATGACGAAAGAGCGGACCAAGGATACGACGACATACGCAACCCTGCCGCTGTTGGGGTCAATGACCACTTCCTTGATTACTCCCAAGCTGTCGCCTTGGGGATTGACTACGTTCGTACCAATAATGTTAGAAGCTTTCAGGGGTGTGCTTACAAACATCTGGAGTTGGCTCATCTTGATTCTCCTGTTGAGTTGGTTGATGGAACTGGCCCAGATCCTGTCCACAAAAACATAAACACTGGGCCAGATTATTGGTTAAGCGGCTCATCGGCACATGCGCCATAGCCCGTCCTGCAGTTGCTTGAGATAGCCGTGGCCCTATTCCCAATAGGGAGGGCGCCCGTAGAACTTGTAGATGTTCCGGTTCCACTTTTCATCAGCCATGGAAGGCCAATGTTCCGGATCGAAACCGGGAGCTTCTTTCAAGCGGTCCCGGTCTACATCAAGAACATATTCGTTTTTATCCACGTTGTACTCGATGGCGCTGAACGGAATGGCAAACAGCTTTTCGCCTATGCTCAGAAAGCCGCCGAAGGCTACGACGACATACACAACTCTGCCGGTATTGGGGTCAATGACCACTTCCTTGATGTCCCCCAGGCTGTCGCCCTTGCGGCTGTACAAGTTGGTGCCGAGCATGCTCGACGCTTTTACGGGTGAATTCGAAAACTTTTGCAATTGACTCATTGCGGTGCTCCAGTGGACCTTCAGCCCCGAAGATCTTTCGCCGCATCTGACATACCGCGCTTGAGATCACCAGCGGCAAGGGCCGTGCGCTGTTTCATATCGGCAGCGGCAACCATGGTGCGTTCCTTCAAGTCGTCATAGGCCTCGTAGGCATCGTCGGCCAAAGCCCCGGCCTTACGCTTGGCGCGACCGGCAAGATCTTTGAGATCCCCACGCAGCTCGGGACCGGTCTTGGGTGTGGTGAGGGCCATCACGACTGCACCGACGGCGGCGCCGGCGAGGAAAGTCATCAGCATGGAACCGATGGGGGTAGTGTTTTCTTGACTCATGATTAGTGCTCCTAAAGAGAATTGTTTGAGGATTTCCTGCTTTTGAAGAAAGCCAGCACGGCGCTGGCCCCTCCGATAATTCCGCCAAAATTTCTGGAGGCAGATTCGATGGTGCTGTGAAAACTGTTGTGGAAATTCCTTACGGTTTGTCCCACTTCCCCCATCAGTTGGACGAAGGTGGAAAGCTCATCGAGGTAGGTCTGAAGGGAGCCGGTCAGTTGATCCATACGCAATCGGGATTCATGCACATCCTCTGCGATTTGGGACAAATCCCTCCTCGTCGAGAGCAGAAAGGCGTCCACCCCCCGGGCTGTGTGGCGCAGTTGAAAAAGCAGGGGCAACAAGCCAACCGCAAGGGCGACCAAAACCACGATAAGCGTGATCTCAAGGGCAATGGGCATGGCGACTCCAAATACTATTCATGATTCTTGATGGGCTTTAAGCATCCAGAGGGCCTTGTCCATGGCCCGGCTGATAGCTTTGTAAAGGTCTACGGAGTCTGGATCTCCGAGCTGTTCAGCCCGGCGGATCGCCTTGCGCATCCGCCCGGTGTATTCACCGTAGCGATCCACCAAAGAGTCCACATGGATCTTGCTTTCCAGCGCCTCCAAAGGGTATTCCGCAAGATTCGAGGAGCTTGCTGCGCTACGGATAGTGCCCAGGGCTTGACCCCCCATGGAAACCACCCGCTCGGCAAAGTCATCCACATAAGCGGCCAATTGGTCGAAGAGGCCGTCGAACAATAAATGAAGGCTGTAGAAATTCTGTCCCTTCACGTTCCAATGGGCCTGCTTGGTCTGGTAAGCCAAATCGAGCGTGTCCGCTAGGGACTGATTCAGCATTGCCACCAGATCCCTGGTGGTCTTGGCATCAAACATCACGTGTTCAGCTAGTGCAGGATTTCTGGCCATGGTGGGTTCCCGGAGTAATGCATCAAGTCGGAGTGTTCGTCGGGTGAAGCAGGCGATCTTCCGGCCCCCTGAGCAGATCAGGTGGTTTCGGCGGAGCTATGGAATTGTGAGTTGAGCTCCAACCAAGCCATCTCGCTTTCCCTCGCGTTGTCACTGGCAGCCTTCCATTGGGCCAACTGTCCAACCAGGTTGCCCTCATAGGTAACGAAATTTTCGATCATGAAACCTCCTGGAATGATGGGTCGCCCGACCCCGGATGACCCGAATGAAAATGGCTGCAGCGGTAGAACATGGGGTCAACTTTGGTGACTACTCCCGGTTACCGTTCCCCTGCGATGATCAGGCTTTTTCAGCAGTGCCCTGGAACTGGGACTTGATCTCAGCCAGACTTTCTCCATGCCGACCTTCACGTTTTCCCAGGCATCGTCAGTGGCGGCTTTCAAGTTGCCCAAGTGCTTGCTGGCTTCGTCGTGCTTCTCCTCCAACGCAGTAATGGTTTTGTCGTAATTGACCATCACATCAACTCCAGTGAGCTTGGCCTTGGCCTTCAGCACATCAAGGTCGGCCTTCCATTGCGCCAACTGGGCGTCCAGCTTGTTTTCGTAAGCTTTGCGGTCTTCGAGCATGGGACCTCCTTTAAAGGACTCTCCGGCCTTGGATGATTCGGATGAGGATGACGATGATGGCGAGTATCAGTAGAAGGTGGATGAAGCCGCCCAACACATGGAAACCAACAAAACCTAGCAACCAAAGAACGATCAATACGACAGCGATGGTCCATAACATGACATTTCCTTTCAATAATGGTTTCGCTTGAAGAAGCCGATGGCTTCCCTCATGACTACTTGACGGTCATATGATTCCGAACTTTCTTCACGCCTTCGATGTCCCCGGCAATCCTGGCCACGAGTTCCTTCTCTGCCTCGTTCTGAGCCTCCCCCCGCAGGAACACCACACCATTCTTGGTGGTTACCTTGGTGTCCACAGGATGGGTGGATTTGTGCATGACAAGGGCCAGCTTGATCTGGGCTGTGATGGAAGAATCGTCCACCTTCTCCCCCAGGGTCCGGTGGGCCTTTTCGGGCTTGGACACGACCAGCTCATTACGGACTTCAGTGACACCCTCCACATCCTTGGCGTAATCGCCCGTAAGCTGCTTTTGCCCATCGGAGTCGGCAATGCCGGACAAGGTGACCACGCCGTTCTGCGTATGCACCTCGGTATCCTTGGCACTCACATGCTTCCGGAAGGCCAGTGCGCCTTTGACCTTCATGGTGATCCAGCCATCGGAATGCTCAGCAGGCTGCTCGCCAACCACTGAAAGCTGGTTGACCACGCTTTTGACCCCAGGCAGTTCCGAAACGGTCTCCTCAGCCAGGGACTTGTGATAGTCATAGGCTACGGTACCTGTGAGCGTGACCACGCCGTGGGACGACTCGACCTTGATAGTGTCATCCTTCAGATAGGTCTTGAAGTTGTAGCTGCTCTTGGCGGAGGCCTCGATCCGGTTGTCCTGATCAGTGGCTTGCAGGGGCAGTCCGCCCACCATGACCAAGGCCGTGGCAACCAGGAGTGCGGTTCGGGGATTGAGCGCGAAATTACGCATGGTGCATCCTTTTTTCTGCCCCGTAGGGCGACTGGGTTGAAAAAGTCTCAAAGCGGGTGAGCCTGGAGCAGGCCTAGGGCCTAGACCAGCGCCGAAATGAGGTGTTCATGAGGGCCCGGACAGCCCGGGGAGCCAATGGGGTTTTGTGGGTTGATCGAATCAATTCAATCAATCGGAAAGTATTAACGCTACCTTTTCACTTTTTACTTTTTCACTTCTCCCGGTATGGTTTTCTCGTTTGGATTCTTGTTCATTCCAGGTTTGGGTTCATTCTCTGGCACTGGCTTGGTGCCGTGCTTGGGATCGAATTTGGGATCGTGCCTGGATTCGTGCTTGGAGATATCGTCCACCTTCTTGGAGCAGGAAAATTGCCAGCCACTGGAACCAGCTTCGGACTTTTGCATCATGGATAGCTCCCTTGTGGTGATTGCATGGTGAGGATTTCAATAGAGGTCACCCATATGCGCTGGGACGCCTGAGTCTGACAAAAAGCATCATCCGGGCCATATTCATAACTATTACTATTTGTATCTTTAGCGTATTTTTGGAATCGTTGAGACTGAGGATAATTCAATCAAGATGAATTACCATATCCTTCAATTCGAAGGAGATACGCATCTCGAACAGGACGATGGAGCCAAGAAAAAACCAGGGTGCCTCGCGGCACCCTGGTCCCTAGTTGTACATTTGCACATAGGCAATTACGGTTGCTTGGTGCCGTGTACTTCGATTTCCACGCGGCGATCCGGCTGTAGGCAGGCAATCAGTTTTTTAGTTGCCTTGGTGCCTTTGCAGGCATCGGCCTTGGTCACGGGCTGAGCTTCACCCATGCCTGAGGCCGAGATCTTTCCGGCGGGGATCCCTGCGGATTCCACCAGATAGTCCTTGACCGCTTCGGCGCGTTGATTCGACAGCTTCAGGTTGTATTTTGGCGAACCGATGCGGTCGGTGTGACCCACTACCTTAATGACATCAAATTGGGTGCCTTTGAGTTCTGCGGCAAAGGTGTCGAGTTCTCGTTTGGCTTCAGGCCTTAGGGTGAACTTGTCAAACCCAAAAAGATTGTCTGCGGAGAAAGCCACGTGCCTCGGTTGAGGTGGCGGTGGTGGCGGTGGTGGCACCACTACGGGCGGCGGTGGTGCTGGCGCCGGTGGTGGTGGCGGTTCTGGCGCCGGTGGTGGCGGTGGCGGTGGCGGAGGTTCCGGCACCACTACGGGCGGCGGCGGCGGGGCCGGAGTGCTTCGACCGAACCTGATGAGCAGGCCGATGGAGGCAAGATCAACGTCGCCTTTATTGCCAACAGCATCGTCAATCCTGTAGCGTTCGACTTCGGCGCGCATTCCCACCGATTTTGTGAAATCGTACTGGATTCCACCACCGAATTTGATGTTCGAACCGCGCTTACTCGGGTTGGGAGTTAGCACGTGGACCGCCCCGGCTCCAGTGAAGGTATCCGTGGCTTCAGCGTTGTTGATTCCGATCCGGCCAAACGCAGAGAACTTCTCAGTGAAGGGAATACTGATGACTGCGTCAACATTCAGGCCTTTCAGCTTGATGTCGCCGTTCAAGGTTCCTAGTGGCACCGTAGTCGCCAGGAAATCGAACTTACCCAGATCGAAATAGCCTGCTTCAAGGGCGAAATACCGGTTGAACTGGTAGCCGCCGAAAACCTTGAAGCCGGTGTCATTGTTGTGATCAACGATCGAAGTGGTGCTGAACCCTGCTCCCAACAAGCCACTGGTGATCCTCGCATCGTCTATTTTCGCCATGGATCGGCCAAAATTGAAGCCTACGTACAAGCCTGAGTCCTGGGCCACAGCGAAAGGGCTGGCGATCAGGGTAAGCGCTACGAGCCGTAGCAACCCTGAGGCTCTTGGTAATCTCATGATTTCTCCTCTGGAATAATTACCGATTTATTGAAGTCATTGGGGGACGTTGACAGTATTGGAATCCAGGACAATCGCTCCAGGGCCAATCGCACCGGCCAACAGACGGCCGTAGATGGTGGCGCCGGTTTGACCCGTGATGCTCACGCCCGCGATGATGGTTCCGTAGAAGTTCGTGCCCACACCGATGGTCGCTGATGCCGTGCAAACCCAGAAAACATTGCGGGGGTTGGCGCCGCCAAGGAGCGAAACAGTACCCAATGGAGTCGTCGTGGTCAGTGAGGAGCCAATCTGGAAAACCCAGATGGCATTCGCGTTTCCGCCCGCGTTGAGAACAAGCGGGGTGTTGATTGACATCGTGCTGCCAGAGGTATACGTCCCCGGTGGGATGCCGCCGGAAGAAGCTGGGTACAGGGCACCCAGATCCGCGCCAGCCGTGATGGTCACGCCAGGAGGCAGGTTCTTGTAGTAGTTGTAGGCGCTCAACAGGTCGGCATAGGCCGCTTGGGCGATAGAATCCCCAATGTGGATCGTGCCGTTAACCTGGGCAGGCAGCAAGCCATTGGAGGAGCCTGGATAGAGCGCGACATCCCCATTGATCATGGTGGAGGCACCGGTGTTGCTGATTGAATTGCTCGACATGATCCCGTAGGTCCCAGCCAAACCAAGGTGGGAGGGGAGTGGTGCTGGTTGGCAATTCGTGACGGTAAAGGTCCAGGTGAAGTCACTCAGCATCGCATTGGCTGGGATGGCGAGATCCTTGACGCCAGTCGAACCCCCTTTGATGGTGGCCGTATAGGTGACGCCCACGGTGAGATTGCTGGCTGGCGTGAAGGTCGCAATGCGGCCGGTGAGGGGATCAAGGACGACTGATGAAGACAGGACGGGGGTAAAAGCAGGCGAGGGTCCCGTCACAGTTACGGTTGAGGCGTTGACTGTCGAGGGGTCCAACCGGAGACCGGAGGGCACATTGAAAGTCGCGTTGATGGTCGAGTCAGGGCACACCGTAAGCGAACCAGCAGCAGGGTTCGTTGAAGTCACAGTGATATTGCCAGGGATGGCGGGGGCCCCAGTCCTGAAGGTCCACACATAGTCACTGGGATTGGGCAGGGGAGCCTGATTGCCTGCCAGGGCATTGCCTGCCAAGTCCGTGGCCGCCAGGGTGATGGTGACGGTATAGGTCGTGCTGGTTTGAAGCACGGCTGTTGGAGTGAAAATCGCGGTTTTGAAAGCGTAGCTCACGCTGCCAGATACCAGCGTCGTGCCGGGTCCCCGAACGATGAAGCTGGAGGTGGAAATCGTATTGACGTCCATATCCTCGGAGAAAACAGCGGTGATCGCCGTGTTGGTGGGCACGAGATCCGTGGGACCAGGAATGGTCGTAGCTGGGATGGTGAGGGTCACTCGGGGCCTGGTGGTGTCAGTGGACACACCGGTCGTGAAGGTCCACACATAATCACTGGGCGCGGGCAGCGGAGCTTGATTGCCGGCCAGCGCATTGCCTGCCAGATCCTGGGCTGCCATGGTGATCGTGGCAGTATAGGTCGTGAGCGGTGCCAGTGCTGTGAGGGGTGTGAAGACCGCGGATCTGGAGGCGTAGCTCACGCCACCCTGCAAGAGGAGCCCGCCTGGTCCCGTCACTGTGAAGCTGGAGACATTGATCGTGGCAGGAGCCATATCCTTGGTGAAAGCTGCGGCGATGGCGGTATTGATGGGCACGGCGGTGGTGGGGCCTGGAATCGTCGTGGCCGGGATGGTGATGGTCACTCGGGGACGGGTCGTGTCGGGGGCTGGACCGGTGGTGAAGGTCCAGACATAGTCACTTGCTCCAGGCAAGGGGGCTTGATTACCAGCCAGGTTGTTGCCGGCCAGGTCCGTGGCCGCCATGGTAATGGTGGCGGTATAGGTCGTGTTGACCGCAAGCGCTGTCACGGGAGTGAAGATTGCAGTTCTGGACGCGTAGGTTACGGAGCCTTCTACGGCAATCCCGCCAGGTCCTTTAACCGTGAAGGTCAGAGGTGCCGTGATGGTCGCAGGGGCCATATCTTCGGTAAAGGCAGCGGCGATGGCTGTGTTGACCGGCACATTGGTCGGGCCAGGAATCGTCGTGACCGGGACCGTGATGGTCACTCGGGGCCGGATCGTGTCGGGTGCTGGACCGGTGACGAAGGTCCATATGTAATTGCTGGCCGCGGGCAAAGGGGCTTGATTACCGGCCAGGGCGTTGCCGGCCAGATCCGTGGCCACGGTGGTGATGGTGGCGGTATAGGTCGTGGCTGGAAGCAGCAAAGCTGTTGGTGTGAAGACTGCGGTCCGGGAAGCATAGCTCACGGTGCCAGCGACCACTGTCGAGCCAGGGCCGGTCAAGGTGAAGGTTCCCGGTGCCAGGATGGTCGAAAGGGCCATGTCCTCGGTGAAAGCCGCGGCAACGGCCGCGTTGACCGCCACTCCCGTGCGAGGAGGAATGCTTGTGACTGGATTGGTGAGTGTCACCCGTGGCCGAGTGATATCCGGTCCTGGACCTGTTGTGAAGGTCCAGACATAGTTGCTGGCCGCAGGTAGGGCGGCTTGATTGCCGGCCAAGGCGTTACCCGCCAGATCCGTGGCCGCCATGGTGATCGTGGCGGTGTAGGTCGTGAGGGGCGTCAACTCTGCCACTGGCGTAAAGACTGCGATTCTGGAAGCGTAGGTCACCGAACCAGAAACTGTGGTGGTGCCAGGTCCAGTCACCGTGAACGTGCCTGAAGCCGTGATGGTCGCAGGAGCCATATCCTTGGTGAAGGCGGCCGCGATTCCCGTGTTGGTCGGGACATTCGTCTGACTAGGAATCGTGGTAGCGGGGACCGTAAGCGTCACCCTGGGCCGGGTCGTATCTGGGCCTGGGCCCGTTGTGAAGGTCCAGACATAATTGCTAGCCGCAGGCAAGGCGGCTTGATTGCCAGCCAAGGCGTTGCCCGCCAGGTCCGTGGCCGCCGTGGTGATCGTGGCGGTGAAGGTCGTGAGGGGTGCCAAGGCGGTCGTTGGTGTGAAGAACGCAGTTTTGGAAGCATAAGACACGCTGCCGGCTACGGCGGTCACGCCAGGTCCAGTCACCGTAAAGGTGCCTGAAGCAGTGATGGTTGCAGGGGCCATGTCTTCAGTGAAGGCTGCGGCAATGGCCGTGTTGGTGGGCACATCAGCAGTGGGCCCTGGAATCGTGGTGGCCGGGACTGTAAGGGTCACGCGGGGTCGGATCGTGTCTGGGGCTGGCCCTGTCACAAAGGACCAGGCATAGGGATTCTCCAACGCCAAGCCTGTTGCTAGGCTTTTGGCACTGGTGACGGTGGCGACATAGAGATTGTCGGGCGCGAGAGTAGTTCCCGCGGTCAGCGTAAAGGTTGCAGTTCTATTGGTGCCGTCGAGAGCCACTGTTCCCGTGGGGGACTGGGCCGAACCGGCCGAGGTCACGGTAAAGGTTGCTCCGCTGGTAATCGGGGCCATCGCTTCACTGAAGGTGGCGGTAATGCCCGGATTGGTGACTGATACTCCGGTGGCATTGTTCAGCGGGGTCACCGCCGTCACCGTGGGTGGGTGCACCGCATTTGCGCCGGTGCCAAGGATCGGGTTTTGCGATCCGCAGCTGGTCGCCAAGGCAACCAGCAGCGCCGCGAGAGACACCATCAGGGGCTTGGTATAGCTTTTTAATAGGTTCATTTGCTTCCTCTCTTGATCTGTTGCGGTCGAGTGGGATGGGGTTCAGCTGGCATAGGGCTCCTCTTTCTTGTGGTATTCGGTGGAAGTGCCCAGACAAGGCAACGCCAGACCATCCGCTTTCAGACGGAGACGCAACGGTGCAAGGTGCCTGGCGTATCTAGCTAGGTTGTTCGACCTCCGCAGTGAAGACTGGTTCGTGGGTGGGTTCTGAGACCCGTCCACCGGGTTCCGGCGTGACAGTAATAAGGAATCGGCGGTGCGGTGTCACCGTGTCGAGGCTTCCTTCAAGATTGTTGTTCAACATCAGCGCACCGATATTTTGCCTAGCGGCATTCCGCGCCTGCAGCCACACCACATAGACCGTCGCGTCCGTTGCGAGCTTCGAGGGTGGCGCCAGGTGTTTGACCTTGATGGAGACTTTGACGTTGTCGTTCTCTCCGACCGTAGCCTTGACCGTCCCTTGGCTAGCAGGAACTTCAGCGGCGGATTGCATGATCTGGGGTTTTGCACAGCCAAGTGAGCTACCTACAAAAATCGTGGTTGCAGGCAATGCAACCGCTAAAACAACGCGCCGGATCTTCACGGTGGGTAGCCGCATGGGCAGACTCCTCATTTCTGAATTGAAAGGAGCAATTCTCAGACCATTTTTATAAGCCTAGTATTAGTAATGTTTGTGATCTTTTCGTACAGTACTTTTCTTGGCTCATTCAATCAAGATGAAGTACCATATCTTTCAAATCGAAGGAGAAACCCGGCCTCATGCGCGCGGATGACCTGGACCCCAAGGAACTGCTGGAACTGGACCCCGAAGGCGGCGTGATCCGCTTCGCTGGACAGCGGGCGATCCTGCTTGATGCGGTAGCGATGGGACTTTTGCGTAAGTACCTGGTGGAAAATTTTGGGCTCAACGCGGCCCGCACCGTCTTCACCCAATTTGGGTTTGCTCATGGCTGGCGCATGGCCGAGGCCATGCAGTCCCACTTCAAATGGGACAGCGACGAAGAATGGCGCCTGGCTGGCACCCGCCTCAATAACTTCGAAGGCCTCTTCCGTGTGGAGGCGGGAAGCAAAGATCCCCTTTCCAAGGAAGGCGTGATGCTGGTCGCATCCTACGAGGCGGAGCAGCATTTATTGCACTTTGGCCGTGCCGATGCGCCCATGTGTTGGACCATCTCCGGCCTGATCAGTGGCTACCTCAGCCGCATTGCAGGGAAAGAGATCTTTGTCCTGGAAGACCGCTGCATGGGCAAAGGCGATGCGGGTTGCCACCTGCTGGGGCGCACCCGGAAAGATTGGGGCGACGAGCACGCCGATGAGCTGCGATTTTATAACTCCGACCGCCTGGCGGAATGCCTCGATGTATCCCTGCATCGGGTCACCCAGACCTTGAAGACTGCCGAGCACAGGCTTCTTGAGCGGCGCCGGGAATTGATCCGCGTGGCGCCTGATGTGGAAGAGCCCATGGGCATCGTCGCCAAGAGCACAGCGATGAAACTGGTGGTGAATTTGGCGTGCCGTGTGGCTTTGGTGGACTCCACCGTTCTGATCACCGGAGAAAGTGGATCAGGCAAAGAGCGCATCGCCCGGCTCGTCCATCACGAATCTACGCGGGCCGCGGGCCCCTTCATCGCGGTGAACTGCGGCGCCATCACTGAAACCCTGCTTGAAAGTGAGCTGTTCGGCCACGCCCGGGGTGCCTTCACTGGGGCGACCCACGATCGGCCGGGTCTGTTCGAGGCGGCCAACAATGGGACGCTGTTGCTGGATGAGATCGGCGAAGTCTCGCCGGGCATGCAGGTCAAACTTTTGCGGGTGCTCCAGGAGCGAGAAATCCGGCGGGCCGGCGAAAACAAAAACCGCAAGGTTGATGTGCGCGTATTGGCCGCTACCAATCGCGACCTCAACCAGGCGGTGGCGGAAGGCAGCTTCCGACAGGATCTCTACTATCGCCTGAAGGTCGTGGAACTCCACGTGCCACCGCTTCGCGAACGCAGGGACGATGTCCTGCCCCTCGCCCGGGTGCTGCTCGCTGATGTAGCGCTGCGGATGAAACGGAAAATCTCCGGGTTCGCCCCGGACGCGGCCGTGCAACTCCTGCGCTGCGAGTGGCCCGGCAATGTGCGCGAGCTTGAAAACGCCATGGAGCGCGCCGTGGCGCTCGCCCGGGGCAGCCGCGTGGAATTCGAGGATCTGCCTGATGAAGTCAGACAGGCAATCCCCAGGCCCGTACCCACCAAGGGCGTGTTGCCGCTGGAGAAAGTGGAGAAGAGTTACATCCTTGCGGCAATGGATCTAAACGATGGCAACCAGACCCGCACCGCCGAGCAACTCCAGATCGGCTCAGCGACACTGTATCGAAAGCTCAAGAGCTACGGCATGATCGGCGTGAAGCGCGCGGGCGGGAAAGAGACCAAAGCAGTTAGCTGATCAGCTACCTGAACATCAGCTTCGGTGGGAAATCCAGGCTACGAGATCCGAGCTACTTAAAAAAAATAAAAGAGGCCGCTGGGATGCGGCCTCTTTCGTTCAGTTGGCAGTATTTCCTTCGTGCCTAGTTACGGCGCGGGTTGAACCACGGTACTGCTATCGAGGGTGACCGCCGTTTGCGCCAGCAGCCTGCCGTTGATGGACGAGCCGGTTTGCATGGCGACCGCGGTTTGAGTCAGGACGATTCCCTCAATGTGAGCCGTGGTTCCGATATCCACCGAACCGCTGACCTGCCAGAAAACGTTCTTGGGTAAAGCGCCCCCCATCAGGATGATTTGCGTGGCATTGGCCAGGGTGAGGTTCTGGGCGATCTGGAAGATCCAAACATCTGTCGCGCTGCCCGTGAGGGTGACATTGGTGGGGATCAACAGCCCTGTACCCCATTTGTAGACGCCCGGAACGAGGGTCATTCCGCCGATGTTGCCGGCCCCCAGTTCAGTGACACCCGCCGCGCGGCCCGCAGCTACTGTTAAGGCAATCTGCATGTCGCTGACGGCCGCGGTCATCTTGTCCGGGGTGGGTATTGCGTAATTGGACGCATACACCTTGCCGGTAACCTGGGTGGAGGTGGAGAACACATTTGAAGGATCAGCCGTCAACGCGAAGCCAGTGATGTAAGTGGCCGCAGCGGGGCTGACGCCAATGTTGCCGGTTATGGCAGAGGTCGGCACGGTGGAGATCCCGGTTTTTGTGAGGATCACGAAATTGCCGGCTGTACCTAGATTTACGGGAATTCCGGGCACCATGGCAGGCAAGGTGGTGAAGCTCCAGGTATGGTTCGTGGCAAGGGCAACGCGCACGGCGCTCTTGGCGCCGATGGTGATGGTCGCGGTATAGATGCGGCTGTTCACAAGGGAAGAGGCGGGCGTGAAGACGACCGTCGAATTGCCGTAAGCCACGGTGCCAAGGACTGCACCGGCACTGGAGGTCAAGGTGAACGTGCTGGTGGAGAGTGTGGCTTGATCCATCGCCTCGCTGAAGGTGGCGCTGATGCTGCCATTAAGCCCAACGCCGACGGCGCCGTTGAACGGGGTATTGGCAAGAACGGTCGGTATGACCGGGTTGCCACCGCCGGTGGTGAAACTCCAGGTGTGGTTCGCTGCCAAGGCGACCCCCAAGGCATTCTTAGCCCCGGTGGTGATGGTCGCTGTATACAATCGGTTGCTCACGAGCGGTGTGGTGGGTGTGAAGACGGCTGTGGAATTGGCGTAGGTGACTGAGCCCTGGACCGCACCAACGCTGGAGGTCAGCGTGAACGTGTTCGTGGTCAAGGTGGTCTGATCCATTCCCTCGCTGAAGGCGGCGCTGACGTTGATGTTGAGGAGAACGCCGGTGGCGTTGTTGAGGGGGTTGGTGGCAAGGACCATCGGTATGGAGGCGATGCCACCGTCCGTCACCGTGCTGCCATCAAGGGTGACCGCCGTCTGCGCCAGCAATCTGCCATTGATGGACGAACCCGTCCGCATGGCCACTGCTGTTTTAGTCAGGATGACTCCCGCGCAATGCGCGGTGGTCCCAATGTCAACGGCTCCGCTGACTTGCCAGAAGACGTTCTTGGGCAAGGCGCCACCCGCCAGGAAGATATTTGTGGCGTTAGCCATGGTGAGATTCTGGGCGATCTGGATGACCCAGACATCCGTCGCACTGCCCCTGAGGGTGACATTCGTGGGAATCAGGAGTCCGGTGCCCCATTTGTAAACGCCCGGAACGAGCGTCATCCCGCCGATGTTCCCGGCGCCCAATTCGGTGGCATCGGGTGCGCGCCCCGCCGCATCGGTGAAGGCCAGTTCCATATCACTGACCGCCGTGGTCATGTTGGACGGGGTGGGCAGCGCGTAATTGGCCGCGTACACCTTTCCCACAACTTGGGTCGAGGTCGAGAAAACATTCGAAGCATCTGCGGTCAATGAGAATCCGGTGATATAGGTGGCTGCCGCAGGACTGACCCCAATGTTCCCGGTAACGGCGGAGATCGGCACCGTGGAAATTCCGGATTTTGCGAGAATCACGAAATTGCCAGCCGTTCCGAGATTCACCGGGAGTCCAGGCATCATTTGGTGGCCGGTGGTGAGGCTCCAGACATGGTTGATCGGCAGGGGGACACCGAACGTGTTCTTGGCCCCGGTGGTGATCGTCGCCGTGAAGGGGGTGTTGCTCATGAGGTGGGCCGTCGGCCAGAAGACCGCGGTGGCGTTGGCGTAGACCACGGTGCCCTGCACCGGGACCGTCGAAGACCCGGAAGTCAACGTGAAGGTACTCGTATTGAGGGTGGCGGGATTCATCGCCTCGCTAAAGGTCACGCTCACGCTGCCGTTGAGAGCCATGTCGCTGGGGCCGTTAGGGGGGTTGCTGGACATGACCGACGGAGCGGTTGGCGGTGGCTGGGTTGTAACAATCTGATTGCTGGAGCCTCCACAGGCGGCCAGCGAGAGCAGGAACAGGAAGGTAGTTCCCTGTTTCAAGAGATTCGATTTGGAATTCATCAACATCATGGCTCCCTGGCGGTAGCGGTTTGTCTAAAATTCATGAATAGACAACCCGCTTGTGGCGGAGCGCATGAACGTGTAACTAGAGCAATTTTCTGTTCATACTGTTAACATATATTATTATAGTATTTATGTTACATTTTAAACAACAATTGGAGCCATTTGTTCAATCATTATGAAGGACTAGCTCCTTCAATTCAGAGGTGGGGACGGCGCTCCTTCAGTCTGGCGATCCGAAAAAGGAGGCCCAACCAGATTCGAGTCTGGCGGAATGATTTAGGCATTTCAGTGGTGCATCATCCAGGTAACAGGGAACCGCCATGACCCGAAAGAAAGCCGATCTTCAGACACCCAAACCGAAGCTTCCAGCTCCGCCTTCCGAACCGGACCGGCTCCTTCCGGTTCATCTGAAGCCGTTTCTGTGGAAGCGAGCAAGGACACACCGACCAAGCCGTTAAGAAGTTTCCCCATCGTCGGCATCGGCGCGTCGGCCGGGGGTCTAGGAGCCTTTGAAGCTTTCTTTTCCGGCATGCCGGCCAGTGGCGATCCGGGTATGGCTTTCGTGCTGGTGCAGCATCTGGCCCCGGATCACAACAGCATCCTGGCGGACCTCATCCGGCGCTACACGCGCATGCAGGTTTTCGAAGTCGAAGACGGAATGACGGTCCAACCCAACTGCACCTACATCATCACTCCCAACCACGATATGGCCTTTCTGAATGGCACCCTGCACTTGCTGGAGCCTTCCGCGCCACGGGGCCAGCGTCTACCCATAGATTTCTTCTTCCGTTCCCTGGCCCAGGATCAGCATGAACGGGCCATCGGCATCGTGCTTTCCGGCACCGGTAGTGACGGCACCGTAGGTGTGCGGGCCATCAAGGCAGAAGGCGGCATGGTCATGGCGCAAAATCCGGCTTCCACCGAATATGACGGCATGCCGCGTAGCGCCATTGCCACCGGCCTGGTGGATTTCGAGCTGCCCCCAGCCGAGATGCCCGCCCAGCTCATGGCCTACGCGGCCCATGCCTTCGGTAGGGTTCCGCGAGGTTTATCCAGCCCCGCTCCCAAGGCCGAGAATGCATTGAAAAAAATATTCATCTTGCTGCGTGACCGGACCGGCCATGACTTTTCCCAATACAAACCCAGCACCATCAATCGCCGCATCGAACGACGCATGGACGTCCAGCAGATCGAAAACATAGATGGCTACCTAAAATTTCTGCAACACACTCCGTCTGAAATAGACGCCCTATTTCGTGATCTGTTGATCGGTGTCACCCGTTTTTTCCGAGATCCCGAGGCCTTCTCCGCCCTTGAGCAAGAAATCATTCCCAAACTCTTTGCCGACAAGCCCGCCGGTGCGCTGGTGCGGATTTGGTCGCCAGGCTGCTCCACCGGCGAGGAGGCCTACTCCATTGCGATCCTGCTGCAAGAGCATCAGGAGGCGCTGAAGCTGAACTATACGGTGCAGGTCTTCGCCACGGACATTGATAGCCAAGCCATTGCCACCGCCCGGGCGGGCCTCTATCCAACCAGTATCGCGGCTGATATCACTCCAGAGCGCCTCGGCCGTTTTTTCACGACCGAACCTGATGGCAACGGTTATCGCATTAACAAATTAATCCGCGACATGCTGGTCTTTTCCGAACAAGACGTGATCAAGGACCCTCCTTTCTCCAAACTCGACCTCATCAGTTGCCGGAATCTCCTGATTTATATGGGCGGAGATTTGCAGAAGAAAGTGATTCCGCTGTTCCACTACGCGGTGCGTCCGCGCGGGTTTCTGCTCCTAGGCACTTCGGAAACTGTGGGCGAGTTCGGAGATCTGTTCACTGTATTGGATCGTAAAGCGAAGCTGTACCAACGCGAGGTGGATCTCCATGGAACCCAACGCGCGGCATTAAGCAGTTTTCTCCCGCCCACCACAGCGGTGAGCGCGACGCTTCGACAGGTCGCTGAAAGGGCGGTCGGCCCTATGAAACTGCCCTTGCGGGCGTTGACCGAACAGGCGCTCCTGCAACAGGTCGCCGCCACCGCCGCGCTCGTCAACAGCCGGGGCGACATCCTTTACTTGCACGGCCGCGCCGGGATGTACCTGGAACTCGCTCCGGGCGAGACGGAAATCAACAACATCCTGAAGCTGGCTAGGGAAGGCTTGAGACGCGATCTGGCCACAGCCCTGCACAAAGCCATGAATACAGCCGAACCCGTGCGAATGCCGGGCCTGCAAGTGAAAACCAACGGCCACTTCACGACGGTCAACCTGAGCGTTTGCCGAGTTGCGGCAAGTCCCGACGCAACGGTCGAGCCGCCGCTGTTCTTGGTGATCCTAGAAGAAGCGCCACCCTTGAACCTTTCGGATTCGGAGCAACCTCTAGAGACCAAGGATCAGTCCTTGGAGGTCGATCTACGGATTGCGACGCTCAAGCAGGAACTGTGGGCCAAGGAAGAGTATCTTCAGACTGCCAATGAGGAACTTGAGACCTCCAATGAAGAGCTCAAATCATCGAATGAGGAAATGCAATCGGTGAACGAAGAACTGCAGTCCACCAACGAGGAATTGGAAACCTCCAAGGAGGAACTGCAATCAGTCAACGAGGAATTGGCGACGGTTAACAACGAGCTGCAAACCAAGGTCGCGGATTTGTCGCGGGCCAACAACGACATGAACAATCTCCTGGCCGGCACTGGCATCGCCACCATTTTCGTGGACCAAGCCCTGCGCATTCTGCGCTTCACGCCTGCCATCAAGCGGATCATCTACCTGATCCTGAGCGACGTAGGGCGCCCCGTGGGACACTTCGTTTCCAACCTGGTGGGCTACGACACCCTGGTCGTGGATGCCCAGAACGTGCTGGACAGTTTGCTTTCCAAGGAAGTGGATGTTCAGACCAAGGCGAGCGCGTGGTACACCATGCGGATCCTGCCCTACCGCACCCTTGACAACGTGATCGAGGGCGCGGTGATCACCTTTGTTGATATCACCGAAATTGTGCGGACGCGGGAAGCCTTGCAGAAAGCCAACGAGTTGCTCCGCCTGGCGGTGGTCGTGCGCGATGCGCATGATGCCATCACCGTGCAGGACCTGAATGGCCGCATCCTGGCTTGGAATCCAGGTGCCGTGAGGAGCTATGGCTGGAGTGAAGCGGAGGCGCTGGCCATGAACGTCCGCAACCGGATACCGGAGGCCCTGAGAGCAGAGGCCTTGGCCAAGGTTCATCAACTCAGCCGGGCTGAAATCCTGGAGCCCTACCTCACCCAACGAATCACCAAAGGAGGTCTCGTTCTGGAAGTTTCCATGACCTCGACAGCCTTGATGAACGAGGCCGGGGAGATGTATGCCATTGCCACCACGGAGCGGCAGCGAGCATCAAAACCGGATGAAATGAAGGAGGCGCGCAATGACAGGCAAATATAAACGTGAGAATACCCATGTGGAAAAACTGGCTCGGGAAGAAGCCGCGCGCTCCCCTCAAGTCAATGAGGATCTGTCGCCTGAGGAAGCCCAGTTGATGCTCCACGAGCTGCGTGTGCACCAGGTCGAGCTGGAGATGCAGAACGAGGAACTGCGCCGCACGCAGCTTGAACTGCAAGCGGCGCGGGCGCGCTATTTCGACCTCTATGACCTGGCCCCGGTGGGTTATTGCACGCTCAATGAGAAAGGGCTGGTCCTGCAATCCAACTTGGCGGCGTCCACCTTGCTGGGCATCCCACGGAGCACGTTGGTCAAGCAGCTATTGACCCGTTTTATCCTGAGGGAAGACCACGATATCTATTACTTGCACCGTAAAAAGCTCTTGGAGTCCGGTGCCCCTCAACTGTGCGCGTTACGAATGGTGAAGGATGACGGTCTGCAATTCACGGCGCATCTGGCAGCCAGCAGCGCGCAAGATGGCAACGCAAATCCGGTTATCCGGATCGTGATGATGCAATGCCACGCTGTGCGCTGAGTTGCAGCTAATCCAGGGCCCCGCCCAGGTGGTTACGCCTTTTCGCGATGATTGGGCTTGAATCGGGCGATCCACTCGTCAATCTGCTGCTCGGCTTCGTCCTTGAGAACCCCGTAGTGTTCTTGGATCTTGCCGATCAGATGGTCCTTCCTTCCTGCGACCTTTTGCAGGTCGTCATCCGTGAGTTTGGCCCAGTGCACTTTGACCTGCCCTGCCCGCTGATGCCAATGCCCTTCGATTTGATTCCAATTCATCGTGATCTCCTCTTGAAATGCGACCGGGAACAATGCGGAATAGCCATCTCAACTGACGAGTAGACTCGCCAATCTCGTTTTCGTTGCTCGACTCCGTTGATTTAGCTCAAGGCAGGTGCAGTTTTCGCGCCGAATTTCACGAAGCCGGTAACTCGCTGAAAAAACACTGGGATTTTCATCGGGAGGGAATCCTTCAGAGCCAGAGCTGGATGAAAAGCTCTATCAAAATGAAGGTGTTATTGCTTCAAACTGAATGGAGGATCAACTAAAGCTAGGGCCAGGTGGGATCCTTCAGACACCTTAAAGCATCCCCGCGATCCGTGTAGGTTGGTTCCCAATGCGAGTCTTGCTTGGGTCAAGCCATTGCTCACGGCAGCCTCTCAAGAATGAATGCCACCTGGCACCCGTCTTGCTGACCCTCGCTTGGAGGCTGGTTCATGAAGCTTATTGGCATCGTTCTGATTGTATTTGGCCTATTGGCCTTGGCATTCGGCGGTTTCAGCTACACCAAGCGCGAGAAAGTACTGGATCTGGGACCAATCCACGCCACAACAGAGACGCACAAAACCATTCCCATCGCGCCCATCGCAGGCATCGCCGCACTGCTCGGTGGCATCGCGCTGATTGTGGTGGGAGCAAAAACGGGCAGCAAGGTCTAAACAGCAAAAAGTGCTACCTCAACCAAGAGATCCACGAATCCACGCATTGGAGGAGGTCTTTCTTTGAAAGTTACCCGGAAATTCATTGCTTGGCTCTGTGCCGCAGCCTTGCTGGTTGCGCTGGTGGTGGTGCCATCGTTCCGGGCCTTTGGACAGCTTAGGGAAGCCGCCGAAGCGCGCAAGCATACCTTTGAAGCCATCATCCGATCGGATGCATTATTGTCGGCCCTGAGAGACGCCGAGACGGGTCAACAGGGCTACCTGCTTACGGGTAATGAGGCCTTTCTGCAACCGTATCTGGCGGTATCCGATGGTGTACGAGGCCAACTACAGGAATTACGTCGCTCGACCCAAATCCCTTCGGCGCGCGCGCACCTGGAGGCAGTGACCCCATTGATGGATGCCAAATTGGCGGAAATGGCGCAGGCAATTGACCTGCGTCGCCATCAAGACATCACCGCCATGCAAGCGATTGTGAGTAGCGGCCAAGGCAAGCGGCTCATGGATTCGATTCGCGCCGAGATGGGCAGCTACAGCCAGATTGAAAATGAAGCTCTATCGCGGAATGATGCAGAGCTTCAATCGAAGCTGCGGGTGATGTTCAGCCTCATCGCCGCCGCCAGCCTGCTGACTCTGCTGTTCGCGTTTTCTTTCACCTATTTGATCTATAAACAATCCCAGCAGCGGCTCAAGAATCTGGTTCACCTTGAAACTGAGCATTTACTGAAGGTCCAGGAAGCAACGAATAAACAACTGAAGCTGGCCAATACCTCCTTGGAAATCAGTGAGGATAAGCTGGCCGTTACGCTCCACTCCATCGGTGATGGCGTTATTGCCACCGACGCCGAAGGGCGCGTGACGTTCATGAATCCCCTGGCCAATCGGCTCACCGGCTGGACCCAGGCCGAAGCTGCGGGTCACCCGGTGGCTGAAATTTTTCACATCATCAACCAGGAAACCCGTCAACCCGTTACGGTACCGGTAACGGAAGCCTTGGCAAAAGGCACTATCCAGGGCTTGGCCAACCACACCGTGCTGATTGCGCTGGATGGCAGCGAATGCACCATTGCCGATAGCTGCGCGCCCATTCGCGATCGCGATGGCCATGTGGTCGGTGCAGTCTTGGTCTTCCGGGATGTCTCCAATGAATATGCCGCGCAGCAGGGCATGCGTGATAGTGCCGCGCTGATTCAGACAATTCTCAATAACGTGGTGGACGGCATCATAACCCTCCAGGCCCGCGGCGGCCTGGTCGAGACCATCAACCCGGCAGCTGAGCGAATGTTTGGCTATTCCGCCGCAGAACTCATCGGCCAACCTTTCAGCAGGTTGATACCCGAGCTTGATCGAGATCAGCTCAATGGCAATGGCTCCCTCGAGTATTACGGTGCGAGCGAACAGGCACGCGCCATCGGCCTGGGACGTGAAGTCACGGGCCGTCGCAAGGATGGCAGTCTATTCCCCATGGAAATGGCCGTAAGCGAGATGTGGCTCGGGGGCCAGCGGTACTTCACGGGCATATTACGGGAAATTTCTACTCGCAAAGAGGCTGAGGAAGTGCTCCTCAAAGCCGGGGCTTTGCAAAGCGCAATTTTCAACAGCGCCAATTTCTCGAGCATCGCCACTGATGCCAATGGCGTCATCCAGATCTTCAATGTCGGAGCCGAACGCATGTTGGGCTACGCGGCCGTCGAGGTAATGAACAAGATCACGCCAGCCGACATTTCCGATCCGCAGGAAGTCATCGCCCGCGCCAAGGTCCTGAGCCAGGAGTTGAAAACCTTGATCACCCCAGGCTTTGAAGCCTTGGTCTTCAAGGCTTCACGCGGTATCGAGGATATTTATGAGCTGACCTACATCCGCAAGGACGGCAGCCGATTCCCGGCGGTGGTGTCGGTCACAGCCCTTCGCGATGATCAAGACGCCATCATCGGCTACCTGCTCATCGGTACCGACAACACCGCCCGCAAGCAGGCTGAAGAAGCACTGCTCAAGGCGGGGGCGCTCCAAAGCGCGATTTTCAACAGTGCTAATTTCTCGAGTATCGCCACCGATGAAAAGGGTGTCATCCAGATCTTCAATGTCGGGGCGGAACGCATGTTGGGCTACGCGGCCTCTGACGTGATGAACAAAATCACGCCTGCGGATATTTCCGATCCACAGGAATTGATCGCGCGCGCCAATGCGTTGACCCTCGAGCTCTCCACGCGGATCTCGCCTGGTTTTGATGCCTTGGTCTTCAAGGCCAGGCGCGGCATCGAGGACATCTACGAGCTGACCTACATCCGCAAAGATGGGAGCCGTTTCCCGGCCATCGTGTCGGTCACCGCGCTACGCGATGATGAAGGCGCCATCATCGGCTATCTGCTGATCGGAACTGACAACAGCGCTCGCAAGCAGGCAGAAGAAGCTTTGCTCAAGGCCGGAGCCTTGCAAAGCGCCATTTTCAACAGCGCTAATTTCTCGAGCATCGCTACGGACGCGAAGGGCGTCATTCAGATCTTCAACGTGGGCGCGGAGCGCATGTTGGGTTACGCGGCCACCGAAGTGATGAACAAGATCACGCCAGCTGACATTTCTGATCCACATGAAGTGATCGCCCGCGCCATGGCATTAAGCGATGAACTTGATACACCCATCACACCGGGGTTCGAAGCCTTGGTCTTCAAGGCCTCCCGCGGCATCGAGGATATTTATGAGCTGACTTACATCCGCAAGGATGGCAGCCGTTTCCCAGCGGTTGTATCAGTCACCGCCTTGCGCGACGATCAAAACGAAATCATCGGTTACCTGCTAATCGGCACAGACAACACCGCCCGCAAGGAGGTCGAGGCAGAACAAAAGGTGCTCGATCAGCGCCTGCGTGACCAGCAGTTCTATTCCCGTTCGCTCATCGAATCCAACATTGATGCCATCATGACCACCGACCCGTCCGGCATCGTCACCGATGCCAATAAGCAGATGGAAGTACTCACCGGTTGCACCCGCGACGAATTGATTGGCGCGCCATTCAAGAGTTACTTCACCGATCCAGGCCGGGCTGAGGCCGGCATTGAACGGGTGTTGCGGGAAAAGAAAGTCACCGACTATGAACTTACCGCGCGTTCCAGGGATGGCCAGGAAACCGTGGTGTCCTACAACGCTGCCACTTTCTATGATCGCGACCGCAAGTTGCAAGGCGTGTTTGCCGCCGCCCGGGATGTCACCGAGCGCAAACGCCTGGATCAAGCGCTGCAAGAAAAGAATATCGAACTGGAGGGCGCAAGATCATTGGCGGAAAAAGCCAATCTCGCCAAATCTGAATTCCTATCCAGCATGAGCCATGAACTGCGCAGCCCCCTCAATGCGATCCTCGGTTTCGCCCAACTGATGGAGTCGGACACGCCACCACCAACACCCTCGGAAAAGGAAAGCATCTCGCAGATTCTTCAGGCGGGATGGCATCTGTTGACGCTCATCAACGAAATCCTGGATCTCGCCAAGGTCGAGTCCGGGCAGGTGCCACTTTCGAAGGAGCCGGTGTCCCTGGCGGAAGTCATCCTCGAATGCCAAGGCATGATCGAACCGCAAGCGCAAGAACGGGGCATCCGATTGACCTTCCCCACACTCGACAAATCCTATTTTGTCCAAGCTGACCGGACCCGGGTGAAGCAAGTGCTCATCAACTTGCTGACCAACGCGATCAAATACAATGTCAAAAACGGAACGGTTTTAGTTAGTTGCGCTGAGAGCCCGCTGGGTCGCATTCGCGTGAGTATCCGGGATACCGGTGCCGGACTTTCTCCCGAACAGGTGAACCAGCTCTTCCAGGCGTTCAATCGTCTGGGTCAAGAAGCTGGAGGCGAGGAGGGTACGGGGATCGGCCTCGTAGTAGCCAAACGCTTGGTGGAACTGATGGGCGGCGTCATCGGCGTAGAAAGCACGCTCTCGCTAGGCAGCGTGTTCTGGTTCGAACTCAACTCAGTCGCAGAGCCTCATGTTCTCATGGAAGAAGTCGGTATAACCGCCTTGGCCCTGCCGCAGGTACCCCCTGGAAAACGCTTGCATACGCTGCTTTACGTCGAGGACAACCCTGCCAACCTGAACCTAGTGAAACAAATTATCGCGCGGCACCCGAATATCCACCTGCTGACCGCCGCAGATGGAATTAGTGGCATCGAGATAGCGCGCGCGGCCCGGCCGGATGTGATCTTGATGGATATCAACCTGCCGGGCATCAACGGTATTCAAGCACTCAAAATCCTGCGCGAAGATCCCTTGACGGCGCAAATCCCCGTCATCGCCATCAGTGCCAATGCCATGCCACGCGACATTGAGAGGGGCATGAATGCTGGTTTCTTCAGCTATGTGACCAAGCCGATCAAGGTGAACGAATTCATGGATGCGCTGGGTGTAGCCTTGAACTTCGCAGGAAATAACTCAACCACGAGCAACTAAGGGGTACTACTTCTCATGATCGGTTCAAAAGACATTCTTCGCGGAAAAATCCTGATCGTGGATGACAAGCACGCAAATGTGCTCCTGCTGGAGCGGATGCTGCGCGGTGCCGGCTATGAGTCCATCACCTCGACCCTGGATCCTGAAAAGGTTTGTGAACTGCATCTAATAAACCACTACGACCTGATCCTGTTGGATCTTGAGATGCCCCGCATGGATGGTTTCCAGGTGATGGAAAACCTGAAACAGATCGAACAGGGCAGTTATCTTCCAGTCCTCGTGATCACCGCGCAACCCGAGCACAAGCTTCGCGCCTTGAAAGCTGGCGCGAAGGATTTCATAAGCAAACCGTTCGATCTGTCCGAAGTCTTGATCCGGGTTTACAACATGCTTGAGGTTCGGCTGCTCCACCTGGAAACGAAGAGCCTTTACGCCCGGGTCCTGGCGGAGCAGAAAGTGTCGGAGCGGCTGCTATTGAATGTGTTGCCTCATTCCATCGCGGAATACCTGAAGGAGCGGCCCGCGGACACCAGCGATAGCTTTGCGGAACTCATCACCGGGAGTTACGCGGAGGTGACCGTGTTGTTCGCAGACATCCTGGAGTTCACGAAGTTTTCCGAGGGCTCCAGCGCCCATGTCCTGGTCGGTGTTCTAAATGATATCTCCGCCCGCTTTGAAGGCACTGACAACCACAAGAAATTTGAGAAATCCAAGACCATTGGTGATGCCTACCTGGATTCTGTAGGACTACCTGGCCCATTGGCGGATCACTCGATCTGTGCGGCGAAAATGGCCTTGGATCTGGTATCGGCCATGGATCGGTTCAATGCGCATAGCCGCTACAAGCTGAAAGTCCGCATCGGAATTGATACTGGCGAAGCTTTGGACGACATCGTTAGCAAGCGAAGGTTTCTCTACGACGTTTGACGTTTGACATTTAGGGGATAAAGGCCCTGAAAGGGCTCGGCAGGCTGCTAGTGAAGGGTGTTGTTCATGCTCAATTCAACCGCAATCCTGAATGGGAACATCCTAATTGTTGATGATAGGGAAGCCAATGTTCTATTGCTGGATCGGATGTTGCGTGGAGCCGGTTAACTTTCCATTACGTCAACGATGGATCCATGCGAAGTCGGTGAACTTCACGCTAAAAACCACTATGACTTGATCCTCCTGGATCTTCAGATGCCCGGCATGGACGGATTCCAGGTGATGGAAGGGCTCAAGGAGCTTGCCTCGGACAACTACCTTCCCGTGCTCGTCATCACGGCCCAGCCAGGTCACAAATTGCGCGCGCTCCGGGCCGGCGCGAAGGATTTCATCAGCAAACCCTTTGAACTGGCAGAAGTACTGGCGCGCGTTCACAACCTGCTGGAAGTGCGTCTGCTGCACAAGGAGTTGCACAACACCAACGAGGTGCTGGAACAGCGAGTGCGAGAAAGGACTGCAGAGCTTAAGGATAGCTACCAGGAAACCATTTTCACCATGACTCGCGCGGCGGAATACAAGGATGAAGACACCGGTGCGCACGTGCAACGCATCAGTTATTACAGCCGCGAACTATCCGAAATACTGGGCATGGACAATGGCTTCTCCGAAAAGCTGTTTTTCGCCAGCCCCATGCACGACATTGGCAAAATCGGTATTCCCGACCACATCCTGCTCAAGCCTGGCACGTTTACGCTATATGAGTGGGAGATCATGATGGGACATGCCTTGCTGGGTTCCAAGATTCTAGGCAACAGCAAGTCGCCCTACCTCATGATGGGCGCCGAGATCGCGCTAAATCATCACGAGCGTTGGGATGGTGGCGGCTATCCCAGTGGCAAGCGGGGCGAAGCCATACCCCTAACCGCGCGCACCATGAATATCTGCGTCGTATACGATGCGATTCGAAGCAAGCGGCCCTACAAGCCCGCATTCGACCATCTGAAGACCATGGACATCATCAGCCAAGGTGATGGCCGCACCCAGCCCGAGCATTTTGATCCGGTCATCCTTTCGGCCTTCACACAACACCAGCAAACGTTTTGGGATATTTTCCACTCCTACGACAACAGCATGGCAGACGCTTAAGAACCAGGAGGTCATTGGTTCGATCCCGCTAAACGGCTTCAAGAGATGTAACAATCAGGCTCGTCACCATGCGGGCCTTTTGTTTTGACCCACAGGTAGTTCCGAATAGCCGAGCCAACGGTCATGAGCCCATCATTCAACTTTCCCCAAAACCT
>JANXQX010000077.1 GCA_025353305.1 Holophagaceae bacterium
CCGCCTATACCCGCAACACCCTGCGGTTCAGCCAAGCCGAGAAGGCTACGCTGACCCTCTACCCGACCCCCAGCCCCATCCAGCAAAAGGCCTTCGACCTTCTGGGCCTCAATCCCGCCCTGTAGTCAGAATCCAAGCACCTCTATTCCGCGCAGAACCAAGCTGGGTGTGGAATTTCTCGCTGGATGAATATGGAACTTCAGTCCGGGGTCGCGCCAGGAAAGGCGCCTGGCACGCTCCCGGATCGCGGGGTGTCCGTGGATCATTCCGACCCATCCGAGCTTTCAAAGATCGCAGAGATTCAGCGGATCGCTTGCGCCCGGCCATGAGCCCCCGCGAGGACGGGGGGGGACTCACGACCGGGACAGACGGCAGGGAGAAAAAATTGATAAAGGGGCCGAGGCCCCTTCCTGGAACTGCCGAAAAGCAGGGGAGGTCTTCTTCCGAACACCGACAGAGGGTGCCTGGATTATTGAGCCACTTCGCCAAAGATCAATTCGAAAGTATCTGACTCTTAACCTGAGGTAGCCCCCGGAATGGGTAGACTTTTCGGATAGTTTTTAGCCCAGCAGAAACGAGAACTTCTATCACTGGATCTGGATTCTCTTTAAGTTTTTCCATATTATCCGGTGTTAATTGCCAAGTAATCGAATCATCCCCCATTACTGGCTTGGGATCCGTCCAAGTCTTTCCCCCATCCCAACTCCAGCGTAGGCTGCATGATGGCATAGGATTGAATCCAAGAGTATTCACCTTGTCTTTTTCTTCTTTGACGACATGCCGTCCATGATCGTGAAACCCAAGCTTATTCCCGTCCACAATGGCAAGCTCGAAGGCCTCCATGTTCTTCTTCTTAGACGACCCATCCTTGTATTCACCGACAAGTTTTCCTGTCGAATCATAAACACGAAATCCCGTCCCATCTTCATCGGTAGGTATAATTGCACCAGAATTAGTCCTCCAAGGAGTTTGGGCTGGCACACTTATTGTGCGGCCAGAACGAGTAAAGTATTCAAGGATCAGATTGCTTTCATACTCGTTTTGAGCAACAGGACTAATCAGACCTGTGCTCTGAAGGGATACTTCAGAAGTGCTAAGGTCAATTTTAAAGTAGATTATTTTCCATAACTTACCCTCACTGAATTGAGCTTTTGCCATTTCCTTGTCTGGATGAACAATGCCCTTGAAATTCAACTTTGGCACTTGGGCTGAAACAACAATTGAAGCGAATAGGCCGATTAATATTTTGAATATGTATTTTTTGTTCATTCGGAGCTTTGCCATTTTATCTTCCTTTTAGTTTGTATTTTTATTGTATTGGAATAAGGCGTTGAACGTATAGTCAGAAATCCATTTACTCCAACCCTTGCCTTTTACAACATAATCCATCAGGTCCCTAACTGTGCCTACCCCGGTTTCATCTGCTGGGTTGAAATATTGGAATCCCCAAATCGGGTATTGTTCTGAATTTGAATTTAATGGTCGATGTAGGTAGTCAGTATTTTGTGCTCCACTCACCCAAAAGGGATCCCATTCTTGTACTCCGATCTTGGATTCTGTTTGAAATTGACTCCCATAAATATTAGCTGTTGGCCACGTCCAGGAAGTTCCATAGGGACCAGAAGTATGACCTAGCCCGTGCGCGTGACCTAGTTCATGGGCAGCATCAATCCCTCTAATATCCAGGACTGAAAAATAATGACTAATATCAAGGATATTAAAATTATTAGAATGAGTCAGACCGTCAGGTTTTCCATCTGCCTGTGTAATACCTGGAATCGCTTTAATCACAGTGCACAAGAATTTCCCACCTTGCTTGGGAAGGAAGGGCTGGTAAGCCAAATTGGCGTTATCGTAGGCGAATTGAGTCAAGTCTTTCCATACTTTATAATCATCCCCAACGACAGTTGCAATCAAAGGTTTCATAAATTCTTTCCCGACAATTGGCGTATAGCCAGTAGCCGTCTTGGTGCCTAGGTCCCAAACCAAGGAAACATTTTGGGTATTTAAATCGTAATTAATGCCACCCGTGCCAAGGGGGAACATCTTCTGGAGCGCTGCATCCATCCTTTTCTTGAAGTCTTCCAATTCTGACGATGTGAATTGGAATTTTTGGACTTGGTTTCCCAATGGAAGGGACGGGTCTGTGTACTGAATGGTAACGGGAACAACAATAATTTGAATTGGGTTGGGCTGATCCTTCCAGACCACCCCATCACTCGTCTGAGACCACCCCTTCACCGGGATGAGCCCCTCAAGCTTTCCCTCAGGATCCAGGAGGCTCACTTTCACCTTTGCATTCAGGATCGTTGAAGCTGAGGGAATTACCACCTTGAAACCAAGGCGATGCATGCCCTTCGGGTAGGGGAATTCACTCCCATCCCATACAAGGGGGATGTTGTCCTGGAGATCCCTAAAAGTTATGTTGTCCGGAAGCAGGGCCTCCACCTTTACATGAAGTTTGGACAACCAGTCTTTCGAAACACTGCGCCCAAAGAAGAAATTTCCATACAGGAGAGTGTTCCGGTTCAAAATTCGGGGGACATCCTTTCTCCAAGTGAATTTTGCAGCACCGGTAAGTAAGGGGTCATCGTTCGAATCGTTGGGAACCCTTTCAACTCCTTGATTCATTCTCATGCTCAAGGTGATCCCTGATAGGGGAGTCACACCCAAGACAGCCTCCTGTGGCCCCCCGGACCCAGTGAGGGTTTGAGGGGCGATCAGCGACCGGACACTCTTGCTTCCCTTCTCTTGGATCGCCGCCGCAGGCGTTCCCGCTGAAGCCGTGATAATCGGCTTCCCAGCGACAAATACGCCGCCGTTCTGCATGAGAGCCAGCTTCGGATGATCAAGCCCAAATGCCACCTTGTCCATGACTGAGAAGGTCCCGATGTCGGGGTCATACGATTCCATCACATTCTGGGGAGGGGTTCACTTTGCAGACTTATCCGTTGGAAAAGTCGCTGTGGTTTTTTTAAGGATTTCTTTTAGGCTGTATGTTCGAGTTTTCCGATTGAAACCTTTAGTTATTTCAAATTGAATGAGTGGATTTGGGTTCTCCAGGAGACCCCCCATGGGGAGACGAAACTGGCGCCAATTGGAAGGGAGATTTACCCTCCAAGAACCTGGGGTCTGCCATGTTTTTCCATCGTCCCAACTGACATAGACCCCTATTTTTCTTCCATCCGGGTCATTAACTCCTACCCAGTCCTCGTTGGGGCAGTACTTGAACTGGCCCTCTTCCCCCATTTGGACCAGCTTCCATTCCTGGTCCTTCAGGGTCCCGTCAATTGCCTCGTCAAGGACGATCTTCGGATTCCCATTCTTTCTAAGACGAAGGCGATTGACCTCACCTAGGTTGTCGTTTTCAATTAGGCTCATCCAACCGGTGTCATGTTCAAAAGAGCGATCATCATGGACCCAAAAGAAACTGGGTGCTTCAACTGATTTTCCGGATTTGGATGCTAGTTCCAAATCACCTACCGCATCATGTTTATGTCCCCAATCCATACGCTCGAGAATACCTTTGGGTGTTAAGTGGAAATTAATGAATATGATGCTGGCTTTGCCTTGATCAATTTGCCCGTAGGCCTCCCAAACGGGATGAATATTTGAGGGTTGACGGACCTCTACTTCCCATTTATCGACCTGACTGGGCCGTTCTAAGGCAAAACATTGAATATGATAAATCCCTGGTTTTTCGGGGGCCAGATACCAACCACTGGCGGTGAGAGTGCCTCCATCCGCCTCCACAACAGACCAGTGCACGTTTCGTTTTGGGCCGTCATGCAGGAATTCAAAAACTGCTTTGCCCGCGGTCGGCATCAATTGCGGGCCATCAATATGGCCATATTGAGCCAAGAGGTGGCTTGATCCTAGACTTAGCCCTAGAACCAGTTTTTTTATCCGTTTCAACATGGGTACCTCCAATCAAGGATTTAGAAATTTCCACCACTTCGTGAAATTGAAATCAGACACCCATTCCACCTTGCAGGCACCCATGAGATCGCTGGTGGTGGGGTCGATCAAACCCTTGCTGGGGTCCCAGCCGTGGACGCCAATCATGCCGTTATTGTAGGCCTTGGCCTGGGGCCAATCTTGGTCTCGGTATTGGAGATAGTACGGGTCGTTGGCCGCGAAACAACCTAGCGAATGCTTGGAACCGAAGATGTGCCCCATCTCGTGCACGGAATTGATCCGCCCCACCGCTTGTCCCCCATATGTGAACTCACCTCCGTCAAGTTCCATGAAAAGTACCGCTGCCTTCTTGTCGGTATCCGTCCGCCCCGCGATGGGAATGCTGCCAACAGTCACCAAATTCCCAGTCTGATCCCTGATGAAATCCTGCCCTGTGGGGGTGGTGGAAGGGAACATGACCAAAGCCAGCGTTCCAGAAGAAGCCAGGAATTTATTTTGTTTTAAGGCTTCCTCCAGAAAAACCAAAAAATACTCCTTCTGGACCCAACGTAATGCATTGGTTGAATTGGCAATCAAGGTCTTCCTATTGAATTGCAATGGAATGGCACCCAACTGGATGTTTACTTCCGATACGGGCAATAGAGGTTTCCAACGAGCCGCCCAGGCATCAGCCATGGGTTGAGTGACCACCAGCTCTGCGTCTGGGGTGAGGTCGCCCGTGGCATCCTTCGCGTCCTTATCGTTCCAGTACTGAGCGCCATAAACTACCACCGTGATCGGGTTCGCCGCTTTCACGCCTAGAGCGATGGACCCCTCGCTGGATTCGCCGGTAAAAGTTCGGTTCACGGTGAACAGGCATGAAGCCATGTAATTCAATTGTTGACCAACAACCATCTGGCTCTTGGTGAGGACGATCTGCCCCTCGGCGATGGCGAATTCGTCTTTTTGCGGGTCCTTTACAATAAATGTTAATTTTTGATCCGGAAGATCCCCGCCATTCGTCAACGCAAGTTTCATGGTGATTTCACGCCCCACAAACCCTTTGTCTGCCATCACCTTGTAGGTGAGGAGGGCACCACGCCCGGCGATGATCGGCACATCCCTGGGTCCAACCTTATTGCTTGTCGATCTCCACTGCACGGAGCCCTGCTTTGTGGGGTCCAGGAACCGTTCAACGCCTTGGTTGATCGTCATAAAATCGACCATGAGCACGGGTCCCTTCTGGTAACCGAAGGCCGCCTGGTCCGATAGCTGACCGAGGCTCCCCGCGAACGTTGGTGCAGCGATCACCGACCGAACACTCTTCTTGCCGGGGGCCATCAGCCCTGTAGCCGGTGTCCCAGCCGAGGCTGTGATGATCGGTTTCCCAGCCACGAACACTCCCCCGTCCTTCATAAGGGCCAGTGTGGGCCGGTCGAGCCCGAAGGCTACTTTATCCTTGACGCTGAAGGTCCCTGCATCTGGGTCGTAGAGTTCTGTCTCGGTCGGGTAGTTCCAGGTGGTGCCCGTGCTGTCGCCCGTCACGCTGGTGAATCCGCCCACGACCATCACCTGCCCAGTTGGGAGAAGTATGGCCGCATGGCCAGC
>JANXQX010000140.1 GCA_025353305.1 Holophagaceae bacterium
GCCAGCTCGACCGTGCGGGCGAGCACGCTGCGGATGCGGCCATCCTCCAGCGCCAGGATGCCGGCGATGGTGCAGCCTGCGGGCGTGGTCACGTCGTCCTTCAAGGCCGCGGGATGCTTGCCGGTGGCCAGCACCATTTCAGCCGCACCGAGGGTCATCTGCGCCGCCAGTTCGACGGCCACGGTCCGGGGCAGACCGCGCATCACGCCGCCATCCGCCAGGGCCTCGATGATAATGTACATGAAGGCCGGGCCGCTGGCGCTGAGGCCCGTCACCGTGTCCATGTGCTTTTCTTCCAGCTCGAGAAAACGGCCGAGCGGCGAGAAGATTTCCATGGCCAGTGCCACGTGGGCATCCGCAGCGTGATTGCCTTTAGCCACGACCGTCATGCCCTTGCCGATGGAGCAGGGCGTGTTGGGCATGGCTCGCAGCACCGGGCAAGCGCCGCCGCTGGCTTCTTCGAGGAAGGCCGTGCTGACACCCGCAGCGATGGAGATGAGCAGCGGCTTGTGTTTCAGAGCGCCTTTCGACTGCAGCTCCTGCACGACCTTCGGGATGTCCTTGGGCTTCACGCACAGGATCACGATGTCGGCCCAGGCAGCCACTTTGGCGTTGTCGGTCGAGCAGGCCACGCCCTGGACCTGGGTGAACGTTTCAGCCGTGGCCGCGCGGCGCGTGGTGGTGCGCAGCTGCGCGGGTTTCACCTTGCCGGATTTCAACAGCCCGCCAACGATGGTCTTGCCCATGGTGCCGGAGCCGATCAGGGCGATCTTTTTCTTGTTCAGCATGGTGGGGCCTCTGCCTCCAGATGACCACGGGGAGCCAGTGTGCGTCTAGTTATCCTGCTCCCACGCGAGCTTTTTCAGGACCCTACCTGGAATTGCAGAGACCGCCAGCGCAGGGGAGATTGGTGACCGGGGGCCGGGAGTGAATATGGTCACAACACATTGCCATCAGGATCCGCCGCCCCGATAACAAAATTTGGACTTCATTCCACAAATGGATGTCATCACACTCATCTGCCAGCAACAGTGGTGTCGGGCCTTAACAAAGACTTGAGGCCGCTTTCCAGGTGGCGAAAGTGTTGATTTTTGCAAAGCGGAACAGCACCTCAACGTCATACCGGCCGAGAATGAAGCGGGGTGGTGAACCGGGGTCACACATCCTGCGAAATGGCTTCACGACTCGCTCTTCGCACTGCCGGGCAACTGGAACAGGTGTTATGCAGGTACCCAAGGACAGTTGACCAAAGTCACAGCGCCTTCGGGAACCTACGTGCAAGAATCCGGGGTCAAGTTAATGAAATGCCCTTGTTCCCACCATCCCGATAGGAGGTTAGGCATGCGAAAGCGATCCCTGGTCATGTGGACCGCGCCGCTTCTGCGGATCGCGGGTGGAGGCAAACCATGAAGCGATGCATGCATGTGGCTCTGCTTGCCACCCTGGTTTCCGCCGCGGCCTGGTCCCAGGAAGTGAACGTCTACAGCACCACCCTGGCCCAGACCTGGAAGCAGGAAGTCCCAGGAATCGGCCCGGCCACTTTCACCCCATTGACCCAATACCTCGGGATCGATGCCTCCAATCTGGGGTCCGAGGCTTTGTCGCTTCATCTCTATGGTTGGGGAATGGCCGATCTGGCCAATCATTCACCCTCAAGCGGAGAATCCGACGCGTATCTGACCTACGGGTACCTTCAGTACCGGTTCCCCCAGGCCAACGCCGAAATCAAGGCGGGCCGGTTCATGGTCAACCAGGGCGGCAGCACTGAACATGTTGATGGCGTCAGCGCCCGCGCCGATCTCCGCGGTGGCTTTGCCATCTCGGCTTTCGGTGGAAGGCCCGTCCGCTTCACCAGTGCGCTGGATCCCGTTGCAAAAGCCGACTATGAATTCCAGCACGACATGATCTTCGGCACCCGCCTCTCCTACCGGATTCCGAAGGCTGGCGAAATCGGAATCTCCTACCTTCAGGATGGCTCCACGGCAGCCAAGGATCTTCCGATCCCCTCCCCCGTGGATTACTCCCGCAAGCAGCTGGGCGTAGATTTCAAGATTGCGCCCCATGCGTCCTTTGATTTCAGCGGACGAACTTTGTTCGACATCGCCTCGCACCCGGATTGGACCGGAACGACGGAGAAACCTTCCACCATCGCCGAGCACGATTACAGCCTCTCGGTGAAGGTCGCCAGTGGGCTCTCCGTGACGGGAGCCTTCATCGAGCGGAACTTCTTCGCGTACTACGTGGGCAGCAACCTCCAGTCGCTGTTCAATCAGAAAGATAATGACAAGTTCCGCTCCGTCGGGGGCAGCGTTGTCTGGGGTTCCGCATCGGACGTCCAGGTGGTCGGCGATTTCACGCAGACCAACCGCAAATCCTACGGAGACGCCACCCGGTTTGGTGCCGAACTCAAGTGGAACCTGAGCAAATTGAAAACCATGGCCGGGTTCGGGTATCACCGGGTCAGTGCCGACAATGCCCCGGTGGTCGGCACGAAATCGCCAGCCTACGTTTTGTCCCACGACGAAGTGCGGGCCTGGGCCATGTACCAGAAGGGCCTGATGTCGGCCAGCCTGGATGGCATCTACTACAAATTCGAAGACAAGAACAATCCAAATCTGTCCGGGCAAGACTTCGTCTACCAGGTAGTGGGTTCACTCGGCTATCAGACCACCAAGAATTTGAAGATCTCCGGCGATATCAGCTACGGCGACGATGCCCTCTTCAAGAAACAGGTCATGGGCCTTATCCGGGTTGAATACCGATTTGGCTTTGCCGGCAAGGGAGGCAAAAAATGATCCGGAAAACGGTTCTTACCATCGCCGCAGTCCTTGGCATCGGAATCCTGACCGCCTGTGCCATGCTTTCGCCCCAGTCGAGCTTCGCCCCCACCCACCCTGAAGGCATCGAGGCGACTGTGAAGCCCCTCTGCTCGGATTGCCATGGCACCGAAACCATGAAGGGTGGCCTCAAGAACTACAATTCCTTCGACCACACCCCGACCTTCGTGAAGAACCACCGCTTCCAGGCGAACCAGGATTCGGCAACATGCGCCTCCTGCCACGCCCCCTCCTTCTGTGCGGATTGCCACGGCGGAAAGGTCTCCATGTCGGCTTCGGTCAAGCTGGGCGATCGCCCGGACCGAATGACGCCGCACCGGGGAAACTACCTGATCGTTCACCGGATGGACGGGAAGATGGACCCGGGCAGTTGCTACAAGTGCCATGGCCGGTCCAACAACGACAAATGCGTGACTTGCCATAGCACTGGCAAGTAGGGGTCTGTTTATGCGCTTAAGGGGAACACGATGAGCAGAGCCAGACAATTGATCCACACCTTCGTCGCTGCGGCCTTCACCCTGCTTTTGCTGGGGTGTAGCGGCACCAGCACCGACGCGCCCCAGTTCGATACCTCCACGGGCCAGCATCCAACCAACTGGTTGAAGACCCACTATGTGGAATTCCTTAATCACCCAGCCCAATGCACGACCTGCCATGGCTCCACGACAGATAAAGCTGCCGCGGGCGGCGTCTCGGGCGTCAGTTGTTTCACTTGCCATCCGAATGGTCCCAGCCATCAACCGGGCTGGGAGGTTGGACTCCAGCACGGCCGCCTGGGCGCTCAGCCTGCACCCACCACCACGGTCGGTTTCGCCGCCTGCACAAAGTGCCACGGATCCACCTATGACAACCCGATCGGCACGACACCCTCTTGCAAGGCCTGCCATACCAAGGCACCTCACCCAGACAAGCCCTGGCTGGGCAACTCGGTGGCCCTATCAAATCATGTGTTCACGAATATCGGCAATGCAGCCGAATGCAACAAGTGCCACGCCAACGGGGCCAATTCCACGCTCAAGCCCACCACCCCCGCCCTCGCGGGCACCGCACCTGGCTGCTTCAACAACACCCTGTGCCACGGCACGAGTATCCCTTGATGGCCACCCACTCCACCATCCCGAGGAGGTGCCCAAGGTGCTGACCCCGCTCACTTTATATTTGATTCAAACTCCGCACTTCAACCCAATCTGCAATACAACCCAACACAGGAGGATGTAGCATGCAACTGAAACCACTGAAAAGGATGGGTGGCGCGCTTGCAACCGCTATCGTCGCCCTCGCGCTCCTAGGCTGCCGAGGCGCCACGGGCCAGAACGGCCTGAACGGGACCAACGGCACTAACGGCACCAACGGCGGCAACGGCACACCCGGCGCTCCCGGCGCGACCTACGCCCTGGACGTCACGACATTGACGCCCGATGAATGGAGTGCCACCACTTTCAAGGCTTCCGTCACTAGCGTCACTGCGGGAACCGCCCCTGTCGTGAACTTCAAATTGACGGACGGCCACAATGTCCCGGTCAAGGGATTCGGCGCCTTCACCAGCCAATCCAGCTCTGCGCTTTATGCCAGCTATCCGAACCTCGGACTGAGCATGGCCAAACTTGTGCCCGGAATCAACGGCAGCCCCAGCCGCTGG
>JANXQX010000155.1 GCA_025353305.1 Holophagaceae bacterium
GACATCACCTACCTCCCCATGGCCAGGGGCCACCTCTACCTGACGGCCATCATCGACTGGTATTCGCGCTATGTCCTCGCCTGGGAGCTGGCGGATACCCTGGAAACGGAGCACAGCCTGGCCGCTCTGGATCGCGCCATGGCGCGGGCACACCTGAGATTTTCAACAGCAACCAGGGCTCCCAATTCACCTGCCCGGCCTTCACAGATCGTCTGGAGGGGCGGAACGTCCTGGTCAGTTGGGATGGGCGCGGGCGATGCCTGGACAATGTGTTCGTGGAGCGCCTCTGGCGGACGGTGAAGTATGAAGAGGTCTACCTGAAGTCCTACGAGAGCCCCAGGGACGCCAGGCGAAGCCTCGAGGCCTATTTCCGCTTCTACAATGAGCGGAGGAAGCACCAGAGCCTCGGCTACAAGACGCCGCAGGAAATCTATGGCCACTGATGAGGGGGTGCCCAGCCTTCCGGGGGGCCAGCCCCCCGCGCCCCCCGAAGTTTTTGGAGGCATGAGCCAGCGTTTCTCTGGAATGGGGCGAAGGAAAGGAGAGGAGCCCGAAGAACCCCTCTCCCCGCGGCATTCCGTCGAACCCGCTGGCACCGGCTATTCCTTGAGCGGGTGCGCTTCCGCAGAGACGCTCTCCGCTTCGCCGATCTACCGAGAATCGGTCCGTTCAGGAGGTGAGACAAGACCAACAGGACTTTGACATCCGCGATCCAAGGCGATACCGTCGCCACACACCAGGGGCCGACGCCCCATCACCACCCCAGAAGATCGGACCTGGGGCAACCACAAGAGCCGGAACCTTAACTTATTTTCCCCTCCGAACTGTCCAACCTAGGGGAGCACCTCATGCCTCTTTCCCGCCTGCGCCCGTCCCTCCTTTCAACGTTGGGAATCCTGCTGATCTTCATCTTCGGGCTGAGTATTCCCAAGATCTCAGATCTCGCGATATTCGGGCTCTGCCTGGTTGGCACCTGGCAAATGTCGGAACAGCAGCGGCTCCTTCCTTCCGATGTATTCACCACCCTCCTGCTTGCCGTGTTCCTGCTGGTCTATTTCGCCATTTCCGCCTACTACGGATTCAGCGATGCTTTCCCGAACTTCAAGGACGGAGTCGTGATCCTTCTCAGCTACGGCGCCGGGTTGACCTGGGGGCGCCTCAGGAACGGAGGCGCCAGCAGTGCGTGGATGCCTGCCGCGATGGCGGCCGGTTTCACCCTCTATTCCTTCCTGACCGCCTTCACCAACCCTAGCAACGTGGAAACCTTCCTCTCCACCGACCGGTCGGCGCCCAGCTTCTGGTCGGGAGGCCCCCCCCTGAACGGCCCAGTGCTGGGAATCTATGCCTCCTTGGGACTCTGCCTGCTGCCCCTGGTGCTCCTCCGTTCCGATGGACGCCGGGGCGGCCGGGTTTTCGCCCTGCCAGGAGTTATCCTGCTGTTCGCCGGTTTCGGATTCACCAGCAATCTGATTCTGCAGAACCGTTCACCCTACTTCGCCCTGGCCGCCTCCTTCCTGTTCTGTTCCGCGATCTATTTCCAACGGGCCGAAGGAGGCCTCCCCAGGCGATCGGCCGGCCTCCTCCTCCGCCTCTCCCCGCTGCTCGTGGTGGTCCTGATCCTCATGATCCAGTTTCCGGATTTCTTCACCCAAATCCTATTCCGGCGATTCAGCGAACAGGGCGTGGATACCGGGGGCCGGACGACAGCCTGGATCTCAGTGCTCCAGGACCTTCCCATCAGGCCCTTTGGCGGGAAGGTGATCTCCCTGGGCGATGTCAACTACGCCCACAATCTTTGGCTGGATGTGGCCTATACCTCGGGGCTGATCGCCCTGCTGGCCTTGCTCGCCTTCCACCTGGGCCACGTGCCCTACCTTTGGCGCTTTTATCGTTCCCGTCAGCCGGCCACCGAAACCATGATGGTTTCCGCCCTGGGGATATCCCTGTTGGTGGGGTGCCTCGGCGAACCCATCATAGATGCTTCCATTCTCTATTTCGGCGCGACCTGCTTCCTCCTGGGCTGGGTGAAGGCCCGGACCGTGCGGTCAGGACCGACCGCCGCCCACCAGCTCCATCACCAGTGATTGATAGGATTCTCCAAATGTCCTGAAGGACTGGTCCGCCTCCGGGACCCGGCCTATGGATGGAGGCGAATCCAGGGTCTCCCGCATGAGCCGGGCCAGCGCGGCCGGGTCCTCGGGCGGGAAGTACCGCGCCCCGGGAATCGCCTGCTCACGATGAACGGGAAGGTCGGAAAGCAGCGCCGCCGCACCGAGCCGCCGCGCCTCCTCCACCGTGGTGCTCCAGCCTTCGAAGCGGGATGGATTGATGAGCGCAGACGAGTGCCGCATCAGCCCCAACATGTCCAGGAAGGGGACCACGCCCAGGACACGAAAATCCGCCTCGACACCCGCATTCCGGGCCTGCCCCAGCAGGGACGGGACATGGCCTGGATTCCGGTAGTCATTGGTCAGCCCCGTCGCCAGCACGAGGGCGGGATGGCCGCTCTCCCGCAGGATCCGCAACGCCTCGATGACGACAGCGTGGTTCTTGTGCTTCCAGAACTGGTTTGGCAGGTGGAAATAGGGGCCTTCCATGCCGTACGTCTGTTGGAGTTTCTCCAGCGGGGGCAGCTCTTCAAGCCTGGGCGTCCGGGGCACGAAATGGAGGACGCGGACCCGATCCGCCGCCGACGGACAGAAGGCCACCAGGTCCTTCCCCGCGTCCTCGCTGCTGACGATGACCCGGTCACACTGCCGACAGATCTTCATGAACGCCGCGTCCCGTTTCCGCAGTTCATCGCGGGAGAAGAATTCAGGGAGGTGGACATGCTGGAAATCCGGAATCCATCCGATGGCCGGTAGCTTCGATTCCGGTCCCAGGGGCGCGCTGTGCGAAAGACACGCCACCCCCAGATCGCGCAGGCGCCACTGGAGAATAAGATCCCGCCCACTCAGCACCTGAAGCCCTTTCCGGAGGACCCAGGCGGGCGACCACCGGTCGAGAAGCGCTGTCGGGACTAGGCGGGTCCCCGGAAAGTGGCTCCCCCAGACTGCCGCATGACGCCGATCCGTCAGCAGCACGGGCTCGAGCTGCCGATCCTGGATGGATTCAATGGACCCCAGGAGGCTCCTGAAATAGTTCAAACCGCCCAGCCAGGCTTCCGGCGGGCCCATGAACAGGAACGCCACCTGGATCACCGGCGCTCCCGGAGGAACCATGCCGCATAGGCGCCCAAGGCCTGCTCCAAGTGGATGGCAGGGTGCCAATCCCAGGCGAAGGCCTTCCCGCAGCTGGCCACGTAGGCCGAAGGGTCGCCAGCCTTGGCCACGGAAGTGAAGGCCAGCGGCGGCGCCTCGGGGAAAGCCGACCGGAGAAGCGAAAGCACCTGACGCACGGAAGTTCCCGTACCGGAGGCGCCATTCACCACCGGGCAGGTCCCATCCGCGTGAGCCGCCGCGACGCGCAGCAGCCTTGCCGCATCCTCCACGTGGAGCCAATCCCGCAGTTCCTCCCCCGTGCCCAGAAAGGCCGCTTCGCCCTTGGAGAACTTGAGGCACGCGTCCCAGAGCAGCTGCTTGCGGAGGCCTTCGCCATAGAGCGAGAAGAAGCGCACCACGGCCACGTTCAAGCCGAAATGGCGGGCATGGCTCCGGCAGAGATCTTCGGCCATGAGCTTGTGGGTGCCGTACGGCGAGGCGGGCCGCAGGGGGTCATCCTCGTCGATGGGCAACCGCTCCACCTGGCCGTAGACCGCCGCGCTGCTGGGGTAGACCAGGCGGGCCGCCGGTGCCCGGAGACGAAGGAACTCCAAGGCGGCAAGGAGGGTCCCCAGGGTGCTCTGGAAATCGGCTTCGGGGGCCTGGAAAGAGGCGCCCACGGAACTGCCCCCGGCACAGTGGGCCACCACCTCCGGCACCCCTGCGAAGGCGGACAGGGTTTCCAGCGAGAGGTCGGCGCACAGCCACGCAGAAAGGCCCCAGGCCCTCCATTCGGCCTCGTCCCAGGGATCGCGCCCGATGCCCACCACCCGCCAACCGGCACGAGACCATTCCCGGGCCGCGTACCGCCCAAGGAATCCGGAGGCCCCGGTTACCAGGACCGATTCAGGCATGCTTCCCCTTTCTTGCGACGAAGCTGTACAGCCGGCCCGGTGTCTGGGAGGCGGTCCCCAGCCAAGTCAGCGCCGAATAAGGGATCATCCCATCTGGAAGGTGAAGGCGCTTGGCGATGCGTCGCCGGATATCCCCGCGCGTTTCCGGAAAGGTGTTGATGTCGGATTGCAGTGGATTCAGAACCTTCTCAACCCTAAACCCGGCGGTTCGGATGGCCTCCAGGTACTCACCCAGGAGATAGGCGTTTTCCCCCCCGTAAAGATGGTGGAGTGGGTGCATGTCCAGGAATGTCTGGAGGTCCGCACGACGGGACAGGACGTGCTCCCGCACCGCGTAGAGCGCGCCGCCGGGCCGGAGAACCCGGTGCGTTTCCCGGCAAAAGGCATGGAGATTCCTGGCATGGTGGAGCGCCTGGCGGCAGAAGACGATATCAAAAGCACCTTCGACAAAGGGCAGTGATTCTCCCCACTCCGATACCACCTGGATAGAGGCCCCCGTCTCTTCCTTCAGTGCCTGGATGGCGCCTGCCCCAACCACGTGGCTTGGATCCGGTTCCAGGGCCGCCACCTCCCAGCCATCCATGGCCAGTGCATAGGAGGCGATCCCACGACCGGCTCCGACATCCAAGGCCCGGCCCGGATTTTGGGGGAGCAATGTCCGCAAAGCGCTCCATTCAGAACTCGCACGGTAGCGGATGGCCGCGGTGGAAACGGGGTCGTCGAAATAGGCCGCCTTGACCAGTTCCCGCTGATCGGGCTGGTCCTTGAGCCAGAGAACAGCTTCCTCCCAGGTCTCCATCAAGCCTCGTCCTGGGGCATCTCGCGGATCACGCGAGCGGGGTTGCCAGCCACGATGGTGAACGGAGGAACATCCTTCGTCACCACACTGCCGGCAGCCACGATGGCACCCTCTCCAATCGTCACACCTTTAAAAATAATGGAATTAAAACCTATCCAAGCATGGTCGCAGATCTTGACTGGGGCGGTTTTAACATGGGTCCAATCCTTTACACCCATGAGCCACCTACTCGTGTCATCCCGCCTCAGTTTCCAGTCGAGAGCATGGGAATTATGATCCACAATGCTGCATCCCCAGGCGATAAGAACATTATTCCCAATTTCAACACAATCCGCAGTAGCGATCACGGAATTACCCATAAAAGTATTGGACCCGATGATAACTTTCCCACTGGGCCGTTCAAAGTGGATTTGCCCTTCGATCATGCAACCGGGGCCTACCTCAAATACACATTCTGGACGTAAATGAAGCCCCCGATAATTAATGCGCGAGCCCATTCCAACGACGACATTCTTATTCGATGTTGATTGTTTGCGCGCCAAAAAATTAAAGAGATCATGGACCATCTTGAGCATTCATGTCCTTTTCAAATTCTGCCGAGAGCGTCCGCCCAGGTTGTAGTTTCCGGCTCCGATTCATTTGGCAGATCCCGAATTTTCTTGGCCGGGTTGCCTACAGCGACAGCCCACGGAGGAATATCCGTAGTAACCACACTACCTGCCCCAACGATGGCACCTCTGCCAATGGTCACACCGGGCAAGATGACTGACATGCATCCAATCCAAGCATCATCTTGAATCACCACAGGCCGTTCATTCAGATCGATTTGCGTCGGATGACCAGTCGTGATGATGGCTTTGAAATGTTCGTGGCGAGATCGAGCCCCTGTGGGGTGGGAGATGTTGTCCATGATGGTCACCCCATGGGCGATGAGCACTCTGTTGCCTATCTCTACACTCCGGGCTGACCACACCCGACTGCCTTCCCCCAGAAAGCAAAAGTCCCCCATCTGTATCCTTCCACCATGCGCAAAGACCACAAGATCACCGCGAATGTGACTGTTCTCCCCGATCTGGATGGCATCCGGTTCATGGAGCAGGTTGATGACTCTCGCTGGGGGGTAGAACTCACTGCTTTGGCCAACGATCGCTTGCGATCTCACATTGCGCATGAATCGACGTTGCCTTAACCAGGGGATAATTCGCCCTAACTTTGCAGGTGTCCCCATTAGCTTTGCCAACCGCCCAATCCTCTTGCTGCGGAGGTAACGAGTGATGGCATGATAGATACGAGAGTCATTCTGGGCGGAAACCGGAGGATAAGTCCTCACAACGAAGGACTCATCGATCCATGTATTGGTACCGGTAGGTACCCCGTTGGTGCCTGTCCCATCGAACCCGATATTGTGAACAAGAGATTTCGCGGGGAAAAGCACCCTTCCCTTGTTAATGAATACATACAGATAGAACCGGACCGCCCAAGAATCCACTTTCCCTTTTTGCTGCTCTTTGAGCATGCGAAAGAATGGGAAGGATCCATCCAGATCAAAGGCCTTCCGGAGTCTTCGATCTGCAATAAGTTGAGGGTATCCGCGCATCTCCGAATCGAATTTGGACCAGGCCCGTTGCCAAGTGGCCCACCCCAGACAGTCGGTCAAAGGCAGGAAGGCCGCATCCTGGGGAGCGGTCCAGGGAACCTGAAACAAATGGCCGGAAATCTGCATCACCCCCTCGTCGGCGGCATAGCGGTCCAGCGCCTCGTTCATGTAGGCGAGGAAGTGCGGGGACACGACGATATCGTCCTCCAGGACGATGACGCGCCCCTTCGCGGCGCAGACCTCCGTCACGCCGGCGATGATGGATTTTGCCAGGCCCCAATTGGTGGACCGCTCCACCAGGGTCACCTTGGCAAAGCCCTGGATGTTCCGGCAAAGCTCCCGCACCGCCTCCACCGAGGGCCCGACTTCCGGGGTCTTGGGCCCGTCGGAGTAGATGAACAGCTCGCTGGATGCCGCTTCTGGACTGCGCCTCAAGGCTTCCAGAACCTGGCGGGCGTGGTCCGGGCGCCGGTAGACGAAGAGCAGAATGGGTGCAGGGGTCATGGAAGGCCGCTCGTCAGAGGGGTGGTCAGGCAAAAATATTTCATGGATTAGTCCTCTTGAAACAGGGGTTTGCCCCCAGCGCCTCGAACCACTTCTCGAAGGCCAGCAACCGGAAAAGGAACCAGCCGGACCGTCCGATCCCCAGCCGCCTTCGCAGGAACGCGCTCGTCACCCACGGGAGGGCGTTACCGCGGGTGATGATGGGCGTCAGTGCCTTCCCATCCACCCACCCGGAACGCACCAGATGGCCGCCCAGGATCACATCCGCCTGGGCCTTGACGATCTCCTCGATGAAGCCGATGGGAGGTGCGAACCCTTGTTTGGGCGCCTCCAGGAGAGAAGCCGGCAGCACGCCCCGCATGAGCCTGCGCAGCAGGGGTTTGCTCTTCCCGATTTCAAACCGGCGCCCCAGGGGCAGCGCGAGAACCTGCTCCACCAGAACATGATCCAGGAACGGAACCCGGACTTCCACCGAGGAGCCCATGCCCAGTTTGTCCGCCAGCTGGCACCCATTGTGGACGAGGTACCCGCCGAAAAGCACCGCAGCTATTTCATCTGGCCCCCTTGGAACCTGGTCAAGCAGCTGGCCAAAGGGGAGCAGGGCCTCGGACTCGGCCGCCGCCAACGGGCCCGCCACCACCTGGCGGGTCTGGGAGCCAAGGTTGGCGGCGAATTGCCGGGCGATGAGGCTGGCGTGGGTTGTCCCATCCCCCGGGAAGGTGGCCAGGCTGTTCCCCAGGTCGTTCCAGGGGGGGTAACCGAACATCAGTTCATCCCCCCCGATACCCGAGATCAGGACTTTGAATCCTTGGCGCTTGGCCTGCTGATAGATCGCCCACTGGGCCATGGCCGCGATGTCGCCGACCGGCTCATCGCAAACCCGCACAAGATCGTCGAAGTAAGCTCCGAATTGCGAGCTATCGCATTCGATGTCAATGAAATCCATCCCCAGGCTCGCGGCCGTCGCCTGGGCCTGGCGCCGCTCGTCCATCGCGTGTCTGCCCTTGTAGCCCGTGGAAAGGGCGGAATAATGGCCGCCCGAACGCGCGGCCAGGGCCGCCAAGGTGGAGGAGTCGATCCCTCCGCTGAGCAGGATCCCGACAGGGACATCGCTGCGCAGATGCAGGTTGGCGGCCCATTCGAGGGTTTCCAGGATCTCCTCGTCGCTGCGATCGAGGATCCCTTCCTCGCCTCCGAATTGAGGCTTCCAGTAGCGGTTGAGGGCAACGCCCGACTCATCCGCGATCAGGTATTCACCCGGAAGCAGGCGCGTCACCTCCTCAATGGGCGTGTGGCGCTGATCGAAGGGATAGCAGTACGTGAGGCTCTGGTAGGCCGATGCGGGCCGGGGGGTGGGCGACATCCCGGTCGCCGCGACAATGGCCTTGAGTTCCGAGCTGAGCCACAGCGCTCCATCCTGTCGGCTCATGTAAAGGGGCTTGATGCCCACCCGGTCCCGGGCGGCAAAGAGCCTGTTCCGCCGCAGGTCCCACAGCACAAACGCGAACATGCCTCTCAGGTCTTCAAGGCAGGCTTCGCCTTTCTCTTCATAGAGGTGGAGAATCGTCTCCGCGTCGCTGCCGGATGCGAAGGCATGCCCCCGGCTGGTCAGATCCTTCGTCAGCTCGACGTAGTTGTAGATCTCGCCGTTGAAGATGAGCACCAGGGACTTGTCCTCGTTGAACAGGGGCTGGCCACCCCCTTCCACATCAATGATGCTGAGGCGGCGAAACCCCAATGCGACGCGGGAATCCGCATAAAGGCCCTCCCCATCCGGGCCCCGATAGATCATTTGGGCATTCATGCCTGCTACAAGCCTTTTTTTATCAGGTAAGCGGCCCTTGAAATCGATGATTGCGTTAATCCCACACATCAATGCTCCTGGGAGGGTCTGTACCTTGGGGAAGTCCTATGGGTTCTTCACGGATACGGGCCACGGGAAGATCCTGAAAGACTTGATCAGCATCCAGAATAGCGGGCGGGTGCGGTGATCGAAATAGTTCATCACGATGTTGGTGGTGATCGTGGCGATCAGGGAGGCTACCGCGGCCCCCATTCCACCGAAGCGGGGGATCAGGTAGAGATTGAGCACGACGTTGACGATGGCCCCCCCTAGCGTCCGATTCAACGAGAGCTTGGTGAGGTTCTCGATGACGAACCAGGGGCCCTGGGCCACCCCGAGAAAGGCGAAAACCGCCGTCCAGATATGGATAGTCAAGATCGGCCCCGCCTCTGCGAAGGTGGGCCCATACAGGGCCACCACCAGATGACGGGCAAAGAGGGTGACGGGGACGACAATCGCCAGCGCCAGGGCCACCATGAGCCGGCAAAAGACCAGGAAACGGCGGTTGTAGGCCTCTTCCCCAACCTCTTTAGCCTCCACGAGGCTGGGCAGTACCGACGAGGTGGCCGCCATTGGAACGAAGTACCAGACCTCCGTGAGCCGGGAAGCGGCCACAAAAATGCCGACGGCCTTGTTGCCTCCCATCTGGCTGAGCATGATCTGGTCGATGCGCATGAAGATCATGATGGTCAGGCCCGAGAGGATGAGGGGCCAGCCCGCTTTCATGAGGGACTTGGCCATTCTCAGGTCCGCCCGCCAGGCGCCGGGATCTTCTTTCTGGTAGCGGTAGGTCAAGAGGAGGAAGAAGGCCCCGAGCGCGGACTCCGCGAGAACCGCCCAGGCGAAGGCCACGAGGGAGGCCTTCGATAGGATGAGCCCTATCTTGAGGCCGGCCATGGCCAGGAAGACCGAATTCCTGACCAGGACCGTGTACTTGGACTGCACCTGGGACTGGAACCAGAGCTCAATGGTGTCGAAGGCCTGGAACACGGTGGCTGACCCCATGATGGCGGCCAGCAGGTGGATGAGGTGGTCCCCAGGCTTGGACAGCACGACGACGAGGTTGGACGCCACCAGGGCGAGAAGGGCTCCCACGAGGCGAAGCACCAGGGCCGTGCCTATGATCCTGGATTTCCGCTGTATTCTCCGCACCAGTTCCTGCACCAGGATGTAGTCCAACCCCAGGTTGGAAAAGCCCAGGAACAGGGCGACGACGGCCTGGACATAGGCGAAAACGCCCAATCGTTCGGGCCCCAAGTAGCGCGCCATCCACACGCTCACGAGCACGCCAAGACCCAGGCGGACAATCCGGTCCCCCGCCAGCCATCCGAAGTTCACGGCGATCTGCTGGAGTTTCCGGTTGCCTTCCAACCGGGTGCGAAGGAAGGCGGGCAGCCAGCGGAGGATGAACGGATTCACGCTACTTCACCATTTCTGGGCCGGGCCTGAAAATGATGACCACACACATGTGGGTGTCCCTCATTCCCTATAGCCTCCAGAGCCTGAATCCATGTCCTGCGATCACGCCTGGGTCGAAAGCAGATTTCACATCAATAAAAATGCCGTCTTGTTTAAGATTCGCCAACAAGCCTTCTGCCCCCATGGCCAGATAGTGTTGATGGGACACCGCGACGACGACGGCATCGGCCTGCCGCGGGAGCTGGCCCCACGGGGTCAGGGTAATCCCATATTCCCGGTGTGCCTCGGCGGGATCGGCCAGTGGGTCATGGACCGCCACCTGGCATCCGAATTCGGTGAGTTCCTTCACCAAATCGGCAACCTTGCTGTTCCGCAAGTCTGGGCAATTCTCCTTGAAGGTCAAACCAAGCACGACCACTTGGCTTCCTTTTACCGCGCCTCCACCCTGGATGATCTGCTTGACGGTTTGTTGGGCGATATAGGCACCCATGCTGTCGTTGATGTAACGACCCGCCAGGATCACATGGGGGTGGTAGCACAGCATTTCGGCCTTGTGGGTGAGATAATAGGGATCCACGCCGATGCAATGGCCGCCCACCAGGCCGGGCCGGAAATGGAGGAAATTCCATTTGGTCCCGGCGGCTTTCAATACCTCCAGGGTATCGATGTCCATCAGGTGGAACAGGATCGCCAGTTCGTTCATCAGGGCGATGTTCAGGTCCCGCTGGGTGTTCTCGATGACCTTGGAAGCTTCAGCGACCTTGATGCTGCTGACGGGATGGACACCAGCGGTGATGATGCTGCCGTAAACCTCTGAAATGACATTAAGCGTTTCCGGCGTATCCCCTGAAACCACCTTCATGACCTTGGTCAGGGTCCGTTCCTTGTCACCGGGATTGATGCGCTCGGGGCTGTAGCCCACGAAGAAATCCCGTTTCCATTGGAGACCCGACTCCTTTTCGATGATGGGAATGCAGATGTCCTCGGTGGCTCCGGGGTAGACCGTGGATTCGAACACCACGATGGCGCCGGGCTTGAGATTCCTGCCAATGGCTTCTGAGGTATTCACCAGCGGGCTGAAGTCGGGCTGATGGGCCGCGTCCACGGGCGTGGGGACCGCGACGATGATGAAATCCGCCTGCTGGATGACTGCAGGATCGGTGGTGTAGCTAAGGTGGATCGCGGCCTGCATGGCTTCGGAGCTGACTTCGCCCATGGGATCGGTGCCAGCCTTGAAAGCAGAGATCTTGGCTTCGGAATGATCAAAGCCGATGGTCGGGTAGTGCTTGCCGAATTCAATGGCCAAGGGAAGGCCCACGTAGCCCAAGCCGATGATCGCGATGGTTCTGGTCATTTATTGGCCTTTAGTAGCGTGCTGGAAAGTGTATCAGGGAGAGGGTATCGGCCCAGGGCATTGGCTGGATAGCCGTAAAGAAGAAAAAAACTAAAAATAATTGGCCACAAAGGGGCACAAAACAACACAAAGAAGGGCTTTAAAACACCTTGATTTGTTTTTCTTTGTGCTTCTTTGCGCCCCTTTGTGACTAGCTTGTTTTATTTTAATTGCCAAGTTTTCTTTGTTCTTTGTGGCCAATTTTGTTTTTGTTTTCACGGCCTATTTCTTGTAGCCGTAGTGATAGGCATACCGGTAATACCGATACCCCACGTTCATCAACATGACATCGTTGAAGATACAGCCTTTGGGCTTGATGCCGGCGGTCTCGAAGCGCTTGATGGTGGCCTGGATCTCATCCAGGGTGTGGGCTTTGGCTTTGGCGATGAGCAGGGTGGTGCCGGCTTGGCGGCCAATGATCACAGCATCGGTAACCGCCAGCACGGGCGGCGCGTCGATGATCACCATGTCGTAGGCCTGGGAGATTTCCAGGATGAA
>JANXQX010000013.1 GCA_025353305.1 Holophagaceae bacterium
TGGTTGGGGAGGAAGGATTCGCTTCGCTCCCCGGCACTGGCTGCGCATGAGAATCCGCCTTTGGCGGACCGGCTGCGGTCGCTCTCGCGCCCTTCGCCTTTCCCTACCTGCGCGCCATTGCCGTGCGAATCCTTCCTCCCAATTGGAAGGCCCCTTTCGGGGCCGCCATTTGGTTGGGGAGGAAGGATTCGAACCCTCGATACGCAGGATCAAAACCTGCTGCCTTACCACTTGGCTACTCCCCAGGGGAAGGGAAAGTGTAACGCAGGCGCAGTTCTTGGCAAAGCGTGGAGTGGGAAGGAGGGGCAGTCCATTACGATGAAGTTGTATGCGACGCCTGACGGCTCCGGCCATTTTTAAAATCCGCGAGAAGGCTTCGGTCTTCCTGACGGAGCTGCATCCGGCTGCTGATGCGGAGGCACGGAACGCTGTGTCGGCAGGGCTCCGCAAGCGTGATTTCAATGCGACGCATCACTGCTCGGCCTGGCGGGAGGGCGTTCCAGTGACGGCCTGTGGCGCCGATGATGACGGTGAACCCAGCGGCACGGCGGGCGCGCCGATGTTGCGCGTGCTGGAGGGAGAGGATCTGACTGACCTCATCGCGGTCTGCATCCGCTGGTTTGGCGGCACCAAGCTGGGCACCGGCGGGCTTGTGCGGGCCTACACGGAAAGCCTGCAGGGCGCCATTGCCGAGGCCGCGGCCACTGGACGCATCGAAGAGGTGCGGGTCCTGCGCAGCGGCGAAATACGGGTCAGCCCCGAATTGGCCCACCTGCCCTTCTCGGTGCTGGGTGCTTTTCCTGGAATCGAGATTACGGAGCAATCCTTTGCGAACGACGAGGCACTGGTCCGTTTCACCATGCCCACCGGTCGCGAAGCCGCTCTGGAGGCCGCCTGGCAGGAACGCAGCCGCGGTGGGCGCATTCGCTGGGTGTGAGGAATGAGGGTCGAGGTATGAGGTGTGCGCCTCCGGCGCACTAGTTGATGTGGCCTTCGGCCGTCGTTTCACTGAACCCCACCCCTCAGCAACCCCACTCGCCGACTCCTCTCCGCCGTTCACCGATCCCCCATAGTCCGCCTCCATGGCGCTCCGTAGATTTGAAACAGGGAGGCGAACATGTACGGAATGGCGAATCCTGAATTGGTGCCTTTGAGCAGCGTCTGGATGCCGATCACGGTGTTGCTTCTGCTTGTCGCGGGCCTTCTGCTGGCCTTGAAAATGACCGCCCCATCAGACTCCAAAGGAGACAGATCATGAGCCAGAGCGGAACCACGCGCTTCTCCTTCAGGCTCATCCTGGGCCTTGCCGCCATCCTGCTAGGCACGGCACTCCTACTGGAAAACTTGAACATGCTGCCTTCGGACCAGGTGTTTCGATGGTGGCCGCTGCTCCTGCTGGCGCTGGCAGCCGGCAGATTTCTGGATCGGGGATTCATCTGGGGTACCGGCGGACATGTCCTGCTATGGATTGGAATAGTGGGCCTGTTGGGTGAAACCGGCCATGACGGGATCATTCATCGCTGGTGGCCAATGATCCTGGTGTACTTCGGCGCACTCCTGGCGCTTCGCACTTTCGTCCCACGGCCCCCTAAACCGGACAAATCTGAGATCCTCAATACATCCAAAGAGACACAGCCATGAACGATATGAACCAGACACCTCTCGATAGCCAGCCACCTGCACCGCCGTCAGCCCCCGCCCCTCGCGGCACCTTCACGCCAAAGCTGGTGTTCGGCATCGCGTTGATCCTGGCGGGCGTGGCGTTCACACTCGACAACCTGGGGCTGATGAGTTCCCATCTATTTTTCCGGCTCTGGCCGGTGGTGATCATCTTTTGGGGTTTTGCGAAGCTCTGGCAGGATGGCCTCCGCTACGGCGGCGGCGGCTTGTTTCTGGTGGCCATCGGCACCTTCTTCCTGCTGGTGATGCTGGGCCACGGCAACCTGGCGGAAGCCATCGCACCCATGGGCCTGGTGGCCTTTGGCTTCTGGATGGTGACGCGCTCCCTGAACAAGAGCAGGCCGGGATCCGCCCAGGGAAGATCCAACACGGAACACTACGTCCAAGGCACCGCGATCTTTTGCGGAGCCAAACGCCGTGTGGTCTCGCAAGCCTTCGAGGGCGGTGAATTCACGGCCATCTTCGGCGGCTTCGATGCTGACCTGCGAGGCGCAACGCCAGCCGGGAACCAGGTCAAGATGGACGTGTTCACGCTCTTCGGCGGCGGTGAGATCAAGATCCCCGAGAATTGGGTCGTGATAAACCATGCCACGGTCCTTTTCGGCGGCATCGACGACAAGACCCAGGAGTTCTATGCGCACATGCCGGATGCATCCTTGCCCAGGCTGGTGCTCACAGGAGTGATCCTGTTCGGCGGCCTGGAAATCCGGCACTGAAACATGCATCCAATTCTCAACAGCCGCGCCCGCCTTCTGGCCTACCTGATCCTTTGGGTGCCATTGGGCGGGCTGCTGGCCGGCCTGGCGGTGATGCAGGGCTGGACCCGCCTGGAGGCCTTGGCCCTCGCCGGCCCAATGGCTGTATTGGGGGCCGGGATCTACCTTTCGCCCTACTACATCTGCAAGGCCGTGAACCTCGAGAACCAGAGCCTCAGGAATCTCTTTGTGATCTGGGGACTCGCGGCCGTCGTTGATGCTGGATTCTGGAGCGGGACGGCCTGGGGCGTCGCCAAGTTCCTGGGTCGTTTTGATGCGCTCCATGCCCTGCCCCAACGGATCACGCCAGCCCTGCCTGTGTTCTGGTCCCTGGGCATCGTCCTGTATCTGGCCTCCGCCGCGTTCTATTACTTGCTTATCGCGCTGCAGCGCGCCCAGAAGGCTGAAGCAGAGCACCTGCAGTTGCGGATGCTGGCTCAGGAAGCTGAATTGAAAGCCCTGCGGGCGCAGCTGAACCCCCACTTCCTGTTCAACAGCCTGAACTCCATCAGCGCCCTTACCTCAGTGGACGCGAAAAGAGCCCGGGAAATGTGTCTGCTGTTGTCGGATTTCCTGAGGAAAAGCCTGGGCCTGGGTGAGCGGCGGCAGGTGGCGCTGCGCGAAGAACTGGATCTAGTGAGGGCCTACCTCTCCATCGAGCAGATCCGTTTTGGTGAACGCTTGAAGGTGGCTTGGGACATCGCACCCGAAGCCGAAGGCGCTCTGGTGCCTACCCTGCTGCTGCAACCCCTGGTGGAAAACGCCATCAAGCACGGCATCTCCGCATTGCCTGAAGGTGGAGAACTTCGACTTCAGGCAAGGGTACAGCAAGGAACCGTGACCTTCACCGTGGACAATCCGGCGACTCAGGATGCTCCTTTGAAACCCGGTCTGGGAATGGGTCTGCGGCAGGTGCGCCAACGCCTTTGGGGGCGCTATCCTGATCGCTGCCGGTTCGAATCGGGCTATGAAGAAGGCCGCCATCGAGTTGTGCTGACCTTTCCCCTGGAGACGGAGCCATGAGCAAAGACACCTTCACCGCACTCATCGTGGACGACGAAGAACTGGCGCGGGGCCTGGTCCGGGAGCATCTGCAGGCCCATCCGGAAATAAGGATCCTGGCTGAATGCGCGAATGGCTTTGAGGCCGTGAAGGCCGCCTCGGAACAGAAGCCCGATCTGCTTTTTCTGGATATCCAGATGCCGAAACTGGATGGCTTCGAAGTGCTCGAATTGATTTCAGGCACTGGGCCCGGCCCAGGTGGAGAATGGCAGCCCGCCACGGTCTTCATCACGGCCTTCGATCAACACGCGATCAAGGCCTTCGAAGCCCACGCCGTTGACTACCTGCTGAAACCCTTCAGCGAGGCCCGCTTTGAAGAAGCCCTCACAAAGGCCAAGGCGAAATGCATCGCCGGACAGTTCACTGTTTCCCGCCCTTCTGAACTTGCCGCCGCCGCCCGCGGCTCCTGGCCTCTGGAGCGTCTGGTGGTTCGGGATGGCTCGAAAGTCACTTTCATCTCATTGGACAAACTGGATTACGTGCAGGCCCAGGATGACTATGTGGAACTGAAAACCGAGGGCCGCAGCTACCTGAAGCAGCAGACTCTTTCGAGTCTTGAAAATCAGCTGGACCCCAAGCGCTTCCTGCGTATCCACCGCTCCTTCATCCTGCCACTGGATCGCTTGGCCCGCCTGGAGCAAGGCCTGACGGACAGCTGGACCGCCATCCTGCGGGACGGGACGAAATTGCCCGTGAGCAGAAGCGGTTACGCGAAGCTCAAGGAATTGATCGGGTAAGCCTGGTAATCTCCCCGGTGCTCAAGCGTTCGATGCCCGATGCAGTGGTGACTTTCAAGCGCCCGTCCTCTTCCCAACCCATCACGACACCCTGCCCTTGTTCCCACTGGATGGGCGTGCCACTCGTCGGCCATTGAAAGGCTGGGCTGAATTCAACATTTAGATCCTGCCAAGCTTCGAGGATCGCACGTGCCAAGGCGCGCGGTTCCGGAACGATGGCGTTCAACTCTGCCAGGCTCGCGGCTGGGATGGCGCGGCCCTCCAATCGCGGCGCGCTTTGAAGATTCACGCCAAGACCCAGGATCAGTCGCTCTCCGGCTTTCTCGCCGATGATGCCGCCGAGTTTCACGAGCTGACCATCTTTGCGCGCAACAAGATCATTGGGCCATTTGAGACCCAGCTCCACACCACAGTCCCTCAGGCACTCAGTCACCCTCGCCATGGCCCGTTGAAGCACGATGCCCGGCGCCAGGTCGGGTTGCGGCAGGGCCACGGACATCCACAAGCCCGCTCCCGGTTCGCTGATCCAAGTGCTGCCTTGGCGGCCGCGTCCCTCGGTCTGCGCATCTGCCACCACGGCGCAAAAGCCCAATTCAGGATGACGCCGAAGGAATGCTTGGGTCGAATCCAGCTCAGCGAAATGAATGAGCGCAAGCGGTTGAACAGGGAACGCCATCACGGGTGGGATTTGGTGGCACGGCGGATCAACTGTTCGTTCCGCTGCCAGATCAGACGCAAGCCCTCCAAGGTCAGGTCCGGCTCCACGTGGTCAATGTGTTTGCTAGAGTCCGCGATGACTTTCGCGAGACCGCCCGTCGCCAACACGGTCGCGCCAGGATATTCCACCAGCAACCGCTCCAGGATGCCGTCCACCAGGCCGACGTAGCCATAGAAAATGCCCGACTGCATGGCCTGCACGGTGTTGCGCCCCACCAGCCGCTCGGGCTCGGTGATCTCGATGCGCGGCAACCGCGAGGCTCTCTGGAAAAGGGCTTCAGCGCTGATCTTCAGGCCCGGCGCGATGAGGCCGCCCAGGTATTCCTTCCGGTCATTCACCACGTCGAAAGTCGTTGCCGTGCCGAAATCCACTGTGATGAGCGGCGCACCGTATTTCTCGATGCCCGCCACCGCGTTCACCAGACGGTCGGCGCCCAGCTCGGCGGGATTCTCGATCAGGACCTTCAGGCCGGTCTTCACGCCAGGCTCGATCCACAGCGGTTCCACGTCGAAGTAGGTGCGGGCCCAGCTCTGCAGGACCGGGTGCAGGGGCGGCACCACCGAGGAAACAACTAGGTGCTTGATCTGGGAAGGCTCCAGGTCCTGGTGCCGGAACAGTGCGAGCGTGGAGAGTCCATATTCGTCGGCAGTGCGCTCCCGGGATGTGGCCAGCCGCCAGGAACACATGAGCGGCGCTTTCGCTCCCTTCGAAAGATCGAAGACCCCCAGCACGATGTTGGTGTTGCCGACGTCGACGGCGAGTAGCAGGCTCATGGGAATAGTGTGCCAGCGAAGGACCCTGGGCTAGAACCCAAGGCTTGCAGGTCAAAGCCAGAATTCCCCTTGCATCACTTTCACCGCATGACCCCCAATGTGTACCCGCTCATCTTTGAGCTCGCACCAAAGTTCCCCTCCCCTTCTCGAAACCTGCAGGGCCCGCATGCTCATCTTGCCCAGGCGCTCTGCCCAGAATGGGATCAGGGTGCAGTGGGCCGAACCCGTAACGGGATCTTCGGGCACGCCCACCTCCACCGAAGGAGCGAAAAAGCGTGATACGAAATCCACTCCTGGAGTGGTGGCCTTGGCGGTGACGATGATCCCCAGCGTCTTCAATTCCCCAAGAGCCGCCATGTCGGGTTTCAGTGCCCTAATCTCCGCTTCGCTTTCAAAGACCGCCAGCATGTCCCGCGATAGCCCATACTCACTGGGCTTCGCGCGTAAGGCCTCCGCCAAGCCATCGATGTGATCCACCATTTTTGGCGGCCTGGAGGGGAAGTCGAGAACCAGCCGGCCTTGATCCTTGAACACTTCGAGGCGGCCACTGCGCGAATGGAAAACCACTTCACCCAAGGCAGGATTCACTTCCGTGAATAGAACAAAAGCCGAGGCCAGCGTGGCGTGGCCGCAAAGATCGATTTCGCATTCCGGTGTGAACCATCGAATGCGCCAGCCACCCGGTTCTTCCACCAGGAAGGCGGTTTCGGCCAGGTTGTTTTCGCGGGCGATGGATTGCATGACATCGTCGGGGAGCCAAAATTCCAGGGGCATCACGGCGGCGGGATTGCCCGCGAAGGGCCGATCCGCGAAAGCATCGATTTGATAGATGGGAAGGCGCATGGGAACCTCGTTTTCAGGGATCAGCTAGTGTATTTTGCCATACGGACTTCAACGGGGGTTGTCGATGAATAAAGGCAGGCTGGAAGCTTTCAGTGACGGCGTGATCGCCATCATCATCACCATCATGGTCCTGGAACTGAAGGTACCCGCCGGGGCGCATCCCGGCGCATTGCGCCCCCTATTGCCCGCATTCTTGAGCTATGTACTCAGCTTCATCTACCTGGGCATCTACTGGAACAACCACCATCACCTCTGGCAGGCGGTCCAAAAGGTCAATGGAAAGATCCTCTGGGCCAACATGCACCTGTTGTTCTGGCTGTCGCTCATACCCTCCGTCACCTCTTGGATGGGGGAGAACCATTTCGCTCCCTGGCCCGTGGCGCTATATGGGGTGGTGCTGTTCTTCGCCGGTCTTGCCTACTTCATCTTGAGCCGGGTCCTCATCGCCCACCATGGAACGGATTCGTTCCTTGCCCACGCCATCGGCCGGGATTTCAAGGGCAAGGTCTCGGTGGCAACCTATGCCACGGCTATTCCCCTGGCGTTCCTGGCACCAAGGATTTCCTGCGCGCTTTACGCCGTCGTCGCAGTCATGTGGTTCATCCCAGATCGACGGATCGAGAAGCAGCAGCACCGAGTGAACCCGACCGGGGGGTAAGCCGATTCAGCCCTGGGCTATTTCCAGCGCCCCTTGGGCTTCTTCCCAGGCGTTCATGGCATAGGCGAGTTCGGATTCCAGGTTTTTCTGCTCATCCAGCTTGGCGGTGAAGGCCTGCCAGTCGTTGGGATCCATGGCGGCCATCTCCTGCGAAAGCGCTGCGATCCTGCCTTCCAGCTCACCCACCTTGGCCTCGGCTTCCTGTGCCTTGCGCTCCAATCTCTTGAAGGCTTTTTGCACCTCTTTGTCCACAGGCTTCGACTTGGATGAATCCTGAGTCTTGGGACTCGGGACTTGGGACTTGGGACTCGATACTTGAGACTTTGAACCCGGCTCCTCGTCCGGTTCATCCGCCGTGAGATCCAGATCCACCCAGTCCTGATTATCCTCGTACCCACCTTCGCGGAATTCGGCCTGGCCCTCATGGATGCGCAACAGGCTTTCGGCCACGCGGCCCAGCAGGTAGCGATCGTGGGTCACCACCACCACCGCCCCGGTGAAGCTCAGGATGGTGTCTTCCATCGCTTCCATGGACGGGATATCCATGTGGTTGGTGGGTTCGTCCAACAGCAACAGGTTCACGCCGTCGCGGATGAGCGTGGCGATGCTGAGCCGTGCCCGCTCTCCTCCGGACAGCGCCGTGACCGGCTTTTCCACTTCATCGCCGCGGAAGCTGAACTTGGCCAGGAAGCCCATCACATCCTGCTTCACGGCCTTGGGATTCACGGCGTGGATCTGCTGGAACACGTTGTTGCGCGGATCCAGGTTCTTATGGTGCTGATCGAAATAGCCGATCTTCACCTGGCTGCCGAGCCTGGCCTGCCCGGTGATGAACGTGATCTCCCCGGCGATGGCCTTCAGCAGCGTGGACTTGCCGGTGCCATTCAGTCCGACGATGCCGAGCTTCTGGCCCCGCTTGATCTGCAACTGCTCCAACGGTTTGTAGAGGGCTTTCCCATCCCAGCCCACGCTCGCGTTTTCCAGCACCAGGGCCACGTCGCCGCCCCGCTGGGTTTCGGGGAAAGAGAACTTCACCTTGCGCCGGTCCTGGAGAGGATTGGCGATGCGCTCGAGCTTGGCCAGATGCGTACGGCGGCCCCTGGCCTGCTTGGTGTTCTGCCCCGCGATGTTGCGGCGGATGTATTCCTCCTGCTTCTTGATGTAGTCCTGCTGCCGGTCGAAATGGCGCTCGGCCAATTCCAATTCCTGCTCTTTTTTCTCCATGAACTCCGAGTAGTTGCCTTCGTAGGCCCGGCTCTTGCCCAGCTCGATTTCCAGGATGCTGGTGGCGGTCTTGTCCAGGAAATAGCGGTCATGGGAAATGACCACCACCGTCGCGGAGCTTTCGTCGACAAAAGCCTCGAGCCAGCGCAGCGAGGGCAGATCCAGGTGGTTCGTGGGCTCATCCAGCAGCAGCAGATCTTGGCCCTGAAGCACCGCCTTCGCGAGCATCACGCGGCACTTCTGGCCGCCGCTGAGCGCATCCACGGGCTTTTCAAACTGATCCTGACTGAAGCCCAGAGCCTGCAAAATGCTTTCGGCACGGGCACGGATGCTGAACCCATCAAACCGTTCGAAGGCTTCGGTCACGTCCTGGTAGCGGGCCATGACCGCATCGAGATCCACGCCGGCTTCGCTCATCCGGTGTTCCAACTCCCGCATCTCGTGTTGCAGTTTTTCCACATCGCCGAAAGCCGCCAGGGTTTCTTCCAGGATGGACCCGCCGGTCTCGGGGATCAGATCCTGGGCGTAGTGGCCCATGCGTATACCCCGCTCCTTGGTCGGCCTGACGACGGTGCCCTTGTCCGCCTCCAGCTGTCCCAGGAGGAGCTTGAAAATCGTGCTCTTGCCCGCGCCGTTGCGGCCGATGAGACCCCAGCATTCGCCTTCTTCCAGCGCCCAGGTCACGTCCTTCAGCACCTCGTGGGGACCGAAGCTGAGCGAGACATGGTTGAGGGATGCGAGCAATGCGTGTCCGTGAAGGTCGAGGATTGAGAAGTTGAAAAGTTGAAAAGTTGAGGGCTAAGCGATGAGAGCTGATGTTTAAGGCTGTTAACTTTTTAACTTTTTGACTTATTGACTTTTTGACTCTCGACTTGGCCCCGGGCATGAAAAAGGCCGCCGGATGGCGGCCTTTTGGTGGAGCTTAGCGGGATCGAACCGCTGACCTCTTCCATGCCATGGAAGCGCTCTCCCAGCTGAGCTAAAGCCCCAAGGGGAACCACAAGTATCGCACCAAGCCCGGAATGGATCAAGCCCGATTCAGGGGCCGGAGACTTGCAATCGCTGGCCCACGCGCACGCGGTTGCCGCTCAGGCGGTTCCAGGTGCGCAGCTGGACGGCGGTGGTCCCGTACATGGAGGCGATGGAGAACAGAGTCTCCTTCCGGCGGACGGTGTGGATGCGTTCTGGACGTGAGGGCGCCGCATTCTGGGCAACGGCACGGACGGAGGGACTCAAACCTGGGGCGTCAGGCAGTCGGAGGGCGGTGCCGGCCACAAGCACGCGGTTGCTTTCGGGATTCAGTTTTTCCAGCTCGGGAAGGGACACGCTGAAGGCCTTTGCGACGGAGTCCAGGCTGTCCCCGGCAAGTGCATTGTAGTACCTGGGCACGGGGGCCTTGGCGGAGGCAGCCGGAAGTTCGCGCAGGGGGCTCACCGGACTGGAGGCCGGAGCCGTCGGTACAACCGAGGCCGGAGCCGCCGGCACAGCCGCGGCCGGAACTGGCGGTGCAGCGGCTACGGCAGGCGCGGGAGGATTCACCACCGCTGGCAGTCCGGCTGGTCGCGGAGTGCTGGAAGAGGCCACAGCTGGCTTGATTCCGGGATCACCGGGGAGGCGCGGGAGCGCAGGCAGGGGTTGGTCCCCAAGAATCTTGGCTCGTTCCTCCTTCGGCAACAGATCTTTGCTGTCAATGGGAAGGACTGCGGGAGGCGGAACTTGAATACGTCGCCCCCGGCGGAACTGGGCGCGGTTCAGATTATTTGTGGTGAGCAGGTCATCTTCGCTCACCTTGAATCGCGCGGCCACCTTTGAGAGCGTGTCGCCTTGTCGGATGACATAGCTCTTGAAGTCCAGGAGCTTCTGGCTCGGCAGTTTGGCCAGGGCCCGGGCAGTGGGGACGGCCATGGTGGGCGGCACCCGCAAGGTATAGCGCCCCGGGGGCGTGGTAGCCCGAAGCAGTTCAGGGTTCAGTTCGCGAAGGGTGCCGGCATCAGTGCCGGCCAGATTCGCGATCACCGTCAGGCTGGTCTGCCGCTCGATGTCCACAGTTTCAAATGCGTAGGGCCGAAGTTGCATCACATTCAGGCCGTACCGTTCCGGGAATCGGCCCACCAGGATGGCCGCGCACAACGAAGGCACATAATTTTTCGTTTCATTGCGCAGGAACCGGGAGCGATAGATGTCCCAATAGTTGCGGGTACCCAAGGCCTGGATGGCCCGCTCTGGCGTCAGGGGACCGGCGTTGTAACCGGCCAGAGCCAGATACCAGTCTCCACTGACTTCGCGGAGCTGTTTGAGGTAGCGCGCCGCTGCGCGGGTGGCCTTCACGGGGTCCCGGCGCTCTTCGACCCAGGCGTTGCCTTTGAGGCCATAGATCCGGCCTGTTGATCGAATGAACTGCCACATGCCTACCGCCGCGGCACGGCTCCGGGCCTCATTGCGAAACCCTGATTCGATGACGGCCAGGTAGGCCAGGTCCTGGGGAATACCCTCCTCGGCGAACACCTGGCGGATCATCGGCATCCATTGTGAAGAGCGGGAAAGCGCGTTCTCCATGAACCCACGCTTTTCCGTGGTGAAGGCGCGCACGAGGCCCAACACCTTGTTGTTCAAGTCGATGGGGAAATCAAATACGGCGCCCTGCTCTGCCGATTTCACTCTTTCCTGTTCAGCGCGCAGGTCCTCGCCGCTGAGGGTGATGACCTCTTCGGTCACAAGAAGGCCTGGTTCCTGGGTGACCGGGGTGCCGGGTTCGTTCACATCGAGCTGCTTTTGAACCTGATGCAGCCGAGCCAGGAGGGCGAGCACCTCTGGTTTTCTCAGGGCGTCATCGGACCAATCTGCCACAAGTATTTCGGCCTCGTCGCATCGCTCTGATGCTGTGTCCCAGTCTTCTTCACCCTCCACCTTGATGGCTTTTTCAGCGGCTTCGACCAGAGCTTTGAGCCGGGGAAGGTCAATCTGTGGCTGGAGTTTTGGCTCATGGGACTTTTGGACCGCAGATTCATCTGAAGCCGCCGGCGGCACCACCGACTTGACCGTTGCCAGCTGCAGGACCGCCGGAACCTGGCCCCCCAGTGCCATCCCTGCCACCAGAAATAGCGTCAGAGAACGGCCGCCCGTTCCCCGTTTCAATATCAATGCCACTTAATGGCTTTCCGAACCTACCAGCGCCTCGTAGGCGGTGGCATCGAGCATGTCGGCGGGGAGATCCCCTGAAAGCTCCAGCTTCAGCATCCAGCCCTTGCCGTAGGGATCCTCGTTCACATATTCCGGATGGTCGGTCAGGTCAGTGTTCAATTCCGTAACCGTGCCGCTCGCGGGAGCCAGTAGTTCGGATACCGTCTTCACGGATTCCACGGTGCCGAATTCGTCTCCAACGGAGAGTTTGTCGCCCGCTTCCGGCAGATCCACAAAGACAACATCCCCCAGGGCTTCCTGGGCGTAGTGGGTGATGCCCACCAGGGCGGTGCCATCCGCGTGGACCTTGATCCACTCATGGTCCGTGGTGTACTTGAGGTCTGCTGGATACATGACGCCTCCGAGGCTGCAAAGTCAGTGTAAGGGAAGTGGGCTATGAGCTCTAGGCTGTTGGCTGCGCGATCATTTCTTTCGTTTGTAGAAAGGCGTGGGGATGATCTCCGCCTCAACGGCGCGGCCACGAATGTCAATCTGGATCCTTCCCCCGACTTCATCCAGGCCCAAGGGGACGTAGGCCAGTCCTATGTTCGCACCAACCGTCGGGCAGGGCCCGCCACTGGTGACGTAACCGATCCTTTGGCCGTCCTTCACCACGGACATTCCATCCCGGGCGATGTCCCGTTTTTCCATTGTCCGGAAGCCCACCACCTTGCGATGGAGGCCTTGCTCCTTGGCGGCGAGCAGCGCCTTCTTGCCGATGAAATCGGCCTCCTTCTTCAACTTCACGATCCACCCCAGGCCCGCTTCCAGCGCGTTGGTGGTGTCGTTGATCTCATGGCCATAGAGGGACATCCGGCATTCCAGCCGCAGTGTGTTGCGGGCCCCCAGCCCCGTGGGTATGAGTCCTAGTGGTGCTCCCGCGTTCAGAATCGCGTGCCAGACTTTTTCGGCGGCCTGGGCTGTCACGTAGATTTCAAAGCCGTCTTCCCCGGTATATCCCGTGCGGCTGACCAGGGCGGGAACCCCCGCCACGGTGCCATGGCGGAAGAAGTAGTAGCCCATTTCCCCAAGCGCCAGATCGCAGAGCGGCTGCAGGATTTTTTCAGCGAGGGGCCCCTGGAGCGCTACTTCGGCGGTGGCGTCGCTCTCGTTTGTCACTCGGACATCGAAGCCCGCAACGTGTTCCAAAGCCCATTTAAAATCCTTCGCTATATTCCCGGCATTCACCACCAGCAGGTATTCTTCCTCGCCTTCCTTGTAGATCAACAGGTCATCGACAAAGGTGCCGTTCTCGTACAGGAACGCTGTGTAATGGATCTGGCTGACGTGGAGACTTGAGACGTCATTCGGCGTGATGTATTGAAGGAATTTCAAGGCATCCTTGCCGCTCACACGGAGTTCGCCCATGTGGCTGACGTCGAACAGCCCGGCCTTGGTGCGCACGGCCTCGTGTTCTGCCAGGATGCCCGCCGGATACTGCACGGGCATGTCCCAGCCGCCAAAATCCACCATTTTTGCCCCCAGGGTCCGGTGGGCGGCGTTCAAAGGCGTCTTTTTCATCTCAGGCATGGAACCTCCATCCCCTTCAGAGTAGCAATACATTAGGGAGTTCCCATGCGCCGCACGACGTTACTTGTGATCTCAGTCATGCCACTGTTCGCCCAGACCCCACAGAGCCCGATTTCGGCCCAAGTTTCCAGCGTCTCGGTGTTGTTTGGTCCAGGAATTGTTCAGGACCGGAGCGGTGAAACCCCTGCGCCAGGCTTTGAGCCCAAGCTCAGCGGGGAGATCCATCTGGAAGGATTGAATTCCCGGACCAAGCCCCACTTCCGGTTCTGGTTGGTAAAGGCTGGTGATGAAGACCACTTGAAACGGGCCTCGCCGGGCTCCTTGAAAGCCAGGATTCTATCTGCCAATGCCGGTATCAAGACTGATTCCGGATATTCGTTTGAGTGCCGCTGGTTCAAAGGCTCCGTTAACCCTGACGACCGATTGTTTGTGGAAGTCTTCCTGGGCCGGCGCAGGGCCGCCACGGCCATTTCAGCCATCCAATCGCATTACCTGCCCGCCTCGGGCCCAATGGGCCGAGAAGATAAAGGCTGATCCGTGGACTGGCGCCGCGTCCAGGGCAGCAGACCTGGAAGTTCCCAGCGCAGTCCGAACAAGCCGTTCTTCTGTTTTCGTACCCGGAGCGTTACCGCAAGGGGAAGCACTTCGACGCCGGCCGCGGCGGCGCGATCGAGTTCTTCCGCGTAGGCCGGATCGATGTCGCGGGCCGCGTCGAAGGCAGCCACATCCCCACGCTGGACAAAGAACACAAGGGCGGCCCGATGACCCTGGTCCACCATGCCCTGAAGCTCCCGGAGATGCTTGGTCCCGCGCTCGGTGACCGCATCTGGAAAGCAGGCATGGGAGCCCATCTTCAGCGTCGTATTCTTCACTTCGATATAGACGCGACGGCCCTGGGCATCTTTCGCCAGCACATCGATGCGACTGTTTTCAGACCCATACTTCCGTTCGGTGGAGACATCCACCAGTCCCGGGAGACCCGGCAGGGCATCATTGCGCGCTGCATCGGCGACCACGCGATTGGGCATTCCAGTCTCTACGCCCACCCAAACACCGTCCCGATCACATGCGAGCCACGTGTATTTCAGTTTCCGGGCGGGATCGTCGTGATGGGAAAGCAGCACTTTATCGCCGGGTTCCCAGCAGGTTTTCATGGAGCCGGTGTTGGTGGTGTGAGCCGTGATGACGGAACCATCGGACAATTCAATATCAGCCAGGAAACGCTTGTAGCGTTGGATGATCCGCCCCTGGACCAGATCGCGCTTTTCCATCAGATCCAGTTTTCCAGGATTCGATCCACCGCTTCCGGAAGGCCCTCAGCCACCAGATCCGCCAGCGACCCGTCCACGCTTTTTCCGTAGCCTGTCCGCACCAAAGCCACATGGCAACCAGCCCTGCGCCCGGCTTCAAGATCGCTCTCCTTGTCTCCGATCATCCAGGAACGCGACAGATCCAAACCGTGTTCCTGGGCGGCGCGGATCAGCATTCCCGCATTGGGTTTTCGCTCAGGATGGTCCGGGTGGGCGAATTCCCCTTGTCCCATTTCGTGATGCGGGGCGACGCAGACCATGTCCAGATGGGCTCCCGCGTGTGCCAACAATTCAGACATGCGAGCCGTGATCACGTCGAATTCCTTGAACCCAAAGTAACCGCGCCCGATGCCGCTCTGATTGGTGACCACAACCACCGGTATCCCCCGGGCGTTGAGTCTCGCCACGGCCTGAGCCGCGCCTGGGATGAGCACCAGTTCCTCGGGTTTGTGGAGGTAGTCCACTTCCTCGTTGAGGGTTCCGTCCCGGTCGAGGAACATGGCGGGCTTTCCGCTCACTGGCGGTAGTCCGCGACGAAGACATTGAATTGCCGCGGCGCGGAGGCTTCACGGCCGCTCACCCACAGCAGTTTTTTGCCGTCGGGGCTGAAGTGGGGGAAGGAGTTGAAATTCCCCGTGTAGGTAAGCCGCTCCAGCCCGGCGCCATCCAGGTTCACTTTGTAGAGTTCGAAATTGCGGCCCTTGCCCTCCCGGTCCTCCCAGTTGCTGGCGAAGACCACGGATTTCCCGTCGGGTGAGAAGACTGGCGCAAAGGCTGCGCCAAGCAGGTGGGTCAACTGCCGCTTTCCGCTGCCGTCGGCGTTCATCACCCAGATATCCATGTCCATGGGTTCCACGAGGTGCTGCTTCAGGAGTTCGCGGTACTTGGCGGTGGCCGCATCGCCTTTAGGATAATTGGTGCGCCAGGCAATGAGCTTGGAATCGGGGCTCCAGACGGCGCCCCCGTCGTAACCCACGGCATCGGTGAGGCGTTTCAAGTTGTTCCCGTTGATGTCGGCCACCCATAGGTCGATGTCTCCGCTGCGTTCAGAGGTGAACACCAGCCACTTGCCGTTGGGCGCCACGGTTGCTTCGGCATCGTAGCCGTCATGGGCCAATAGGGGCTGGACATCGGTGCCATCCGGTTTCGCCGTGTAAAGGTCGTAACTTGGAAACACAGGCCAGCGATAGGTTCCCGGCGTGAAAGGAGGGCTCGGCGGACAGTCCGCGCCCCCGCCATGGGTGCTGGCGTAGATGATCCTTTTGTCACCGGGCATGAAATAGCCGCAGGTCGTGCGGCCTTTTCCTGTGCTGACCAGGTGCTGGCCGGATCCGTCGGAATTCATGACGTAAATCTGGTCGCAGTCACGGCCATCCCTGGTGCTTTGGAAAATGATCCTTTTGCCGTCCCAGCTCCAATAGGCCTCGGCATTGGATCCGGTCTGGGTGAGTTTCTTGACTCCGTGAAGGTGCGTCTCCCGCGCATCGCGATGGGGATCGCCAGGTGCAGGCTGGAATGGATTCGAAATGGGTGCCGCGACCGCTGGGGGCGGCTGTGCTGTCGGCGGAAGCGGAATTGCCGGGGCTGCCACCTTCCCCGGGTCCTGCGCCTGGAACCCCATTGCCGCCAAAAGAACCAATTCCGCGATGCCCACGTCCGGTCTCCTTGCCCAAGTCTGGCATCATCAAAGCATCAATGGGGTTGGAGGCTCAAGTGATCGACAAGCGTGTGGCTTCGGCAGATGAAGCCGTGAAGGATATCACTGATGGCGCATCCCTGGCCGTGGGTGGGTTCGGTCTGTGCGGCATCCCCGAATACCTCATCGCCGCACTCGTAAGAAAGGGAGTGAAGGGCCTGACCTGCTATTCCAACAACGCCGGCGTGGATGATTTCGGCCTGGGCCTCCTCCTTCAGAATCGCCAGATCAAGAAAATGGTCAGTTCCTATGTGGGCGAGAACGCTGAGTTCGAGCGCCAATACCTGCATGGCGAATTGGAGCTTGAATTCGCGCCCCAGGGCACCCTGGCCGAGCGCATGCGGGCCGGCGGCGCAGGGATTCCAGCCTTCTACACACCCACCGCTGCCGGAACCGTCGTAGCCCAAGGCAAGGAAACAAAAGTCTTCAACGGCCGCGAATGCGTGCTTGAGCAAGGCATCGTGGCGGACTTCGCACTCGTCAAAGCCTGGAAAGCGGATCGCCTGGGCAACCTGATCTACAGGAAGACCGCGCGCAATTTCAATCCCATGGCCGCGACCTGCGGGAAGATCTGCATCGCCGAAGTCGAGGAAATCGTCGAGGTGGGCGACCTTGATCCGGACAATGTCCACACGCCGGGAGTCTATGTGCATCGTCTGGTGCTAGGCACCCATTACGAGAAGCGGATAGAAAAAGTGGTGACGAGGTAAATGGTGGTCCGTCGCAGGGTTGTTACACCGTGGTCATAGCCTGATCGGGCTTTAATTATTCCGGAAGGATCTCGTGGACCACACCATCGAATACAGAACCCGGCGTTTTCTGAACTGGTTCCCGTTGGGCCTCACCTACGCGACCATGTACATGGGCCGCTACAACTTCAATCTGGTCAAAAGCGACATCGGAGCCTGGTATCACCTGGACAAGGCCGAGATGGGCATCATCGCCACCGCAGGCTTCTGGACCTACGGGCTCAGCGTGGCGCTCAACGGCCCGATCGCGGATCGCATCGGTGGCCGGAAAGCGATTCTCGTAGGTGCCTTCGGCGCGGCGCTGCTGAACCTCCTTATCGGAATGATGTTCCTGGGCGGCCATACCACGCGTTTGCTGGTGGGCATGAGCCTGCTCTGGTCCGCCAACATGTACTTCCAGAGTTTTGGCGCTCTCTCTGTGGTGAAGGTGAACAGCACCTGGTTCCACGTGCACGAGCGCGGCGTTTTTGGCGGCATTTTCGGGATCATGATCTCCTCGGGCTACTTCCTGGCGACCACCATCGGCGCCTGGCTGCTGGCCAGCTTCAGCAGTTGGACAGTGATCTGGTTCGTGCCCGCCGCCGCCATGGGCGGCATGTTCATCGTCGACTATTTCCTGGTCCGGAATCGCCCCAGCCATGCGGGTTTTCCGGACTTCGACACCGGGGACGGCTCCAGGGCCGATGAAGCGGAAGATGCACCCCTGCCCCTCATAGACCTGTTTAAGAAAGTATTTCACAACCCCATCATCTTGTTCCTGATCGGGGCCGAGTTCTGCACGGGCTTCGTCCGGCAGGGCGTGATGCTCTACTTCACCGAGTATCTGGCGGAAGTCTACAACCTTTCCAAGAAGACGCATCTCTTCTGGTGGACCGGCGTGGCCTTCATGCTTGGCGGCATATTTGGCGGACTGCTTTGCGGGTGGATGAGCGACAAGCTCTTCCAGTCCCGCCGTCCGCCCGTGGCCCTGCTTTTCTATCTGGCGCAGGTGCTCATGCTTTGCCTGCTGGGCATGGCGCTGGGACATGGCACCTGGCTCGGCCAGGTGTGGGCCATCGTCCTGCTGGGCCTCACCGCCATGTTCATCTTCGGTGTCCACGGCATGCTGAGCGGCACGGCCAGCATGGACTTCGGAGGCCGCAAAGCCGCGGCCACCGTGGCCGGCGCCCTGGATGGGATCCAATACATCGGCAGTGGACTCACGGGCTTCGGGCTGGGCTGGATCCTCAAGACCTATGGCTGGGATGGCATCGCCACCAGCGGTCATGACCCAAGCCATGCCTGGGTCTGGGTCGGCGCCATGATCCCTTTCAGCCTGGTGGGCGCCTTGATCATGACCCGTGTCTGGAACGCGAAACCGGGCAGTGCCGCGCATTAAAATAAAAACACCCACAGAGAAAAGACGAGGAAACGGAGGTTCGCTGAACAGAAATGATCTGTGAACCTCTGCAATCTCCGCGTACCTCTGCGAGAGTAGTTTTCTAGCAAATTGGAGCCCATGTCCCCCCACAACCCCATCCTCGAAGCCATCGAGCAGCTGAAAACGCGGCCTGCCGGGGCGCGGCGCCCCATCGCGGTTTACGATCTGGATTCGACGTTGTTCTGCACCGGCCCCAGGAATCTGGCCATCGCACGCGCTTTTTCGGAATACCGCCATCAATTGCGGCCCTTCGTGGATCAGCTCGAGGCGCATCGCATGGGCTGGAACGTGATGGCCGATCTTAAGGAACTCGGCTTCACCGACCAGGCGATCCTCACGGAACTCCGGCATTTCTGGCGGGCCACTTTCTTCACGGACCATTTCGTGAAAATGGACAGCGTCTACCCAGGCGCTGTGGAACTGGTGAACGCGGTGCGGAAGGTCGGCTGCCTAACCTACTACCTCACGGGCCGGGACGATCCGGGCATGCGGCAAGGCACCCTTCAAGCCCTGGAGTCCGGTGGCTTCCCGCTGCCTGCGGAGGATGTGATCCTCCGCCTCAAACCCACTTGGGAGGAAGATGACCTGGCCTTCAAGATCCAGTTGTTTGATGAACTTCGTCACTTGGGGGAAGTCGTTCTGATTTTCGAGAACGAACCCACCAATGCGAACCGTTTTCTCGAGGCCTTCCCAACCGCGACGGTGGTTTTGCATGCCACGATCCATTCGCCTGATCCGGAGCCCTTGGCTGCAGGCGTCCATGTGCTGGAAACCCTGGCGGGCCTTTGGTCCCAGGACCCGGCATTACAATGAACCGATGACGCAATCATCACGATCCAAGACTGCATTCCTGGCCTTGGCTGGCTTGAGCTTGTTAGGGCTGTTGACCCTCGGCCGGCTGGCCTTCCTGGGGCTTTTCCATGGCTTCACATGGGAGGCAGGTTTGGGCCGCGCGCTCTATCTGGGTTTCAAATTCGACGTCCGCTGGGTAGCCATCCTGCTGGTTCCACCCTGGCTTTTATTGCGCACCGATGCCGGCACCGCAGGTTCTGTGGCCTCCTGGCGGCGCTGGCTCGCACTTTCCACCCTCCTGGTTGCCTTGCTTGTTTATGTAGGCCTGGTGGCTGTGGGCATGGTGGATGACCAACCCGGGCGTGTGTGGCTCGTAGCCTTTTTACTACTGGCGTGGCTGGCAAGATGGGCTGGAAGGCCAGTGGGCCTCGCCAAAGCCGAAGCGCGGGTTTGGGGTGCCTATGCTTGCTTGGTGTTCGCCTTCACCTTGCTCTGCTACGCCTTCGATTTTGGAGTCTTCTCCTACATCCACACGCGACTGAACGGCACGCTGCTGATGTTCCTTGAAAATCTGGGCACCAGCGCCCGCATGGTCTGGGAGAGCTATCCCGTGATCCCAGGAATGCTTGGGATGGCCGCACTCATGGGACTGATTGCCTGGCTATTGCGCAAGCTGGGCTCCGATCTTGCGGCACCGATTCCGTCCAAGGGACGGAGATGGGGCGTGGCATGGCTGGGAGCTGTGCTTTTGATCTCGGCCATGTGGGGAAAGTGGAGCCTTTATCCGCTCCGGTGGGGCGAGGCTTTTGAAGCGAAAATCGCATTCCATGCCCAGCTGGCCTTGAATCCGGTTTTGTTTTTTCTGGAAACCCGGACAGAGATGGACGGGGGCTACGATTTGAAAGCCGTGCAGGCCAGCCAGGCCCTGATGTCCTCCCACTTCCATATCGCCCCGGCCAGCGACAAGGATGGCCTGCCCACGCTCCTTCGGCGAATAGCTCCACGGCCCCAGGTCCACGGTCACCCCAACGTGGTTTTCATCCAATGCGAAAGCCTGGCCGCGTTCAAGACATCACCCTTTGGCAATCCCCTGGATCCCACCCCAACCTTGGCTCGGCTCAGCCGGGAGGGCATCTTCTTCGATCGTTTCTACGTTGTCATGGAAAACACCAGCCGCTCCATGTTCGCCACGCTGTTCGGCACGCCCGATGTCAGCAGCGTGCAGAATGCCACCCGGAATCCCCTGCTGGTGGACCAGCACACGCTTCTTAGCTACCTCACCGAGTATCGGAAACATTACTTTCTGGGCGGAAGCGCCAACTGGGCCCAGATCCGGGCCGCCCTGCACCACAATCTGCCGGACCTTGTGCTGCACGAAGAAGGTTCCTTCAAAAGCCCCAAAGTCGATGTCTGGGGCATCTGTGATCAGGACCTGATGCTCGAAGCCAACGAAGCTCTTGCCCGCGAACAACAACCCTTTTTCGCCTATCTGCAAACCAGCGGCAACCACCCCCCTTTTACGATCCCATCGCACATCAAGAATTTCCGACGAGTCGAGCCGGGCCCTGCGGATTTGAAAGCCGCAGGTTTCATCGGCAGCGATGAGTTCAACGCCTTGAGGCTGATGGACCACGCCCTTGAGGAATTTTTCAAGGCAGCCAGCCGGCAGCCTTACTACCAGGACACCATTTTTGTGCTGTGGGGCGATCACGGCATTTCCCGAGGAAGCACCGATCCCAGGTTCGGGGACCTGACCTTGGCGATCCACAATATTCCCTTCATCATTTACGCTCCGGGTTTGCTGAAACCCGAGAGACGCCACACCATTGCTTCCCAGGTGGATATCCTGCCCACGCTGCTGAGCCTGCTGGGGCGTGAGACCGAAACCCAGACGCTCGGCCGGGACCTCTTCGATCCAAGCTTTGACCCCGGCAGCTGCGCGTTCACCTTCACGACCTTCCGCCGCCCGCCCCGGTTGGGGCTGCTGCAGGATGATCTGTACTTGAATCTGGAGCCTGATGGCCGGCCGGCGCTGTACGCTGTGGCCCAGCAGAACCCCAGGAATCAAGCCATGACCTATCCTGCCAAGGCCACCGAGATGTCTAAACTGGCCAAGGCATATGAAACCTGGAGCCGCTTCCTGCTGAGCCACAACAAGCCACTGAAGGCTCACCCATGAAACGAGCGGCCTGCTCCATTCTCTTGACCCTCGTCGCCCTCCTGGCGGTGGGCTGGCCACCCAGGGCCCGGGTGGACCGACCTGTGATCGGACTACCTTTGATGAGCCAGAAGGCGGAAATGGAAGTTGCGCTGTCCCTGCCCTTCGCGGTGCCTGTCGATTTGCAGAAGAAAATGAGGACCGAGGGTTTCAACCAGGTTTCATGGACCCTAATGGGCTTGAAAGCGCGCTCCGTGGCCGAACCCAAACCAGTGAGGCCCCGTGATCCCTCGGGCCGTTGGAAGGTGGTTCATATCGCGGACCTTCCCCCACCTGGACGGGACGATCTGCTGAAAATCTTCATCACCCGGATGTCCGAAGTGAAACCCGATCTGATCCTTGCCTCTGGCGATCTGGGCTACGGCGATACCGCCGCGGATTTCGACCGGATCACGAACTTCTTCAAGGAGCTTGAGCGCCAGGGAGCTGTTGTGGTTTCCTGCCCGGGCAATCACGAACGGAAGGCCTGGATCCAGTACCTTCGCCACTTTGGACCAGATACGTGGCATCGTGTGGAGTTCGGTCCATTCACCCTTCTCAGCCTGGATACAGAACACGGTCGGGACCAGTTCACGCCTGCGCAATTCAGTTGGTTTTCCCAGCAGCTGCAAGATTCAGCCGGGCGCACAGTGCTTGTGCAACTCCATCACCCGCTCTTTCCCAGTGAAACGGTCCAAACCGGGGAGGCCAAGGGCAGCGGCGGGATCCTTGGAGCCCGCCGGGCTGATTTCATTCAAAGCTGTGTGGACCATGGCGTGATTGCGGTTCTCTCGGGGCATTGGCACAGCGACGCGGTCTTTGATTCCACCGGCCGCCTGAGGGATGACCGGCTGGATTTTCCCGGCCCCAAGTTCATCGTCACCACGACCCTTGGAAGCGAAATCCGCCGGGTGACGCGCTGGCCGAAGTCCTATTTCGGCTGGCGACTCTTGACCTTTGAAGATGGGCACCTGCTCAGTTACACCGCTGATCTCGACGGAGACGGCAAGCCAGATCCCATCGCCAGCGAGCCGCTGCTCGCCAATGGTGGGGGTCGCTGATGGCCCTGGCATGGCTCATTCTGTTTCTCGGCTCATGGGTGCGGCTCCTGACCATCTCCGGCCTGAATTTCCACCACGACGGGACGATCCTGGCCCTCACCCCCCTTGCTTTTGTGATGGCTCATCTTTTTCTTCCTGGGATGTTCCGCATGCCTGAACGAGCGTCCTTTCGATGGGTGCTGGCAGTATTCACGGCCCTGCTTTCCCTGGCCTTCGTGCGGCTGACCTTGCTCCGGTTCTGGGATCCGAGGGAATGGCTCCCCACGATTCTGCTGGTGCTCACCGGCCTTGGAATCGCGATCTTCGCCAGTGAGGAAGGTCCGGTTGATCCTGGGCCGGGTCCTTGGCTTTGGGTCTCACTTTGGATGCTGATCTCTGGCCGGGATCCAGTGCTGGGATTGCTGGGAGCGGGGCTTGCTCCCCTGGTTTTCCACTGGGGGAATCGCTCAAAAGCGGAAAATCCACAGCAAAACGGCCCCCACTTCAAGCTCTGGCTGCTTCCCTTTACGCTCGGATTGTTTCTACCCAAACCCTGGTGGGATTGGGGACTTCAAACGCCTTCCGTACTGCCTCTGGCTACCTTTGGCCTGGGTGGGGCCATCGCCGCCATCGGCATTCGCAAGCCCTTCGCGAATCGGCTCAGGCTGCTGCCGGGTTGGGTTCTCATCTGCACCCTAGCCGTCACGGGCCTGCTGTATTCACCTTCCTGGGGATTGATCTGGGGAGGGTTGATGGGCATCTGCGCGGCCTCGGCATGGGCTCGTTTGCCGAAGCCTCTGCCCGTGGGGGCTTTCGCTGGATACTGGATTTTTGGGATGCTCCTGTCCTTCACGCTTCAAGCCAACGCCTGGTTGCCGGGCCTCAGGCATCTCATCTGGCTGGGCAACTGAACCATGAAAGACCGCGACCTGGTTGAACGCGTGAAGGACGCCACGGATCTGGTGGCCCTGGTGGGCCAGGCGGTGAAACTGCGCAAGGCCGGCGCGGCCTACTCGGGTCATTGTCCTTTTCACAGCGAGCGCTCACCCAGTTTCCAGGTGGTGCCGGGGAAGAATTTCTACCACTGCTTCGGGTGCGGGAAACATGGCGACGCCTTCACCTGGCTCATGGAGCGGGAGGGCCTGAGCTTCCCCGAAGCCCTGGAGCAGTTGGCGAATGCCGCCAGCATCGAAGTGCCCAGATACCGAGAACGACCCGCTGTCGAGGTGGATCTTGAAAGCCGCCTGCGCGGCGTGCTGGACGCCGCGCAGGCCTGGTACGAACTGAAATTGGGCGGCCATGCGGAGGCCCTGTCCTACCTGAAAAAACGGGGCATCGGCGAGGCCTTTTCGAAGGAGGCCGGCTTCGGCGTGGCGCCGGATTCATGGGATGGCCTGATCACTTCGCTGAAAAACCATGGCTTTTCCTCGGAGATCATTGAACAGGCTGGACTCGCCTCACGCACGGAGCGCGGCTCGCTGGTGGATTTCCTGCGCAACCGCCTCACCATCCCCATCCATGACGGCCGGGGGCGCCTGGTGGCGTTCGGAGGGCGCGCCTTCGGGGACGACAAGCCGAAATACATGAACACCCGTGAGACGGCGCTCTTCCACAAGGGCGAGACGCTGTTCGGGATGCACCGCGCCAAGGGCGTGATGCGCGATGGCGCCGTGGTGGTGGAAGGCTATTTCGATGTCCTGCAACTCCACCAGCAAGGCATCCACCAGGCCGTGGCCCCCTTGGGTACGGCTCTGACCGAGGATCACCTGCGAATGATCGGGCGCTTCACGAAGCGCCTCGTGCTTTGCTTTGATGGCGATGCAGCCGGTCGTCGGGCTTTCGAGAAAAGTCTTCGCCTGGCCTTGCCTCATGGATTCGATGTGCGGTTGTTGGAGTTGCCTGAAGGCGAAGACCCCGACACCTGGTGTCTTCGTGTTGGCGCTGAGGCTTTCCGGGAGTTGTTGCGCCGCGCGCCCGATTGGACCAGCTTCATCCTGGCCCGGGCGCTTACGGGAAAGGATTTGCGCCGTATCGCCGATCGCATGGAGGCTTTCAAGGAACTGCAGGCCTACCTGCCCTACCTTCCCAATACGCCCGAGCGGCGGGAGCTGTTCGCGAGCCTGGCCCATCAACTGCAAATCCCGCTTTCCGAAATCAATCGCGGCACAGGAAATCTCCGTTCGCCTCTGCTGGTCGCTGAAAAGCTTCCATCCACCGAGCCCAAAGTGGACGAGCTGTTGCGACCCCTGCTTCATCTCTGCCAACAACCCGGGACTCGCCAATCCGTCGCCGAGCTCCCCCATGCCTGGTGGGAAAGTCTGCTGGGCGCGCCTGTCCTGCAGGCCCTACTGGACGCCGACGGCGACCAGGAATCCCTGCCCGGTGAGATCCTTGCCCTGGTCCGGCGCCAGGAGGCACAGAAAGCCGTACGGGAGGAATCAGAAGCCGTGCCAGAGCGGATCTTCGCCAAGCTTGAGGCTGCCTACGTTCAGAGGGAGCTGGGTGCTCTGAACCAACAATTGCAAGACCCGGCCTCTTCCACGGATCCGCACTTGACGCGCCATCTGGAGTCCAGGCAGGCCTCGCTATTGCTGCGGAAAAGCGCTTTGGCCCGGCAATTGCGGGGGTCTTGACAGCCCTAAAGTTGGAAATTTGCCCTTGCCTGGAGCGCGAAGTACCCTACACTGAATGGTTCCGGGCTTTCTACAGAATGGGAAAACCCTGCCCCAAGCTACGTACTGCTGGCCATGAGCCACGGACTACGACTGACGCAAGTGCGCAACCGCCCCAGATTCTGAGGCTCCCCGTATCTGAGGTTCTTTGAGGACTCGATGATTCAAACGCCCGCCTGCGAATCCTATTTTGAACTCACCAAGGCTTTCATTTCCATCGGTCGCCGCCGAGGATATGTGCTTGTTGATGAGCTGAACTCGTTCCTGCCGGCCACCGCCAGTTCCCCGAAAGATCTTGAACTGGTGATGAACATGTTCAACCGCCTGGCGGTTGGCATCGGCGCCACCGAGGCCGAGGCTCTGGAAGCCCGCGATCAGATCGAAGAAGAGTTGCTTCCCGTGGGTGCAAAGACCAAAGAGGGCAAGGATGGCGACGTCGACATCGACGGTTCCGAAGGCGACAAGTTCAACGACCCCGTCCGGATGTACCTCAAGGAAATGGGCACGGTTCCCCTGCTCAAGCGCGAGAACGAAGTGGAAATCGCAAAGCGCATCGAAATCGGCGTCCGGCTGGTCATGCGCGCGCTTTCCAGGTCCCGTCTGGCCTCCAGCCTGCTCATCGACATCGGCAAGATGCTTAAAGAGAACCCCGGCAAGATCCGGGAGGTCGTGGGTTTGAGCGACGAAGTGGACGAGGACGAAGATGCCGATAGCACTTCGGCCACCCAGCACGTTCATCATCAGTTCGAGAAACTGTTGGTCTACGATCAGGCCCTGCAGGATCTGCTGGATCTCAAGAGGGCCGTCGACGCCGGAGAAAAGACCATTGGCAAGCGCCGCAAGATCGGCCGCGAAGTCCTGCTGGCCCGGGCCCGGGTCAGCCGCCAGGTGCGCCGACTGGGTCTCAACAGCCTGGCCATCACACGGCTCATTGATCGCATCACCCATCACCACAATCAGGTGATGGCCGGGGAACGAAAGACCCGCGAACTCAAGGACCGGGTGAAGAATCCGGCGTTTTCCAAGATGAAAGAAAAGTACAGCCAGGAAGCCAAGCACATCAATGAAGAACTGGCCCGCTTCTTCGAGAAGTACGAAACCAAATCCGAGAAATTCCACATCGACTACAACCACCTGAAAGCCGCTGAATCCATCAGCCGGGCCGCCAAGGCCGAACTCATCGAAGCCAATCTGCGTCTGGTGGTCTCCATCGCCAAGCGCTACACCAACCGCGGCCTGCAGTTCCTGGATCTGATCCAGGAAGGCAACATCTGGCTGATGAAGGCCGTGGACAAATTCGAATACAGCCGCGGCTTCAAGTTCAGCACCTACGCCACCTGGTGGATCCGCCAGGCCATCACCCGCGCCATCGCCGACCAGGCGCGCACGATCCGCATTCCGGTGCACATGATCGAAACCATCAACAAGCTCATCCGCACCCAGCGGGAGCTGGTCCAGAAGCTCGGCCGCGAACCCACCAGCGAGGAGATCGCAAACGCCATGGACATGCCCGTCGGCAAGGTCCGCAAGGTGATGAAGATCGCCCAGGAGCCCATCTCCCTGGAAACCCCCATCGGCGAAGAAGAAGACAGCCACCTTGGTGATTTCATCGAAGACAAGACTGTCGTCTCCCCCGTGGAGCAGGTGGTCGGCCAGCGCCTCAAGGAAACCGTCAATTCCGTGCTCCACACGCTCACCGAGCGCGAGGAAAAGGTCCTGCGCATGCGCTTCGGCGTGGGCGACGACACGTCAGAACACACGCTGGAGGAAGTCGGCAGCGAATTCGCGGTGACCCGCGAGCGTATCAGGCAGATCGAAAGCAAGGCCCTTCGAAAAATTCGCCACCCGCGGTATTCGAAGACCCTCAAAGCGTTCCTGGGCTGATCCAGAACATTTCATGAACCGGAGCCCCGCGCGAGCGGGGCTTCAGTATGCTCAAGGTAAAATAGGGACTGCCATTGAGTGATTCCACCCGCCAGACCGTAGTTCCCCAAGGACTCACCCAAAGTCCCTGGACACCGCTGCGGAACAGGATCTTCCTTGCCATCTGGCTAGCAGCCACGGCTTCCAACGTCGGCACCTGGATCCAGACCATCGGGGAAAAATGGCAGATGGCGGAAATGACCAAATCGCCGCTGCTCATCTCCCTCATCGAAACAGGTTCAATGCTGCCCATGCTGGCCCTGGCCATGGCCGCAGGCGCCATCGCCGACATCCTGGACAGGCGGAAGCTGCTCATCGCCGCCCAGGCCTACATGATGGTGGTCGCAGGGACCCTCGCAGTCCTCACCTTCACCCATCACATCAGTCCAGGAATTCTCCTGCTCATGTCATTGTTCATGGGAATCGGCGCGGCGCTCAACGCACCCACCTGGTCGGCCATCATTCCGGAGATCCTGCCTCCGGAGCAGATCCCCGCTGGCGTGACCCTGAATTCCGCCAGCTTCAACATCAGCCGCGCGGTTGGACCGGCCATGGGCGGGTTGGTGGTGGGGTGGCTGGGTCCTGGCTGGTCCTTCGCCTTGAATGCCGCCTCGTTCTTGGGCACCGTGATCGTCCTGCGGAACTGGAAACGCGATATTCCACCCACCGACCTTCCAGCCGAGCGTTTCACCGCCGCCATGAAAGTCGGGGTCCGGTACCTCCGGAACAGCCGCCCGCTGCAAATTATTCTTCTGCGGGCGCTGGGCTTCGTCTGGTTCGCGGGAATCATCTTTTCCCTGACGCCTTCCCTGGCCTTTCATCAACTGTCCCTGGGCTCTTCGGCCTTCGGCCTGCTGATGGGTTGTATCGGCGGAGGCGCTCTGGTAGCCACCGTTTTCTTCGCCCCGATGCGGGCCCGGTTCAGCACCAACCAGTTGCTGGGTGGTTCCACCCTGATCTTCGCCGCGGCGCTCTTCAGCATCGGATTGTTTCCACGGCCAGTGCCTGTGGGGGTTGCGCTCTTTTTCTGCGGCATGGGCTGGAATTCCACGCTCTCCACCATGAACACCGGGATCCAGCTTTCGGTGCCCCCGTGGGTCAAGGCGCGGGCCTTCGGCACCTACATCACGACCTGGGGCGGCGCCATGGCGCTCGGAGCGGCCTTCTGGGGGGCCGTGGCCCAACATCTGGGAGTGCAGAAGACTTTCGGCATCGCGGCCATCGGCATGGTCCTGCTGCTGGTAATCATCGGCCGCCTCGGCATCGATGCCCTTGAACACCAGGTGGACTTGAGTCCGCATCATGCCGACCCCCACCCTTCCTCGCCCATCCATCCGGAAGCGGGTCCCATCCTCATTTCACTGGAGTACCAAATCCCCGTCGCCAAGGCTGCGGCCTTCCGGGAGGCCATGCGGGAAGTCCGCCGCATCCGCATCCGCGATGGCGCGGTGAGATGGTCGCTGTTCAACGAGCCCCCCGCAGACGGCATCCAAATATTCCTGGAGTCCTATTTCAGTTCCAGTTGGGGTGAGCATCTGCGTCAGCATCACCGGGCCACGGTGGAGGACCGCACCCATCTCGCGGCCGCCTACCGCATGGACCCCCGAGGGCGGCCCAAAGTCCGCCATCTCGTCGCCACCGTGGACGGACAACCCTCGCTGCTGGACTATTTTTTCGGCTGACAGGTTAGCCTGGATCCATCCATGAACGCGCCCGCCGATGCTCTCACAGCTCTTTCACCCCTGCGGCCCAGGCCCGAGGGCCGGGCTCTGCGGGCGGAGATCTCCTTAAGCCGCATTCTCAGGAATCTCGCGCGGCTCCAGACGGTGGCCGGGCAGCGCGGGATTTGGGCGGTTATCAAGGCCAATGCGTACGGCCATGGCGCGGTCGCGGTCGGGAAAGCCCTTCAGGGATCGCAGATTGCGGGTTTGGCGATTTCTAATCTGGAAGAGGCCCTTGAATTGCGCGAGGGCGGCATCTCGTGTCCGGTTATGGTTCTGGGCGGACTCCGCCCTGAAGCCCTTCCCCTCGCATCCCAGCACCATCTCACGGTAGCGCTGGTGGGCCCAGAGAGCCTGGAATCCTATGCGCGTCTGCTGCCGGATCATCCTGTGAGGCTGCATCTGAAGCTGGATACCGGGATGGGCCGCTTCGGATTTCTGCCATCGGAGTTGGGGGGTTGCCTGGGAGCGATAAAAGCCCTTTCCCCTTGGCTGGATGGCCTCATGGGCCATTTCGCGACCTCCGATGATCCCGACCGTGGATTCGCGGACCGCCAGCGTAGGATCTTCCAGGCCTGTCATCAACAACTGAAGGATGCTGCGCTTTCCTTCAAGGAAGTTCATCACGCCAACAGCGATGGGGTATTACGGGGTTTCCTGGATGGCGACAACCAAGCTAGGCCCGGCCTTGCTTTGTATGGCCTCTCGTCCATATCAGAAGGCCGTGTCCTTGGCCTGGAACCAGCCATGACGCTGGTAGCAGAGGTCGCCCGGGTCAAGACCGTACCCGCTGGCACTGCCGTGGGCTATGGGCGCACTTTTGTCGCCCCCCATCCTTTGCAGATCGCCACCCTGGGCTGCGGCTATGCAGATGGATACCGGCGAGATTTGGGAAATCGCGCTGTGGTTGGATTTGAAGGAGCCACCTACCCCGTGGTGGGACGGGTCTCCATGGATTACCTCACCGTGGCCCTGCCCCTTGGCGTGGCCATCGCGCCGGGCGATCCCATGACCCTTTTCAGTTCCGATTCCACGGCCCCCAACAGCATTGAACGGCTGGCGCAATTGTTGGGCACAATTCCCTATGAGTTGACCTGCGCCCTGCACCGCCGGCTTGGGCGGATCTACCCCGGAAGCGCCTTTTAACTCCAAGAATATTGAAGGCAAGCTATTCTGCGTCTAGTCCTGTCCCACTATGAACATCGTCGCCATCACCCAGTACGCAACCTTGGTAGAACGCCTCCGCATGGCTTACGAGGGGGCGGGGCATCACATTACCCACTTGCCGGACCCTTTGAGCGCCCTGGCCACTGAAGCCTGGAACGAGGCCGAACTGATGCTCGTGGACGGCAGCGGCGATCCCCTGGATGGCTTCCGCTTCTGCAGCCTGATGCGCGGTGAAAGCCGGGCGCTGTTCCATAACCTGCCCATCTACATCATCCTCAAGGATCCCCCCGCACTGGCCGATCTGGATCTTCTGCGCCAAGTCGATGGGGATGGATTCGTCGCGGCCAGCAGCACCATCCATCAGCTCTTGCACCAGCTGGAGCCTGTGATGGAAGGGGATCCGGATCGTGCCGGGCGAGCAGTGCCTGTGAGTGCGATCGGATTGCCTGCGGGCATTTCCAGGAAGCTCCCAGGATTGCTGCAGCCCTTCCGATTCGAACTCAACCTGCATTCTGCAAAAAAATTCCTGATGGACAATGAACCTGTAAAGGCACCCCTGATTCTGTTGGGCATTGACGAAACCGGCGACCGTTCGCTGCAAATCCTCAAAAGGCTCCGGGATCAGGAAGAGCGGCCGTTCATCATTCTCATTGGCAAAGTCGCCGATGAGGCCATCGAGCGGAAGCTGCTTCTGGCTGGGGCCGGAGACTGGCTTCCCGTGCCGCTCTCAGGGCCACGATTGCTGCATGCCTGCCGTCGCGGTCTGGAGTGGATGCACGCCAAGCGAGTGAAGCTCGAGTTCGACCGCCAGATCAACGATCTGCGGGAGCGGCGCATCATGCTGGAGATCGAGGCCGCCTCGCTTCGCAACGAAGTGCTGACCGACCCATTGACCCAACTCCTCAACCGCCGGGCCTTCGACCAGAACCTGGAGCACGCGATCTACCAGTGGGAGCGGCACAAGCGGCCCTTTGTGCTCATCCTCAGCGACCTGGATCATTTCAAGCTTATCAACGATAGATTCGGGCACGGCACTGGCGACGAAGTGCTGAAGGCCCTCACAGCCCGCATACGCAGTTCGCTTCGCAAATCCGATCTGGCCTTCCGGATCGGCGGTGAGGAATTCGCCGTGCTCCTGACCGAGACGAATCTGAAAGTCGGCGAAAGCGTCGCGCAAAAACTCCGCCGTTGCATCGATGGGGAACCACTGATCCTGGAGGGGGGCCACACCATCTTCCCGAGCATGAGTTTTGGCGTCGGCGCACCTGGGGCTCACAACTTCAAGGATCTTTTCGCACAAGTGGACAAAGCCCTCTACCAGGCCAAGAACCGTGGCCGGAATTGCGTCGTGGTAGTGGAATAGGCTGTGGGAAACCCCGGGTTTCGGGCCGTTCCCGAATCTCCAACGATCCGTGGCCTACTGGCTGAGTGTGAATAGATCGCCCAGACCGCGCAGCGTGAGCACCAGGTCCACACGATCCTCTTTGCCGATGGGACCGGTCGTAAACGGGGTAGAGATCGCGTTGTGGGAAAAGCGCAGAGTGGTGGCCACGCAGGGGGTGACATAAGCAAGGCCCACCTGGCTGTAGGAGAAACCATGGGTCTTGATGTCATAGGTAGCGCTGAACTCCAGGCGCACGCGATCATCAAGAACACGCTTCAGGCCCCCTAGCTGAAAGCCCTGTTGCCGCACCAGCAGGCGGTTGATCCCAGTGGAAAAGAACGCCAGGTTCAGGCGGCTGCCATCGGCCTTTTTCACTTCAGCGGTGATGGAAGTGTCCGCTCCGCCGTCCACGGGATCCGAAGAACGAGCGAAGTTGAGGCGGAACGACTCGTTGGGCTCCACATCAATGACGCTATCCACGGAGGCGAGCCCCTTCTTGATGCTGCCATCTCCCAACACGATGGGATTGAAGTGGTATCTGGTGGAGATGCGCCACCGGATCAGATCCGCAAAATCCAACCCGGCCCCCGGTCTCCCCATGAAATGCTGTTTGATGCCGAATTCAATGCTCTTTTCCCCCACAGCGGTAGCATCGACACCTGGCTGGAAATCCACTCCGTCGAATCGCGGGAGTTTGCCCACCAAGCCGAACTTGCTGTTTTGAGTGAGCCCAAGGAAAGGCTCAATCACGTGCCGAATATCTCCGTGATAGCCGAGCATTGACAGATCCGTGTAGGTGCGGCCTGTCTGCGGGCCTGAAAATTGAAGTTTGATGGAGTCAAAATAGCGTTTGGCCGAATCTCCTTCGACCCGGAAAGGATCGTAGGCTGGATTGATCGCAGGATTGAGGCTGACATCGCTGGCTCCAGTGTTTGGATCGAAGACGGCCTCCTTCAAAGTTGCGCCGTAGCGCGTGTACCGGCCCAGCACCTGGGCGTCCGCACGGAATGGACCCCATTGCCCCAGCCGCCCATAGACCCGGATGAATGCGTCGTCCCGGCCCCATGTATAGCGGCCTTCCGGGTCGGTTTCGCCGGTCTGGATCTTGTAGCTGAGGCGGCTCGTGCGCCAGGAACCATCCAGATAGAAATTTCCCAGCGAAACAGGGAAAAGCCTGGCCTCCAGCTGCGGCAGGACCTGGCGCTTCAGCGAGCTCGGGAAGTCCGCCTTGTAGAATGGGTCGTCTGGAAGGAAGAAACTCCGTTGCTCTTGGGCGGTGAACGCGAAACTCGCCCACTGAAAGCTTTTGCCCAGGTAGAAAGCACTGTCGAAGGGGCGTGATCCGAGCTGGCCTGGCCCTTTCCCGTAGTCGGTATCGATCAGGGTGTCGGATGCGCGATTAATGTCCGCCGTGAGTTGCCAGCCATCTTCGCGCTGCCAGATTTCTTTGAAGCCAAAACGGTAACGCCGATCGCCGCTGCTTCGCTCATTGATGACCTGGCCTTGGAAACTGCCCTGCTGAGTGGGTTCAGGATTCCACCGGGATTCCAGTCCCCAAAGCACTCCCTCCTTTGAAAAGTATTGGGGAGAAATGGTGGCGTCGGCACTGTCGCCAATGGTCTGGAAATAGTTGAGGCCAACGGTGGCACCCAGCCGTCCGCTGTATCCAAGCAACGGGGGCAATAGACCTGTGCTGCGCTGGGCTTTGGCTGGGTAGATCGCCCACGGCACATAGAGCAGCGGGAGATGGCCGACAATGACGCGCGCATTCCGGAGCGTCGCGAACCCGTCCAAATCAAGGTTCAATTCCGAAAGTTTGGCCCTCCAACCTGGCTCTTCCTGCGGACAGGGGCTCAATTCCACCTCCTTGAAGTCCCAGTGCTTAAGGGTGGTGAAAACCACATTGTCCGAATGAAGCGCCCAATCAGGCGGGACCTCCAATTCCAGTGCGCGCGCCTCGCCAACCTTATGCTTCCAATCCATGGAGAGCCGCTCACAGCGCAATCGCAAGTCTTGGGCTTCCATGCGGATGTGGCCCTCGGCGGTAAGTTGTCCTGTCGCGGGTTCGTAACGGATCCGATCTGCCAGCAGGAGCATTTCATCCGTATTGATGGCACCCCCTTCGATGCTCCAGGAATCCTCGGTCTCCACGACTTTTTCACCGCGCCATCGAAACGGCACGCGCCTGTTGGGCGCGCCGCCGGGATCAAATGGCCTGAGCGGCAGCAATAAAATGGGATCGGGCAACGATTCGCTCTGGTCCACCGGCCTGAGTCGTGGCAGAGCGGGCAGGCTTTGGCCACGCAACAAGGCCCAGGATGATGCTGTCAACAGGATCAGGATCCGAGGCCACGTCAAAGTCGGGGGCCGCATCGAGCCTCAACCGCCATGCTGGTGGGGTGCGATCAACGCGGTGATCAGGAAGATGCCGAAGCCCGCGAGCAATGCCAATGTGCTCTTCCAGCCCTTTTCCTTTTGCGCTTCTGGCAACAAATCCGAGCTGGCCACATAGATCACCAGGCCCCCCGCCAGCGCCAACACAGGGGCGGGGCTCAGGTGCAGGGTCGATTGGCTTACGGCGCCAAGCAACGTGGCCGCCGCCAGCCCCGCCGAGGCCAGCAGGGCGCCCTGCCTTCCGAAACCCCGCACCAGGAAAATGCTGGAGATGGTTGCCCCCTCTGGAATGCGATGGAGCAGGAGGGCCATGAACATGAAGGGGCCGAGATTGCTGCTGCTATTTACGGCGGCCGCCAGGGCCAGACCATCCATGAAGCTGTGCAATGAAAGCCCCACCAGCGCCATGATGCCCGTCATCGGGCCGCCGTCCAGGTGGGTTTCTTCACCGTAATGAAAGTGGATGGTGATGCCGTGTTCCATCACGTGCACCAGCAGGAAGCCCCCCAGCACCCAGAAGGCTGTGCCTTCTCCGCCTTGTTCCAGGCTTTCAGGAATGATGCGCACCAGGGCCGCGGAAAGCAGATAGCCCGCCGCGACCCCGGAAATCAGCCGCATGGTGGAAGCCCGCCCCTGAAGAAAACGCACCACCAGCCAACCTCCGAAAAGGGTGGCCAGGGATGCCAGGAGTGCCTGAATCGCGAGGGACATGAGAATGACTATGTCAGGGCTGCGATTACGCTTTAACTTTCTTCTGCGCTAAGGGCTTGGCCTTGGGCTCTGTCTTGGTGGCCGTTTTCGATTTGGCAGCGGGGGGAGCCTTTGGCGCAGACTCAGGTTTTTTGGGTTTGACTGCGGTCTTGGGTGCGGTTTCCTTGGTGGTCGCGGCCACACTCTTGGGCGTTACCGGCCTGCTGGTCTTGGCTTTAGGAGCCTTGGCTGATGCCTTGGCGGCAGGGGCGCTCGGCCTCGTTTCAGGCGCGGTTGCAGGCGCAGGAATGAAGACCACAGGTGTCGCAGCGGCGACGGAGGACGGTTGTTGCACTGTCGCAGGCGCTCCTGATGCCGCAGGCGCTGGAGCGCTCAGACGCTTAGGTCGAGGTGTCGGCAAGAGGAGAGCTGCCACGATCTCCCCCGAGAGAACAGGGGGCTCAAAAACCACGCGATTCTGCGCCTCCGGTGGAACTTGCCCTGGTTTTGCAGATTTCCTGGGTCCCCCCGGTTTCGAAATTGAGGTTTCGGCCCTGGAGGTCTGTGCTGCGGCATCAAGGACGTCTAAGGGGCGTGCTGCATCGTCCTGACCGGCGCCCTCGACTCGTGACGGGGCGGGCGCGGCTTTCGCGGCACCTCCCCTGCCCCGTCGGCGACGGCGGCCTGACTTGGCGGGTACTTCCTCCGTTTCCCCTTCAGTTTCAACTTCTTCGTCTTCGGGTTTGGCGCTTTCGAACAGGGCGCGAAGGCGCTCTCTCTCATCCAGGGCCGCGCGCTGCACATCCCTTCGGTCGTGCTTGAACTCAGGCGGTTTTGGGGAATTGCGTTTTGAAGCTTCCTTGGCGGCCTTTGGAACGGTTTCGCCAAGCGCCTTGTCAAAGGAGATCGCGCTATCACCGCCCAGGACAACAGTCTCTTCTTCAGGCTCGAGCATGCGCTCGACATGGGCCTTGGCGGGCTTCTCTTCTGCTTCCTCCTCATGCTGTTCGATCTCGGCGACCATGTCGCCGTAGCCTACTTCAGCGTCAGCCAGGATCAGTATGTTGGCGCCGAATGTGCCCTCCAGCTCCTGCAATTCACGGCGTTTCTGGTTCAACACCGGGAGGGCGATGACGGGGGCGAGCTTCACCCGGAGTTCCTTCACATCGCCATGGCTGAGAATCGACTTCATGCGGCGGATGACGGATAGCAGAAGGGCCTCGACGCTCTTCACCTGGCCCGTACCCTGACAGTGCGGGCAGGACACGTGGGTGGTCTGATGGATGGAAGGCCGCAGACGCTGGCGGGTCATCACCAGGACGCCAAAGCGATTGATCTTGCCCACTTCCATGCGGGCCTTGTCTTCGCGCAGACCCTCTACGAGCTTGTCTTGGACAGCCTTGTTATGGCCCTCCTTCTTCATGTCGATGAAATCAATCACCACGAGCCCCGCAAGATCCCGGAGGCGCAACTGGCGCGCGGCTTCTTCCGCGGCTTCCATGTTGGTGCGGAAGGCCATGTCCTCGACGCCTTCACCAGATGTCTTGCCGCTGTTGACGTCGATAGCCACCAGCGCTTCGGTCTGATCCAGCACCAGGGCGCCGCCGCTCGGCAAGCCGACCCTCCGCGCGTAGATGCGGTCTATTTGATCTTCAGTCTGGGATTTGGAGAAAAGGGGCTTGGTTCCAACGTAATGCTTCAGCACATGCGCATGTTGGGGCATGGTGCGCTTGAAGAAATTTTGCGCCGCGTGAAAGGTCTCCAGATCGTCAATGAGCACTTCTTCCATATCGGCGGAAAAGGCATCCCGCAGCGTACGGGTGACGACGTCGTCCTCCTGCCATACAAGACCCGGACCCTGGCGCTGCTTGTAGCGGTTGAGCACTTCCTTGTAGGTGTCTAGAAGGGATTCCAGATCCTTCTGGAAATCCTCTTTGGTGACACCCAGCGAGGCGGTGCGCACGATGACGCCCATGTTCTTGGGGATGTCCAATTCGTCGATGAGTTGCTTGAAATACTCGCGTTCCTCGCGGCTTTCAATCTTCCGGCTGATGCCATTCACTGGATTGCCCGGAGTCAGCACGAGGTAGCGGCCGGGAAGGCTAACCTGGGCGGTCATCATGGCGCCCTTGCTGCCGATCTCTTCACGAACCGCCTGCACCAGGATCTCCTGGTCGCGGTTCAACAGGTCCTGGATGCGTCCCCGGCGGCCATCCTGGCTCGTCATGTCCCGGGGCAATTCACCGAGCGGCAGGAAGCCGTTCTTCTGACCACCATAATGGATGAAGGCCGCCTGAAGGCTTTGATCCGCCCGCATAACTTTTGCCTTGTAGATGTTGCCTTTGATCTTCTCGTTGTGGATGAACTCCACATCGAAGTCGAGGAGGGTGCCGTCCAGTAGAGTGGCCACACGGATTTCTTCTGGATCCGTGGCGTTGATCAGCATGGATTTCTTGCTCAAATGAGTTCTCCTTGGAGGCCCGGCCCAAGGCGGATGCACCGCAACTTTGGGACCTCGCCCTGGATTGGATAAAGATTGTGTTGGGGATGGGAGGAAGCGGTTCTGAAAATCCTGATCAGCCATTTGGCACCGATCTGGAAGGGCTTTCAGAAACACCTGAAAGGACTAGGCGATGAAGCCTGAGAATTGGGGGCCGCCCGAGATGACGCGGTAATCCGGTATCGCCGGTGGCTTGATCTGATTCTCGCAGCAGAATGAAGTCAAAGTCCACTTTCTAAGCCAGACCATAGACGGGGCCTGGGTTTCCGGGCCATGATTGCAGCGGAGATCCATCCATGGCCCCTGTTAAGAAGACACCAGCCCCTGAGACAAAAGCCAAGGCCGTCCCTGCGAAGGCCTTGGTAAAACCTGATGTGACAGGCCCGACGAAGGCCCCTGGACCCCTCAAGAAGGGCTCGCCAAAACCTAAAGCCGATGTGGCGAATTCCCCATCGGGGCCGTTAAAAGCCAAGCCCGCAGTGGGGAAGATCGCCCAGATCGAGCCGAAGAAAAAGAGGCCGGAACAAAAGAAAGCCACCACAAAGCCCGTGGCCGAAAAACCGGAAGCAAAACAGAAAATTACCCCGGAATCCACTATCATGGCCACGGTTGTTGCGCCCAGCGCCGCACTGCCCAAAGCACCGGCAGCCCCGGCGCACGTGCCTGGGCCTGTCGCGAAAGCATCCAGCCTTTCACCGGGGCATATGGAGGCTGTCCTGCAAGCCGCGAAGGAAGGCAAAGCCATCGAGTTGATCTTCAGGGATGCCGAAGCGGATCCACCGCGCACTTTCGAGCCGCGCCAACTCATCTTCGATACGCTCACGCAGGCCTGGTTCGTATGGGGCTGGGATCGGCGATACAACGCCGAACGCCATCACCGATTGGATCAGATGGCCGAGATCAACCTGGTGGACGGTCCGGGGCGCTCTGCCCAAGGCCCCTACAAAGAAGGCACCCCGGCCAATCTTATCGGTGGTTGGTTGGGTGGTGAACCCATTCGGGTGAAGGCAATCATGCAGAAGCAGTGGATCTTTGCTGTGAAGCAGGCGCCTCCTGCCTTTCCCGATTTCAAAATCGAGGATGGCGAGGACGGCAAGGCCACTGTTTCGTTCGTGGCGACGGATCTTCGCGCCATCGCCCGCTGGTGCCTGCAATTCGGCGAAGGCCTTCAGGTTCTGGAACCGCAGCGCCTTGTGGACCGCATCAAACAAGTCGGCGTAGCGTGGGCGGGCAAGCCCGTGGCTGCAGCCCAGGCCCCTGCGCCAAGGCCCGCGCCCCAACCCTCGCCGCGGCCCGAATACAAGCCAGAGCACAAATCCGAACACCGGCGGGAACATGGCAAGGATCGCGATGAGCTCCCGAAAAAGGGCCCGCGGGTCGAGATCCGTATAGAGAAGCTGTAAGCCAGAGTGACGGCGGCATTGGTCGCAATTACACCGGATTGGAGTACGAGGAGTATGCCCGCCTCGACGCGGATCAGCGTGCCACGGATAACAAATTCAGCACCGCTTCAGCCATGCGCTGACCGTTGGGTGGCACTTCCACGATGCTCCCGAGGAGTTTCTGGGTTCCACCGGGCTGAAGTGCGAAGAGGCAGATGGTGGGTACCTTCTCAATGACCTGGGGCGCGATGCCTTTGGGCCAGACAGTTGCGTCAATCTTCTTGTCGCGGTACACGCCGAGGTAGTGAATGGTGACGAAGGGGTTGGGGTCCTTCGTGAGAGCCAGCAGATCCGGCAGTTCAGTCTGGCTGTCGCTGCACCAGGAACCGAATACCACCACCAATGTGCATGGAATCCCAACGGCCTTCCAGCGCGCAGTCCACTCCGCACTGATGTCACGTTGATTCATCAGGTCGCGATAGACATCCCTGTGCGAAAGGATGGCTTCCCGCGTGGTGGCGCCAAGCAGGACTGTCTCTTGATCCTTGCTGTCACGGGGCAGACCGCCTTCTTTTCCGGCGGGAAGCAAGTGGGGTTTCAGGGGTTCTTCCTTGATCTGCCCAGCCTGGCCGGTAGCTTCGCGTGTTCGCCCCCCTTGAGTTGGCGCCGCCAGCAGGGATGCGGAGAGTAGCAAAAGCGGGAGCATGATCACCTCTGCCATTCAGCATACGGAAGTCGTGAAATCCGCGCCCCGATTGGTTTTATTAAATTGACGAAAACAGTCAAGAATTCTATATTCTGATACAGAAGGAAGGATCTATTCTGTGAAGATATCTGCTCGCGGCCGCTATTCCATGCAAGCCCTGTTTGACCTCGCCCATCACAGCCATGGTGAGCCCGTGCCGCTTCATAAGATCGCCGAACGCCAGAATCTCTCACTGCCCTTCCTGGAACAGATCTTCCACAAGTTGAAAAAGGCCGGTGTGGTAATGAGCGTGCGCGGCCCCAAGGGTGGCTATGTGCTGACGCGGCCCTGCAGCCACGTCAGCATTGGCGAGATCCTGCGCCTTACGGATGCCAGCCTGTACGCTGTAGCGAAGAATGATCCTGAGCAGGGCCGCCAGGTGTTGCTGGAAGATGAGCGCATGAGCGAGATGCTCTGGCGCCATCTGGAGGAGCACATCACCACCTTCCTGGAGAAGGTGAATATCGCCGACCTCTGCACCGAAACCCAAAGCAACACCTGCCCTGTCTGCACCTGCCCTGAATATGTCCGCGAGGCCCAGACCTCGATGATGAATGGCAAGCAGAAGGGCTGCGCCTCCTTGATGGTCTGAGCCGCCAAGGATGGCCAATCCATGCGCGCTGCCTTCCCTGGCCAGTCCCCCTGGCAAGGATGATTTTGCTCTGCTGCCGAAACTGGAAAAACGGATTCTTAGGCGCGTGGGCGATGCGATCCAGACCTACAATCTGATCGCCGAAGGCGATAACATTTTGGTGGGGCTGAGCGGCGGCAAGGATTCCTGGGCCTTGCTGGAAGCCCTCACCCTGCTTCAAAAGCGGGCTCCCATCAAGTTCCGGGTCAGTGGCATCACGGTGGATCCAGGCTTCCCGAATTTCGATCCGGACCGGATAGCTGAGGTCTGTGAGCAGCGCGGCATCCCCCACCATGTGCTGGGGGCGCCCATTGACGCCCTCATCCGCCAGCGGCCTGATGAAACACCGTGCATCATCTGCTCAAGGCTCAGAAGAGGGGTCCTGTATTCCTTTGCCAAACAGCATGGCTTCACGAAAATCGCCCTGGGCCACCATCTGGACGATCTGCTGGAAACCTTGCTGCTGAATCTGTTTTTCGGAGGGAAGCTGGCGACGATGCCCGTTCGGCTCACAAGCGACGACGGCGCCAATACCGTCATCCGCCCACTCGCCACCTGCGAAGAAGTAGACCTGATGAGGTTCGCCTGGCTCAAGGGCTATCCCATCGTCCCCTGCGGCTGCCCCTTGTGCGCATGCAGTGTGCTGGAGAGCCGCCGCAAACAAGCCAAGGAACTCATCGGGCAATTGCAGGAAAGCATTCCCCAGATCAAATACTCCATGCTCAAAGCCATGGGCAATGTGAAGGGCTCTCATCTGCTGGATCTGCAACTCGGAGCCCTCACTGCTATGGGTCTCGATGAAGCGGTAGAAAATCTCGGCTGATTCGGCGTAAGGTGAATCACCGCCTTTGAGGAGGCCCGCATGAAGGATTTAAGCGCCCGGTGGATCGCGAAGGCCGAGGCCCACCTGGAAACGGCCACCCGTGAAATGGCGGTGAAGAAGAACGCCAATCCTGACGCGGTGTGCTTGCACGCCCACCTTTGTGTCGAGAACTATCTGATGGCCCGCTTGCAGGAAGGCGACATTAATTTCCCCACCACGTCCCACTTGGCCGTGCTGCTCTATCTTTGCGCGGACATCGAACCCAGCTGGGAATCCCACCGCTCGCACTTGAGCAAGCTCAGCGCCATCAACAGGATCATCCTGGAGCCCGAAGAAAGCGCGACCCCGGCCATGGCCAAGGAAGCCCTTGAGCATGCGTCAAGATTCCGCGATACAGCCCGAAAAACGCTGGGGCTGAAGGGCTAGAACCACCAAGACTTTGTGGTTCATTTTGTGGCTTCGTGGTTCATCCAGGCCTCAACGCCTTCGATGACATCCCGCACACCCGGCCCAAAGCGGGCGTTGCTGATCCAGTCGATGCCTTTCGGAAGCCCTGCCAGCGCTGCATTCACGTGGCTGCGGTGGCCCATTTCTGGCCTTGGAATGGCCCGGTCCGCGAGCTCCTCGCGAACCTGGAGGGGTTCCCCGAGCCCGGGCACCCAGGACCGCAGGATTTTCTGGACGCCGGCGGATTCGGCCAGGGAGGGATCCATTTCGAAAGCACCACCCAGGAAAACCCTCAGCTGCATGAGATCTGCGGGTGCGCTGTCAGGGTCAATCCACGAAGGCACCAAAGCGCCCAGAAAACCGTGGCCTTCAGGTGGATGCACCAGGAAGCCGAAAGAATCATCCAGGGGTGCCAGGCGCGTGTGCCGGCTGTGGCGCAGCCGTACCGAAGTATAGGGTATGGCCGCCAGGGCCTCGGCGCTTTGGGGCGCAATGGACCCAAGGAGCAGGGATGCTTCATAAGCCGGAAGGGCAAGCAGGACGTGATCCACTTCCCGCAACTCGCCGCCACCCCACACCCTCCAGCGTCCGGATTCCAACTGCTCCATGCCTTCGGCCCGAAGACCCGTCCGGACCCCGGGAAGGCGCTCAGCCAGCCGTTTCGGCAGCATGCCCATGCCGCCCTTCGGAACGACCAGGGAACTGCTGCCACCACTTCTCATGCCTTGGAAAAGCGAGCCTTTGGCTTCCCAGGAAAGCAGCTTTGGAAGCGCGTCAACGGAAAGCGATTCCGCGGGTGCCGCGAGAATTCCCGCCACCATCGCGGGCAACAGGTTTTCCGCCACGCCACGCCCCAGGCGCCGCGCCACGAAGGCTGACAAATTTTCTTCCGGCTCAGGTGCACGAACCGGGATGAAGGGCTCCATCATCATCCGCAGCTTGGCTGGGAAGGAGAGCAGTTTGGACAGCAGCAGTGCTGCGGGTGCAACAGGAACGGGAATCAACGCTCCGTCCATGCCAACCCAACGGGCGCCGTGCCCGGGGCTCCGGACTTCCAGGTCGATCTCTTTGAACAGGCGCTCCACCGCGGAGCCGGGAGCACTGAGCACTCCCTGCGGGCCGCGCTCGATGTGCCCGGGGCGGCCTTCCGCATCGGGCCAGGGCAGCGTGTGGACCCAGCCTCCAACCGTGTCCTGGGCCTCCCAGAGTTCCGTGGTTTCGCCGTGCTTTTGCAGGTGCCAGGCCGTCACAAGGCCGCTGACACCACCGCCGAGGATGAGGGTGGTCATTGGCCGGCTCCTGTTGAAAGCGCCTCCAGCGTCAGCCGCGTGAGACAGCGGATGTAGCTGGGATCCACGCCCGGGGCGGGAAGCCGGCGGTAGGTGCGGATACCGGCTTTCCTGGCGAGGGCGGCGTACTCGATGTCCAGTTCGTGAAGGGTCTCGATGTGCTCGCTCACGAAACTGAGCGGCAGGATGATGACGTCCCTCCCGCCAAAATCAGCCAGCACTTTTTTCAGGGCCGGGGTCAGCCAGCGGATGGGGCCCACACGGCTCTGGTAAGCCAGGATGGCGCCACCGGGAATGTCGCCGATGCGGGCCTTCAGGGCTTCCACGGTGGCCTTGATTTCCTGTTCGTAGGGATCCCCGGCCTCGATCTGGCTCATGGGCAGCGAGTGGGCGCTGAAGATCACCGTTGCGTAGGGTAGCTCTTCAAGCGCTGCGCGAAGCGGAGCTTCCATGGCGTCCAGGTAATCGGAATCCGTGGAGTAGGCAAGTACCCCTTTGAGTACCGACATTCCCATTTTTGCCGCTTCGCGTTCAAGTTCGCGAACACTCGAACCCGTGGTTGCGATGCAATCGTGAGGGTAGAGGGTGACCGGCAACAGCTTGGTGATCCCTTGTTTTTTCAAGGCCTTCAGCAACCCCAGGGCACGCGGCTGGGTGTAACGGAACAGCAGTTTCACGGGTTCTTTGCGCCCGGCCGCGCGGAGATTCTTCCGCAACGCGGACGCCTGTTCGGCGGATTGGCGAAGAAGGGGCGATCCACCACCGATCTCTGCATATTTGGCAGAAGTGCCTTTGCGCCGGAACCTGGCGATCGCCTTGGCATAGGTGGGCTGGAACCACGCCGGCCCAGGCAATTTGATCAGTTCCCGGTCGCTGAAAAGGTTGTACAGGAATGCTTCGACCTGATCGAGATTGACGGGCCCCCCCAGATTCAAGAGGAGGATCGCAGTATCAACCGCCGCATCGACAGGTGGTGCCGCCATGGCCTCTTGTGCATCAGCGCGAAGCTGCGAGAGAAGGTCCATCAGACCGTCCTTGAAAATTTAGTGGTGGCCGACATCTTGGACAGATAGGCGTCGAAGGGCATGGCCAGATTCCGCACGAAACGGCGTCCCAATTCCGTGACAAAAATACCCTCGTCCCGCAGCTCCACGATGCCAAAGGGGACTTCTTCCTTGAGTTGCTCGATCGCCTCGGTGAAATGATCCGGTCCGACGCCAAAGCGCGCTTCCATTTCTGCCCAACGCAGTTCGAAACGGCCCATGATCTGGTGGATCACCCAACGGCGGAGTTCGTCTTCGTCGGAGCAGTGGTAACCCTTGTGGACCGCGAAATGGCCGGCATCCACCGCGTGTTCCCACCGGGAAAGAATCTTGTCGTTCTGGTGGTACACACCGCCGATCTGACTGATGGCGCTTGGACCGATGCTCACCATGTCCGAGCCGCCCTGAACGGCGTAGCCCATGAAATTCCGGGTGAGGCGGCCATCGTGGATGGCCTTGGCCAGCGGGTCGTTTGGATGGGCGAAATGATCCATCCCGACGGTCAGATAACCCGCTTTTTCGAGCAATTCAGAAGCCATCAACAGCAGGTCCAGCCGCAGCCCAGGTGTGGGCAAGGTCTCCGTGGGGATGCTCCGCTGGAAGGGCATCATGGAAGGCAGGTAGGCGAATCCGTAGACCGCCAGGCGATCCGGACTCAGCTTCAAGGTCTCTTCCAGGGTCAGGCGGAAGGTGTCCATGGTCTGGCCCGGCAGCCCGTAGACCAGATCCAGGTTGACGCCATCAAAGCCTTCCACGCGCGCCTGCTTGACGGCTGCAAGGGTCTGGTCCCAGGTTTGTCCCCGTGTGATGAGCTCCTGGACATTCTCGTCCAGGTCCTGCACACCGAAGGAAACGCGGTTGAACCCCATCTTCCGGAGCGCGGGTAATTGATCATCCCGGAGGAATGTGGGATCGGCTTCCAGGGAAACTTCCGCTCCCGGCAGCAGCGGGAAACGTTCCGTGATCAGATCGAAAACACGCTGAAGATCCGGCACGTTCAAGTAGGTGGGTGTGCCACCTCCCCAATGCATCTGGATCACGCCCCGGCGATCCGGAAGGTGGCTGGCCCAAAGTTCCGCCTCACGGTCCAGTGTCGCCAGGAAGGCTCCCACAGGATCATATTTGGGGCTGATGACTACATTGCAGCCGCAGTACGCGCAGCGGCGGCTGCAGAACGGGAGATGTGCATAAAGCGACAAAGGCTCGGAGCTGGCATTCGCCCTGCCCAGGGCATCCACGATCTCTGTTTCCGGAAAGTCGTCCTTCCAGACCGGAGGCATGGGGTAGCCGGTGTAACGCGGCCCCGGGCGGTCGTAGCGTTGAATGAGTTCGGAGAGACTGGTCATCCTTTGACTTCCTCGATCACGGCCTGCAACACATCGGGATCTGTTTCCGGCACCAGGCCGTGACCCAGATTGAAAATGTGGGGCGCGCCCTTCATGCAATCCACGATGGCCCGGGCCTTCTTCACAGCTGTTTCTTTACCGGCTAGCAAAGCCGCCGGGTCCATATTCCCTTGCAGCACTTTGGTGGCTGAAAACCGCTGCCTGGCCTCCTCCATGGGCACTTGCCAAGGAATGGCCAGCCCCGCGCAAGGGAGGTCCGCAAGCTCCTGAGGTTGGTAGCCACTGCGTGCGAAAAAGAGAGTCGGTGCGGCTTTTACCTGCTCCAGTGTCCGCTTCACGGCAGGAAGCGAGAATTCACGATAGTCAGCCGGATCCAATTCCCCGGCCCAGGTATCAAAAAGCTGGACGCCTTGAGCTCCTGCGCCGATGTGGAGGTTCAGCAAGTGGGCTGATACATCCGCGAGGCGGTCCATCCATTTCTTCGCCCTGACGGGTTCCTGGTGCAGGAAGGCCTTGGCGCGGGCCCAGGTCTTGCTGCCCTTGCCTTCGAGACCATAAGCCAAGAGAGTCCATGGGGCCCCGGCGAAACCCAGCATCGTCACATGTTCCGGAAGTTGTGCCTTCGTTTTGCGGATGGCCGCCTGGACAGGCTCGAAAATCTTCTCATTAAGTTCCACGTCGGGATCAATCTGATCCAGCGTGCGCGCGAGCCGCGGACCGCCCTCCGGAATGGTGACCCCACAGCCCAGGGCCTCCAGGATCACCAGGATGTCGCTGAAGATGATGGCGCCGTCGATGCCAGGGAACCGGCGGATGGGCATGAGGGTCACTTCAGCCGCGAGATCGCTGTCGTACATCAGCTGTTCGAAGGTGGCCTTGGCCCTCAATACCCGGTACTCAGGCAGGAACCGCCCCGCCTGGCGCATGAACCAGACCGGCGGCTTATCAAGGGTTTCACCCTGGAGAACACGGAGAAGGGGTTGGGTCATCTAAGCTCCATGCGAAGGGTCCATTCCGCATCAATCCTGCGCGGGAGGGTCATGACGAGAATTCCGGAGACACTGCTGTCACAGCCTGATCGAATTTCACCAGGGCATCATCGCCATGGGCGGTGCTCAGGAACGCCACTTCATAGCCGCTGGGCGCGAGATAGACGCCCTGCTCCAGCATTAGCTTGTGGAGGCGATTGAATTGGGAGATCGATTCCAGGTTGATTCGATCCGCACGCTTGACCCCGCCCTGGAAGACCGGCCAGAGCAGGCTTCCGATGTGGGGGCAATGCAGTCCTGGAATCCGTTCGAACGATTTGGACCAGACGTTGGCGCGATGATCCAAGTCTGCGTAAACGGCGGGTGTCAGCAGTTCCAGGGTGGCCAGACCCGCGGCCATGGCCACCGGGTTTCCCGACAGCGTGCCCGCCTGGTAAACGGGGCCGTCCGGCGCCACCACGGCCATGACGTCCTTGCGGCCGCCATAGCAGCCAACCGGCATTCCGCCGCCGATGATCTTGCCGTAGGTCACGAGATCCGGCTGGACATTGTAAAGCCCTGCCGCGCCACTTGGACCCACCCGGAAGCCGCTGATGACTTCGTCGAAGATCAGGAGAACGCCATGCCGGGTGCAGAGTTCCCGCAGTGTCTTCAAGAAATCCAGCTGCTGGAGCAGCAGGCCGTTGTTGGCGGGGACCGGCTCGATGATGACGCAGGCGGTGTCCATTCCGTGTTCATCGAAGTAGCGTGATAATGCGCCAAAATCATCCAGCGGCAGCACCGAGGTGAGTCCGCCGATGGCGGCGGGAACCCCAGCGGAGGAAGGCTCTCCGAATGTCACCAGGCCTGAACCCGCCTTGACGAGCATTCCATCGCTATGGCCGTGGTAGCAGCCATCGAATTTCAAGATGCGATCACGTCTGGTGAAGCCGCGGGCGGTCCGGAGGGCGCTCATCACGGCTTCGGTGCCGCTGCTGACGAAACGCAGCTTTTCAATGAAGGGCACCATCTCCTTGATGCGCCGGGCCAGCGCAAGTTCGCGCCGGGTCGGCGCGCCGAAGCTAAGTCCTTCCTGCATGGATTCGGACACCGCCGCGATGACCTCGCGGTTCGCATGGCCAAGGATCAACGGTCCCCATGACATGCAAAGGTCGAGATAGGTTCTGTCGTCCTCGTCCTCGAACCAGCACTGCCAGGCGCGTTTGAAGAATTTCGGAGTTCCGCCCACGGCGCGGAAGGCCCGCACGGGGCTGCTGACTCCACCGGGAAAGTGGGTCAGGGCCTCTTTGAAAAGTTCGTCATTGCTCATGGCTCATCCCCGTTCCAAAGTCGAAAGTCGAAAGTTGAAGAGTTAAAAAGTTGAAAGGCTGAAAAGTTGAGAGGGTGGCCTCCAGGCTCTTTGACTTTCTTAACTTTTTAACTCTTCGACTTTTTGACTCTCGGCTCATAGCTTTCATCCCTCAAGAACTTCCTGTGTGGGCGCGAAAGTCCGGAGCATATGAATCAGGGAATCTTTTTTCGGCTCACAAGTACCGTGGACTTCGACGCCCGCGGCTTCGAAAGCCTTGGCGGTGCGGTCTCCCCAAGCGAAGCGCAGCAGATCGCCCGGAATGCCCGCCATGTATTCGGCCTGCAACGGGCTCAACGCCAGAAGCGCATCCACGCTGGGCAGGGTTGGCTCAGGTTTGGTGGGGACTTCCCGGTGGGTGATCCAGGGATGGATGCGCCAGGCTGTGCCCTTCGCAGCTGCCTCGATGAACTGGCGGCTGCGTTCGCCCCGGGCCAGCACGAATTCGCCACCCTCGGGGTAGGCCTGGATGAGCATGTCCCACAAACTTTCCGCCGTGGCCTGCCGAGGGCGGCGGATGCGGGTGGAATCAACGAATTCAAGTCCAAGGGTTTGTTCTGTGCCTTCGCCTTGCACCACCACATCCATGGTTTTCGTCACCCAGACTTTGACCGCCTGGGCCGCAGCGGGACTCAGCACGAGCAAAGCTGAAACCGAGTCGAGCGGCATGGGCGGAGTGGCGTGGGTGAATTCCTGGCTGGTGATGTAGTAAGGCACGGTTTCCCAGCCCGCCTCAGCGACGGCGCGGGAGAGCGGGTGGTCCAGTGGACGGGCCAGGGCGAGTTTCACGAAAGCCCCATTTGGCGCAGTACGGTTGAAACCAGCAAGGCATCATCATCGCCGATGGCTTCACCATGTTGAATGCCCAGGTCTGAAACGAAGGCCCCGCGGAGCCGGATGCGGCCATCTTCCAGTTGTTCCGCCAGCGCACCGAGGGGTTGCTGGCAGCCACCGCCGACACCGGCCAGGAGGGCGCGTTCAAGCCGCACGCATCGCGCCGTCAGGGGGTCGTGTAGATCCAAAAGGGCCGCGATGAGATCTGTGCGATCGCTCCGTGTTTCAGCCAGCAAAGCACCCTGCCCTGGCGCCGGGAGCAATTCCTCCGGGGTCAAAGCCCGCACCTCGAGATCCGATAGATCAAGGTCAAGGCGCCGCAGTCCAGCCGCTGCCAGAACGGTGCCATGCAACGGTTCGCCCCGCATCTCGCCGTCCCGCACCCGCTGCACGCGGGTCGGCACGTTGCCGCGGATCCAAGTGAATTTCGCATCCGGAAAAGTGGCTTTGAGCATCCGTTCCCGCCGGACGGAGCTGGTTCCAATGATGCAGGCTTTGGGCGCGTCCTTGCGCATCACCAGCCAGTCACTGCAATCCTCGCGAGAGGGAATGCAGGCGATCTGGACACCTTTGGGTCGTTCCAGGGAAACATCCTTGAGGCTATGGATAAGCAGATCCACGGTCTCATCCGCCAATGCGTCTTCCAATTCCTTGGTGAAGAAACCCGAACCCCGGGATTCATCAAGAGGTCCATTCAGCCACTGGTCGCCTGAAGTCGTGTAGCGCTTCCATTCAACCCGGTAGCCCTTGGCTTCCAGGTGCTTCACAAGGAATTCGGCCTGGGCCACCGCGAGCAGGGAACCCCGAGTGCCTACGATCACAGTTGGTGTACTCATTCCCAGGTCACCCCATCAACGAATTCAATGGTCATCCCCAACAGCTTTCAAGGCCCTGCGGGCATTTCAGCGGCGCTGGAACCAGCATCCATCTTCCCTTAATTCCACCCGGTCGTCACCTCCTAACGCTGGGCGGTAGGGGTCGGAATTCAAGTCCCCAACAATCGGGCGACCCCTTCCCAGTCCCACTCCGCGGCGATCGGCAGCGATCCCTCCCGCAGATCCTGCTGAGTGAGATATGTGTCGTAAATCACCAGCGCTGCCATGCTCTCCGCCACCGGCACGATGCGCGGCGCGATGCAGGGGTCGTGGCGACCCTTGGTTGAAATCTCCGCGGCTTGGCCGTCCTTCGTGATGGTCTTCTGGGCGTGGCTGATGGAACTGGTGGGCTTCACCGCCAGCCTCACCACGATGGGGGCCCCTGAGCTGATGCCGCCCAGGGTCCCGCCCGAGTCATTTTTTCCAGGTCCTTCAGGCGTAAAAGGATCGTTGTTCTCGCTGCCGCGTTTCCGGGCCGACGCGAAGCCGCTGCCGATCTCCACACCCTTGACAGCACCGATGCTCATCATGGCGTAGGCCAACAGGCCATCCAGCTTGGCGAAGGTGGGATCGCCCAGGCCGATGGGCAGACCTTCGATCCAGATTTCGGCCACGCCGCCAACACTGTCCCCTTCGCTGCGGGCCTGCTCCACCGCCTCTTTTTGCGCTGCAAATAGTTCAGGATCCGCCACCCGAAGCGGGTTCTTCTCAACGAAGGCCCAGTCGATGTGCTTGCCCTCGATGCCGGCGATCTCGCGGTTGAAGCCACGGATGGTGATGCCAAGGGGAGCCAGTTGCTGTTTGGCCCAGGCACCCGCCGCAACCCGCGCAAGGGTTTCCCTTCCGCTGCTGCGCCCGCCTCCGCGGGGATCCCGGATGCCGTACTTGCGATCAAAAGTTAGATCCGCATGGCCGGGGCGGAACAGTTCAGTGATGGCCTTGTAGTCCGAACTTTTCTGGTTCTCATTGAAGACCACCAGGGCGATGGGATGGCCGGTGGTCCTGCCTTCGAAAACGCCTGAAAGCACCTGCACCCGGTCGCCCTCACTGCGCGGAGTCACGAGCTCCGACTGTCCCGGCCTTCGGCGGTCCATCTCTTTCTGGATTTCGTCCAGATCAAAGGGCAGCCCCGGTTTCACACCGTCCAAGACAACGCCCACTGCCGGCCCATGGCTTTCGCCAAAGCTCAAGATGCGGAAGGTTCGGCCAAAGGTGGATGGGGAATCGAAAAGCATGACCTCCAACTATCTCACAGCCCGCCGGGGCCATGCTCACGCGCTTCCCGCTCACCTGCATGGGAGGCGACAACGTGGACCTCTGCCTGGCAGCCCCGAAAGCCGAGTAAAAAATACTGCCTGACAAAAAGAATCATTGGAGAATAAGACAATGACTACATGCCGCATTTGTCAGAACGCATCCAATAACCAAGCTTTCAAAGTCAAAGAAATGATGTATGACTTAGGCGAGTCATTTGACTATTTTGAATGTGGGAAATGCGGGTGCCTCCAAATTTCGGAAATCCCCACGGACATGGGAAAATACTATCCAGAGAATTACTATTCACTCTCCAAAAAAGAAGTAATTAATGCGAATTATCTAAAAATGATCATAAGAAGACTGAAAATATCAAGCTATTTATCAAGTCCCGATTACTTGGAGCAAATATGCAGAACAGTGCTGGGAGATAAAAAGTTCTTCCCGTGGATTAAAGCCGCTGGAGTCAAATTCGATGATGCCATTCTTGATGTTGGGTGTGGTTCAGGTGGGCTTCTTCTTGATCTGAAAAAATATGGTTTCAAGAATTTGACTGGGTTAGATCCATTCATAAATGGAGACATCCATTACAAAGATGGCCCGTCGATAGTCAACAAAACTCTGGATCAGTTCAATGGTTCTTTTGACTTTATAATGGCTCATCATTCTTTTGAACATATGCCTCGGCCAGAAGAATCGCTGCGTAATATTCATAGATTACTGAATACCGGAAAGTCAGCAATGATTCGTATTCCGATCTCGTCCTCGTATGCATGGAAGCATTTTGGTACCGATTGGGTTCAACTCGACGCTCCAAGACACTTTTATTTACACACGCTTAATAGTATTGAAATATTAGCTGAAAAAACCAATTTCATAATCGAAAATGTTTTTTACGACTCCACCGATTTCCAGTTCTGGGGAAGCATTCAATACCAGAAGAATATCCCTCTCACAGGCGCCCGTTCTTATAACGTTGATCGAAAGGGCTCACTCTTTTCGAAATCAGATATCAGAAGATTCCAGGTCGAAGCCAAGAGACTGAATGCGTCAGGAATGGGTGACTCGGCTGGATTTCTCCTGCGTAAGCCTTGAAAAACAACCACCAGGTGACTGGCCTAGCGCCCCGCACCGACGAACCGGGGAAGGTACCAGCGGAGGGTTTTCACCAGCCCGGATTCAAAGGTCTCTTCAGGCTTCCATCCCAACTCCGCCTGGATTTTTCCTGCGTCAATGGCATAGCGCCGATCGTGACCGGCGCGGTCTTTCACAAAGGTCAGCAACTTCCCGCTGGTGCCGCGTTCACGCCCCAATTCTTGATCCGTGAGATCAGCCAGCAGGTGCAGCAGATCGATGTTTTTCCACTCGTTGTCGCCGCCCACGCAGTAGGTTTCGCCGGGCTTTCCCGATTCCATCACCCTTTCGATGGCGGCGCAGTGGTCCTCGACAAATAGCCAGTCCCGCACATTCTGCCCGTCGCCATAGACCGGCACCGGCTCGCCCTTCACCATGCGCGAAATGGCCAGGGGAATGAGTTTTTCAGGATGCTGCCGGGGGCCATAGTTGTTTGAGCAATTGGTGGTGACCGTGGCCATGCCGTAAGTATGGTGATAGGCGCGGACCAGGTGGTCGCTACCCGCCTTGCTGGCACTGTAGGGGCTGTTGGGTTCGTAGGGCGTGGCTTCGGAGAACTTCCCCGTCTCGCCCAAGGATCCAAAGACTTCATCGGTGCTCACATGAAGGAAGCGGCAATCCTTGTCCCCGGCCCATACCGAACGGGCGGCCTCCAGGAGGGCGAAAGTGCCGAGGACATTCGTCTGGATGAAGGCCGCGGGACCGGAAATGCTCCGATCCACGTGGCTTTCGGCGGCGAAATGAAAGAGCTTCCGAATCCCATGCCGCTCCAGAAGATGGGCCGTCAATTCGCCATTCTGGATATCGGCCTGCACCAGTTCGACCCTCTCCAGGCCTTCTAATTGGGTGGGGTCCGCGGCGTAGGTGAGCTTGTCCAACACCAGAATCTTGTCCTCCGGATGAGCCCTATGCCAACGGCGGACGAAGTTCGCGCCAATGAATCCGGCGCCTCCGGTGACAACGATGGTTTCACTCATTCTCGATTCCTTGTGGATGGACTGTGGTCTTCAACCCTGGGATTTCGTCATCACCGCGCAAAGAATCCGGCGCCGCTGTTCGGGTGCCGCGGGTCTTATCCAATCCCGCAGGGCATGCATGCGCCGAAGACCGGACCGTTTCAATTTCCGGAGGAGATAAAAGCCGGTTCGACGCTGATGGTCAGCCCGCCTGCGCGCTTTTTTGGACAAGGGCCGGTTTGCTGCATCCAGCATCGCTCCGAAAGTTGGCTGGTTGCGTCCCATCACGGGAAGGGGGGACTCCGGGTGTTTGAGGTTGAAGGGGGAGAAATCGACAAAGCTGACTTCGAGGCCCGTTTGCTGAGCTAGGACACGCATGGACGTTTCGGAGAACCACCAAAGATGGATGGGAGGAGCCTCGGTTTCCCACAGTACCCAATCCGGGTAATTGGATTTGTTGGGGGTCGTGATGACGAGCCTCCCTCCGGGCTTCAAGAGTTGGGCGGCCATCTGGAGCATGGCTGCGGGATCAGGAACGTGCTCGATGAGTTCGGACATGATGACTAGATCATAGGCCCCGGCGCAGCGGACGCTCCAGTCCTGGAGATCCGCCTCCTGGTAGAAGGGGCCGAACCGGGCCGTCGCGCTTGCCACGGCCACGCCGGAGATGTCCATCCCGATGGCATCGAAACCGGCTTTTCGGAGGGCGTAAGTCAGGTAGCCCAGGCCCGATCCAATCTCTATGATCGCTGCCGCCGGAGAGAGTCCCTCCAGGCTGGCCCGGATGGACCAATAGTCGTCCTCGGCCTCGGCCAGATGCGCCAGGGGCTCCTCCGCTTCAGCCACCTCCCTGGCGTAACGGGAATAGCGATCGTACCCAGGGATGGAGTGAGCATGGCTGTAGATCGCGTCGTAGATGGAAGGGTCCACCAGCATCGGGTCCACGAAGGAGGCATCGCAGCCGGTACAGTGGAGCACCTCGAAAAACATGCCCTCCCGGTAGCCCGGCTGAGCCGTGTGCCGGCTCGTGGCCACTCCGCCACACAGTTTGCAGTGTCGGTCATTCCCGGAATCAGCCATGTTTCCTCACCACTCATCCTGAACATCGGCCAGCACTTCGGGCATGGCTGCTTCCCAATCAGGCATCACGTCCGAACCCAATTCCCCACGATGAGTCCCGGACAACACCGAGTAGGCGGGCCGCGGAGCTGGTGTTGGATATTCCGCGGTGCTGCAGGGATGCAGATCCGCGGGAATACCTGCCACCCGGAAGATCTCCTTGGCGAAGCCATACCAGGTGGTTTCGCCCTGGCAGCTGGCATGAACGAGCCCCCGCCATTCCTCCAGCACAGATCTTTCCAGTTGCCGCGCGAGGGCCCTGCAACTGGTGGGCGTACCCCGCTGATCATCCACTACCTTCAAGGTTCTCCCTCGGGCGGCGGCCCTCAACATCGTCCGGAGAAAATTATTTCCCCAGGCCTCATAAAGCCAGCTGGTGCGGACGATGAGGTGATTTCTGGCTTCCCTCGCCCTGGCTTCGCCATCCAATTTCGTTCGGCCATAAACCGTGGCAGGAGCGGTGGGATCGTCTTCACGGTAGGGCCTTGTCGCATGGCCATCGAATACGTAATCCGTGCTGATCTGCACCAGCAGCGCACCGATTCCATTGCAGGCTTCCGCAAGCCAACCCACCGCGTCGGCATTCACCAGCCTGGCGAGCCGGGGTTCCGATTCACAGCGATCAACCTGCGTGTAGGCCCCGGCATTGACGACGACCTGGGGGCGGTGCAGGGCCAAGACGCGAGCCGCGGCGCCGGGATCGCCAAGATCCAGGGCTTTTCGATCGGAAAGCACAACGTCGTGCCCCCCCCAGGTAGCCGCGATCGCCCGAGCCAGCTGCCCTCCCCCTCCGGTGACCAGGACCTTCATCGCAAATGGGCCCGCCGGGCCAGCTCATCGAGGACAAAGGGGTTGCTGGGATCGTCCTCGTGGCGGATTTCGTCGATGTCCGCTTTGCGGCCCGCACCCATGAAGAGGCGGTTCGGGCAATTGATTACCAGGCCCGGCTCGAAACTGATGCAGCGGTAGCAATGGACGATGCCTTTGGGCACCAGGATGGAGCCGGGATGGCTGGCCCCCATCATCACTTCCATGCGGTTCAGGAAGGTGGCGCACTCCTGGCGGTTATCCCAGAGCGTGACTTTGAAATCACCGGGCCCGAACCAGCAAAAAAGATCGGCCTGGTCTTCGTGTTCATGGGGTCCCCGCAGCACACCGGGAAGGGTCAAGGACACGTAGGACATGGTGGGATGGAATTGGGCTTCCACCTCGTCGTGCCGAAAGAGTTCCGTCAACCAGCCACGCTCGTCCACGAATTTCCGGAACGGCTGGATGAGCACGCCTTCGATGATGCCCTTCTTGAATTCCATCACTCAGGCCTTTCGTTCGATTGTGGGAAAAGGGATCCGATCCTTCATCGCCAGATCGTTCGCCAGCGCTAGGCTCGGGAAAGTTCCCGCATCGGTCCACCAGCCCTTGAAGATTCCGAAAGTCAACTCACCACGTTGGATATAGGCATTGTTGACATCCGTGATTTCCATCTCGCCGCGAGCTGAAGGCCTAACGGCACGGATGATGTCGAACACATGGCCATCATAGAAGTAGATGCCGGTCACCGCGAGGTCCGATTTGGGGATCGCGGGCTTCTCCTCGATGCCCAGCACCTGCTGCCCGGAAACCTCCGCCACGCCAAATCGGGTTGGATCCGGGACTGCCTTGAGCACGATGCGGGCGCCGTGGCCCTGATCCCCGAATGCGGCAGCCTCCTGGATCAGGCTGTCCTCGAAGATGTTATCGCCAAGAATCACGCACAGCGGATCGCCATGGGCAAAATTCTCCGCCAGAGCAAGCGCTTGGGCAATGCCACCGGCCTCATCCTGCACCTTGTAGGTGAAGCGGCAGCCGAAATCCTTGCCACTGCCCAGCAGGCCCACCACGTCACCCATATGGTCGGTGCCCGTGACAATAAGGATCTCTTCAATGCCTGCTTCCTTGAGCTTCCAGATGGGGTGCCAGATCATGGGAGACTGTCCCACTGGCAGCAGGTGCTTGTTGGTTACCTTGGTGAGCGGAAATAATCGCGAGCCAGTCCCGCCAGCCAACACCACGCCTTTGAGTCCCATCCTTCGCTCCCCGGAATTCCCTTGTATCCTCGCGAAAGCCCACTGTATCACAATTCGGAGGCGATTCCGGCCCTGGTCTCCGGAGTGGTGATCGTGCATTATGGGGATCCCAACCTCGTTCAAAAATGTTTGGAATCCCTCGCTCGAATCGAGACCGCGCCGCATTTTGCGGTGGTCGTGAATCACGGTCCTTCACCGGATTTGGGTGAACAACTCGGTAATGTTCATCCGGATCTCCACGTGCTCGAACGCCTCGACAATCCGGGTTTCGCCGCCGGATGCAACGCGGGCGCCGAAGAAGCCCTCCGGCTTGGCGCATGGGGGCTCTGGTTTCTCAATCCTGACTGCGAACTCAAAATGCCAATGCTGGATCGATTGGCGGAATTCTCGAAGTGCAATCCAGGGATCGCCCTGTGGGGAACCCTGCAGGATGACGGAGCACGCCGCTACGGTGCAGACACCCATCCCGCCTGGGTGGGACAAGGATCCCACTACCAGACCGGGCCTCCAGAGGGCTGCCGCCTCCTGGCCAATCACGAGACCCTGAGCGGCGCGTCCATGTTCATTTCACGCCAACATTGGAAGCAGTTGGGTCCTTGGCCTGAGTTCTACTTTCTCTACTGGGAGGATGTGGCCTGGTGCGCGAGAGCCCATCGCCTGGGCCTTGGCATCGCGCTGGTGGACACTCCGGTGCTTCACCACCGCTCGGCCACCACGGGGCGCCGCTCCCGGCTGTCAGCGTTTTATGGAATGCGCAATTTGCTGCTGTTGCACGCCGAACTGCATCCTCGACGTGCCTTGGCGCGGTGGGTCATGGGCCTCCATGCTCTGCAAAAACGGTTCTTCCGGGGCCAATGGCGGGTGCTTTCCGCCACTTGGCAAGGCTGGCGCGCCGGCCTGGCCGGGCGCCGGAACCGCGATCTCCGCTATTGAACATATGGCTACCATGGGAATCTGGAGTGAACATGGATCAACCATTCATGCCGTGCAGCCAATTTGGTTTTAGCCGTCCAAGTCAACCAAAATGAGCAACGGTTCGCTTAAACCGGCGAGGGAGCTGGGAAACAAGCGCGTCCTCCTCACTGGAGCTTCCGGATTCGTGGGCCAGCACATGGCCCGCCTGTTGGTGGGGCGGGGGGTTCAAGTCTCAGCGCTGCAGCGAGGCTCCATCGGTGTCGAGCTTCCACCAAGGGTGGAGCCGATCTACGCGGACCTTGCGGATCCAGCCTCACTGGCGAAAGTGCCCAGGAATTGGGATGGCGTGATCCACCTGGCCGGCGCTTCGATCCCCAGCCTCTTCACCACCACGGCCCCGGTGCTGCAAAACGTCGCCATGACGGTGAATCTCCTGGAGCATCTGCAGGAAGCCCGGGTCCTGCTGGTCTCCAGCTGCCACGTTTATGACCCATCGGATACGCCGCGGATGGAGGATGACCCCATCATCCCCCAAGGCCTCTATGGACTGAGCAAACACCTGGTGGAGCAGCTCTCGCCCCATTATGCCAAGCGGCTCGATATCCGGATCGCGCGGCCTTTCAACCACCTCGGCCCCCACCAACGGATGGAATTGGTGATCCCCTCCCTGCTCCGGCGTCTTGCGGCCACTAAGCATGAGGGCGGGCCGGTGCGGATGCAGGGCATGAACAGCGTGAGGGATTTCATCGATGTGCGCGATGTGACCGCAGCCTACTTGGCAATCCTCGAACTGGATTCCCCGGCGCACCGCACGTTCAATGTCTGCACCGGGACGGGCAGGAGCATTGGCCAACTGGTCGCCTCGGTGCTCCGACTTCTGGGCTCTGAGCGCGAGGTCCTGTTTGAAGGAAGGCCCAATTCATCGGACGATATCCCCTTCCTGGTGGGCTCGCCGGAGCGCCTGAGGGCGGAGTCCGGGTGGAAGCCTGGAGTGAGTCTCGAACAAAGTCTCGGGGAAATGTTGCAAACGATTCGAAAGGAAGGACAACCATGAACGGAAACAAAGTCGCCCTCGTCACCGGCATCACAGGCCAGGATGGAAGCTACCTTGCGGAACTCCTGCTGTCGAAGGGGTACCAGGTACACGGGATCATCCGCCGGGCTTCGTTGTTCAACACAGACCGGATTGATCATCTGCATGTGGGCCAGAACTCCAACCCTAGTTTCCACCTTCATTACGGGGATCTTTCGGACGCCGGGGCGCTGCGCAACGTGCTGGACGATGTCCAGCCGGACGAGATCTACAACCTGGGTGCCCAAAGCCATGTGAGGGTAAGCTTCGACCAGCCCGAATACACCGTGGACGTGGTGGCCGTGGGTGTGATCCGCCTGCTGGAATCCATCCGCAACTACCAGAAGCACACCCGGAAGCAGATCCGATTTTATCAGGCCAGCAGTTCCGAGATGTTCGGCTCCGCCAAGCCGCGCCAGCATGAGGGCACTCGCTTCGAGCCTCGCAGCCCTTACGCCTGCGCCAAGGTCTACGCCCATTACCAGGTGATCAACCACCGTGAGAGCTATGGCCTGTTCGCCTGCAACGGCATCCTTTTCAACCACGAAAGCCCACGGCGCGGAGAAACCTTCGTGACCCGCAAGATCACACGCGCCGCAACACGCATCAAACTTGGACTGCAAGAAAAACTGTTTCTTGGAAATCTGGATGCAAGGCGCGACTGGGGATTCGCGGGGGATTACGTGGAAGCCATGTGGCTCATGTTGCAGCAGGACAAGGCAGATGACTACGCGGTGGCCACGGGCTCCTCGATTTCCATCCGGGCATTTCTGGACATAGTCTTCGGGAAACTGGATCTGGATTGGCAGAAGGTCGTGGAAGTGGACCCGCGCTATTTCCGTCCCGCCGAAGTCGACCATCTCGAAGGCGACCCCGGCAAGGCCAGGCGGATCCTGGGCTGGGAGCCGAAGACAGATGTCAAAACCCTGGCCGGCATGATGGTGGATTCCGATATGCGGCTGGCGGAAAGGGAACTGTTGCTGAAGAACGCCGGGCACGCCGAAGTGAACCGCGGCGGATACCGCTGATCAAGGCCCTCGCCGGCCTGCTCGATTGAACACCCTGCCTTATTCAGAGGAAGGCCTTTACCGCCCTGAAGATCCGCTCGCCTTCAATGGCGTTCATGCAGGGATGGCCTTCCACCGGGCAGTCGAAACGATGGCAGCCAAGGCAAGGCAGCCCTTCTTTTTGAAGCACTGCGGTGCGCGTGCTGTAGGGCGCCGAGAATTCCGGTTTTGTCGGGCCGAAGATGGAAACCACTGGCACTCGGCAGGCGGCGGCCATGTGGCCGATGCCACTGTCGTTGGCCACCACGGCGGAGCTGCGGGACACCAGGGCAGCAATGGTGGAAAGCGGATAGAGCCCCGTGAGATCAACGACATCCGGCACGAAGCCGACGATGTCGCGTGCCTGGACCTCGTCCTCGCCGCTGCCGCCGACCACGGCGAAACGGATGCCCTGACCCTGCAGGCGCAGGATCAGATCCACCCACACCCCTGTGCCCAGGCGCTTGTTCCAGGTCATGGCGCCAAGAGAAAGCAATACGAAAATACCATCCAGGGCGAGTTCGCGGCAGACCTCCGCCGCCTGCGCTTCAGCCTCTGGCCGCGGCCGGAAAGGGATGTGGACCACATCCCCCAGATCCGGAAATCCTGTATTGATCAGCGCGTGGTATCGCTCTACCTGATGACCCTTCAGGCCCTTGAACGGGAGGGATGCAGTGGCCAAAAGGGACCCGCCGGCCTCACGCCAGCCCAGGCGCACGGGGACCCGGGCGAGGCAGGCCGCCAGCATGGCGCGGGTGCTTCTGGGCAGGTTGATGACGGCAGCGGCCTTGAACTTCCTGAGGACCCTCACGGATTCCATCGCGCTTGGTTTGCCGTGGGGATCCGCGTAGACAGCCTCGAAACCATTGCTGCCTTGGAACAGTTCCATCAAGAAGGCCGAACCCCATGCCACTAATGGAAACCCCTTGGCGCGCAAGGGTTCCAGCGCCTGCTGGATCATCATCGAATCCCCGATGAAGCGCGGCATCCGCACCCACACGGCTTTCTGTGGGATGTCGCCTACACTTCCAATTGAACGACTTTCCAAGGACATGCCGATGCTCCGTGTTCCATCCTTCCAGAAATGGGCTCTCTTTGTCTTGGTGGCAGGTCTCGCTCACGCGCAGCCAGTTCAGAAACCCCTGGCGGATCCGCCGCATTTCACGATCCACGACGCCATCCAGGCCGAGTGGATGCGTACCGCGCCGAATCTCAAAGTGGATGCCTTGCCCAAGGCCGACCGCGAACGCTACCAACTGGCTCTGCAACGGATTGGCGCGCCCGGCATGCCCAAGCTGCTGCCTCCGGAGTTGGGGAACCCCACCGCCGAAATCTGGGAGGCCAAGGCCAAGGAGGCGAAGACGCCCCAGGAACGGTTCACCGCGCTGCATTTCCTCAACCGGTTGAAGAGCCCCAAAGCCTTGACCGCACTGGACGGCCTAAGGCCTGAGGACGCGAAAACCTGGCCCAAGCACCTGTATCTGGATGCGAATATCGCCACAGCCCGGTTGCAGGGAGGCGAAGTATCGAAGGAATTGCAAAGCTTTCTGGATGCGCTGAAACACGAAGAAAAGACTGAGCCCGTCCGCGCCCAGGCCGCGCGCCTGAGGCTGGTGATGGCAGGAAAGGAAAAGGAGCTGCTGCCACTCATTCCGCCAAGCCCTGGAACTTCCCTCGCGTTGATGGACGCGTTGAATCGAAGCCGCCCCGACCAGCGAGTGCCTCTATTGGCAGCTTTGGTTGTTCCTGACCTGGCCGAGCCATGGAAAGCGATCGGGATGCTGTCTGCGCCGCCCAGGGAAATACCTAACCTGGAACGCCGAATACTCGACGACCTGGTCCCAGAAGCCAAATACCGGATTGGCATCATTTCAAGAGTCCGGGAAGGTCTGCCCAAAGGCACCACAGGCTTTCCTTTGAGCAAGCTGGCCGCCTATTCGATGTTTGGTTCGGACCTTGCCGGAATTGCCTACACCGAAGCACTGGGGAACATCGACGATCCAAAAAAGCAGGACTGGCTGAGGACCCTCCAGAAAAGAACGAACCCTCTGATACAGGCGGCTCTGCTGCCAACGCTTCGCGGCACCCTCCCCGAGGAGGCGAATGCATTGCGCCGGGACTTATTGACTGGCCCTGACCCTATAGCCCGCTCCGCCGCCATCGAGGATCTCGCCAAAGCCCCGGTTGATCTCGATGCCCTCACCCGACTCACTTGGAAAGACCGTGATCTGGAGCCGCAGCAGACACTCATCGAAAGCTACTCCCGTTGGAAGTTGCCAAAAGAAAAACAGATCGAATTGCTGAAGCCCTGGCTCCAGCATTCGGATTGGGCCTGCCGCTATCTTGCCTACCAGCAATTGGTGAAGCTCGATGGCGCCACGCACTGGCCCGCGGCGCCTGAGCCGAACGAGCGGGAAAAAACGCTGATCAATGAAGCGGAGCGGCTGGCATCTTCCGGCAAACCGCTACGCCTTCGCATTACCTTTTCCGGCAAGCGCCAGGTGACTCTGCGCCTGGATCCCACGGTCGCGCCCATCAATGTGGCGAATATCTCGACGCTGGCCCGCAAGGGCTTCTTCAACGGCCGTCTGGTGCCGCGGGTGGTGCCGGATTTCGTGGTACAGATGGGTTCGCCCTACGACACCATGGATGGCGGTCCAGGCTATTCCGTGCGCTGCGAGAACAGCCTCGTCTGGTATGGCCCCGGTAGCGTGGGCATGGCGCTGTCCGGCAAAGACACCGGCGGCTCGCAGTTCTTCATCGCCACCAACGCCACACCGCATCTCACCGGCAAGTACACGCGCATGGGCGAAGTCGAAGATCTCGACAATGCGTTGAAGCTCCTCGACGACCTGGAACTGGGCGCGAAGATCGAGCGGGTGGAGGTGCTCTAATAATCCACTTCTGCTTCGTTCAGCTCTGCCCTTCGAAGCACTCCGCGATGACCTGCTTGCGGTGGGCGAAAATGGCCTCCAGGTCCCGGCGAACCCAGAGGGCCTGGGCGATGCGGCCGAAGATGCCCCAGCCGATGCGGTAGCGCACGCGGTCGGTGATGCGGGTTCCTCCGTCCGGCAGGTCCTCGAAGAGATGCGTGTGATGCCACAGCGCATAGGGGCCCTGGATCTGCCTATCCACGAATCGGTGGCCATCTTCGTAAGCCTCGATGAGTGTTCTCCAATGGAGAGGCAGTCCCCGCACCCGCAGCCGGTACTCGAAAACCGCGCCTTCGCCCCGAGGCAGCGGCTCGGGCGTTTGCACCTGGAAATGCAGCCAGCCGGGCGTGAGCCTCTGAAGGTTGGCGGGGTCCGCGAAAAAGGAGAACACCTTGGCTCGTGGAACCGGCAAATCCTGGGTGGACTGGAAAAGCTCTTCGCGCATGGGTATCGGCACCTTTCAAAGAAGCGAACTGGGGAATCGCACGCTGCCTTCGTATTGGATGAAGGAGCCAGTAGCTCAGGGCAACAGGTCCGCCAGCGCGTCCTCGGCCTTTTCAAACTTGAAGCGGTAGCCCAATTTCAGAGCCCGCGCAGGATAGACGAAAGCTCCTTCCAGGACTTCCGAAGCCATTTCTCCCAACAGTAGCTTGACGCCCATCTCCGTGAGGAATGCGGGAATGGGCATGATGGGGCGGTGCAGTTGCGCACCGAGCAGACGGGTGAAGGTTTCATTGGTCAGCGGACGGGGCGAAGTTCCATTGATGGCGCCATTCCAGGCCGGGTTCAAGGCCGCCTCGAGGTAGAGCCCTACGATGTCTTCGCTGTGGATCCACGAGAAACCCTGCTGTCCGTGGCCCAGCTTGGCGCCCTGGAATAATTTCATCGGCAGCACCATTTTCGCCAGGGCACCGCCGCTCTTTGTGAGCACCACGCCGCTGCGCACCTTCACTACGCGAACGCCCAGTGCCAAAGCTTCATCTGCAGCCTTTTCCCAGCCGGCACAAAGCGACGGAAGGAATCCTTTTCCTTCAGAAGCCTGTTCGGAAAGGGAGCCGCCCTTTTGGGGTCCGTAAAAACCAATGGCCGATGCGTTCACGAGTGCCTTGGGTTTGATGATGCATTTACTCATGGCACCCACCAGTTGGGACGTAAGGCCCACGCGGCTGTCCACCAACTCGCGCTTGTAGGCCCCGTTCCAGCGCTTCCCAGCGATGCTCGCCCCCGCCAGGTTGATGACCGCATCCACGCCCTCCAGGACTTGTTGCAAGTCTTCGTATCCACAAACCGTGACGGTTCCTGTCAACGATGCCCGCGCAGGATCCCGGGTCAATACGGTGACTTGAACCCCTTGTGCCACCAATGCCTCGACAAGAGGGAGGCCCACGAGACCAGACCCACCGGCCACGACCACTTTTTTGGACGATTCTTCAGGCATGCTCGACTCCACTTTTGTCTAGAATAAACGCTAGACAAAAATACACAAGGTTTTTCTGGAATACACCCGGGTTGCAGAATCACCGAACAGCACAGTGCAGGCCTGAGCAACCCAAAAGAAAATCAAGGCAAATATATAAGCTGTTTATTTCCTTGTTTTGACAATTTTTATTCTACCTCTATCCTCTAATAGAATGCAGAACTGGGAGCAGGTCGGATGATCCGATCTGATCTCATCGGTGTTTATTCTTTCAGCGGCCCGAATCCCCACTCACGGATTCAGGGAGCAGTTGGATAGGCGCTGTAAGGGGCTTGCCGTGCTCCAGGGTTCCCGACCAGGGCCGGAAACCGTCTTTCTTCACTACCAGTTGTTGGCGCCGCGAAGGCCCCGGTAGTTCCAGGCCGTAGAGCGGTGTCTGGCCCTTGGGCGCGCCATCCACGTAGACCTCGGCGTTGGGAGGAGTGCTCAGCACGTAGGTATAGTCCTTCCAAAGTTGCAGCGATACCTTGGGGGGGTTGTCGCCCGAAGCGAGCTTCACCGTCTCGCGATTATGGAAGGGCAGGTCCAGGATCAGTTCCTGGGACTTGGCCTTCACTTCGGCCGTGAGAGGCGTGCGGCCCGGCAATGCCTGGCCATCCACCCGCACCTCTGCACCCGGTGGATAGGATTCCACGTGAAGTGAGCGGGTGGCCGTGGCGTTGTTCCAGGCCCACCCTCCCAGGGCCAGCACCAGCAAGCCTGCCGCCAGGGCCCAATTGGTAAAGGAGGCCGGGAGATCCTTGGACGGGGTGTGGGTCTCCACGGCAGGTTCCGGGGGGGTATAGCGGTAACCCGGAACTGACCCGGCCACTCGCTTACCCGATGTTTCCTCTGCCCGGGCGGCACTGGCTGCGCGCAATAGCCTTTGGGGTGGAATGATCGCCGAATTTGATTCCTCGGGCTCTTCCGCCGGTGCCGCACGGCGATCGGTTTGGCCTATGGCGGCCAAGGCATCCTCGGTCGGCACGTCCTCCTGGGCCATGCCGCTGCTGGGTTCCTTGGGCATCAGCAGCTTGCCCGAGGATTCCTTGTGGGTTTTCATCGGCGCATTGAAAGGTTGCGAGTCGCCAAAGGGGTTCGCGGCAAATATCTGGTCCACCGTCATGGTGGATTTTTCATCACCCTGAAGGCCGATGGATACCGGCACCGCAATGGCGGCGATTTCCGCCTGCAGTGAGGGGCCCACACGCGCCGCCGCGGCAAGATCCACAAGGAATGCCCGCGTGTCTGAATAGCGAAGGATCGGGTTGAGGTCCAGAGCCCGGCGCAGGACCTTGGCAAGCTTCGGATCCATGCCGTCGGGAATCACCGGCGGCTCATGGACGATGTGGTACAGAATGGCGCCCAGCGTGTCCCCAGGGTGGGGCATGCGCCCGCCGGAGAACATTTCGAAGGCCGTCACAGCCAGTGCATAGCGGTCCGTGGCGGGTGTGGCTTCGGCTCCCTTGAGGAGTTCCGGAGCCGTGTAGGACGGCGTCCCCACGATCATCCCGACGGTGGTGAGCTTGGACTTATCGCCCTTGGCAATGCCGAAATCCATGAGTTTCAGGCGGCCATCGTTGCTCACCAGGATGTTCTCGGGTTTTACATCCCGGTGCACCACGCCCGCACCTTCGGCCGCCACCAGCGCCTTCGCACATTGCAGCAGCAACCGCAACGCATCTTCCGCATCCAGGGCGTCTCCGCGGATGAGCGACCCCAGGCTCTTGCCTTCTACGTATTCCATTGCCAGGAAGGGGCCGATGGCCGGGTCTTCGCCAACGTCGAAGATGGTGATGATGTTCGGATCGTTCAACCGCGCGGATATCTCGGCCTCGCGCTGGAAACGGATCAGGGCGCCGTGCCCCTGGTCACCGGTCTCCTTCACCACTTTGATGGCCAGCTTCCGCTTCAGCAGTGGATCCTGGGCCAGATACACTGCGCCCATGGCGCCCTGGCCGAGGAGTTCCAGAACCTTGTATCTGCCGATGGATTCGGGGTTCGCGGACATCTAGTGCTCTATTGGGACGGGCCCGGATTGGGCGTGAATCATTGGGTGGGGGCGAATTCAAATCATAACCGCGCCTGCAACTCCATCTCAAGGGATGCTGGAAACTTTGGGTTTGGGTTGTATTATTCCCTTGATAACCATATCCCAATCCCCGAAATCCACAACCAAGGAGTCCGCATGTCCGACCTGACACGGGATGATTTCATTCAGGCACTCAAGGACAAGAAAAAGACCTTCGAGCACATGGATTTTGAGGGTATGGATCTGCGGGGAATCGACCTGCAGCGGATCAATTTCACCGGCTCGAATCTTTCGCTCACGAAGCTCAATGGCAACCGCCTTACCGAGGCCAATTTCACACGCGCCGACCTGAGTGAAGCGGAGCTCTCGAACTGCAAACTCATGAGCGCCAACCTGGAGGGCGCCATCCTGCGCAAGGCGGACCTGACTGACGCGAACCTCACCGGCGCGAGGCTCCAGCGCGCGGATCTGCGGGGCGCCGATATGTCGCGCGCAATCTGTGGCGAGGCGGACCTGCGCGGCGCGGACCTGACCCGCGCCAAATTATCGGTGGTGGATTTCCGCATGGCCAACCTGGGGCGGGCCAACCTGACCGGCGCCATGATGCGAGGCGCCCTCCTGCGCGGCGCCGATCTCCGAGAAGCCATCCTGGAAGGCGCCAGCGGGCTGGAGCAAGAGGTTTCCGCATCCCAGACCATCCAAGCCCCGCTACCCAAGGCAAAGGAATCCCAGCGCATCTCCCCGGGCTCTCCGTCCAAGGCTGGGATCACCTCGCCCGGCTTCGCCGCGCCGGCAGCTCCAGGCAGTACCCAGGGCATGGCCCCCGGCCGAACCCAGACCATGGCACCAGGCCGAACCCAGGTCATGGCCCCCGGCCGCACCCAGACGATGCCCCAGCCCTCAGCCCCCGCAGGCATCCTCGCCCGCCCTGTTGGCCAGCCGGCGCCACCCCGAGGAACGCCCCGGGCCAAGAAATACCACCCACCCTTGCGCCAGATCCCGGCGCTCATCTTCACTTCCTCGGGCTGGATCCGGGGTCAGTTCCACGTGCCAGTGATGCATGGCTTCCTGGATTTCCTGAACCGCATGGGAGAACTTCTGAAGCTCACGGACGTCACCCTGCCCCACCTCAAGCGGGAGTTGGCCTTCTTCGGGCTGCGCCGTGATTCGGCCATCATGATCATCCCCGATTGCGATGAGAATCTCTTGAGCCTGCCCACCATCACGGGCAACGCCGAGACCCATCAGACCTCCTTCCTGATGGCCACCGGCAGCGTCAGTGGCAGCATGACCATCGAGGCGGACATCCGGGTCTCGGATTACCTGGGCCAGGGCAAATGGGTGGTGCTGCGGGATTGCGAGGTGGGCTCCCATGGCGGGTCCGGCGGCCGCAGCAAGGTGGCCGCATTCCCGCTGCTGGTGCTCAACACCGCCTGCGTCATTGGGACCTCTGACGAGAGCCTGGTCAGCTACGAATGAAGATTCCTGGTAATGGGCAACCCCCACTCTGAAAGCACGGTGTCCCAGCTCACCTAGGCCGCCCAGCGCAACTACAAATTCTTCCTGACCAATTCACGGCCCGAACCGTACTCCAACCTCTTTTCCCCAACTATGTGTTTGAACGCCTTTTTCACCCCGGCCCTGGAATCAGGGCCCTTCCCCCCGAGGTCCCATCGTGCGCACTTCCACCCTCATCCTGGCTGCCAGCCTGATCCCTGCTTCGGCCCTATGCGCGGCGCCGCCCCCCTCCCAGAGCGTCATCAAGCGAGGCGAGTACCTCGTGACGGTCATCAGCTGCTCCCATTGCCACACGCCCCTGAAAATGGGGCCCAATGGCCCCGAACCCGACATGGCCCTTTTTCTGTCCGGCCATCCGGCAGCCTTGAAGATGCCCCCCGCCCCCAAGTTGCCCGAGGGTCCCTGGCAGGTCACCGTATCCGGCACCACAACGGCTTTCGCCGGACCATGGGGCGTTAGTTTCACCGCCAACCTCACTTCCGACAAGGCGACCGGCCTGGGGTCCTGGACCGAGTCGGACTTCATCACCGCGATCCGCACTGGCAAGCACAAGGCCAAGGGCCGCAACATCCTCCCCCCCATGCCTTGGGATTACATCAAGAAAGCCACGGACGCGGATCTGAAGGCAATCTTCGCCTATCTTCAATCCACCAAACCCATCACAAACGCAGTGCCCGACGCCATCGAGCTTCCTCCTCATTAAGCCTTCCCCTCGGCGGCCGCCATGCCCATGAACCCTCTTCTCCTTGCCACGGTCCTGGTCCTGGGACTTTCTGCTCCAGCCCAGGACCGTGGCCGCCGACCAAGAGAGCAGTCCGCCCCGCGCTTGCTTACGGCCACCGGACTCTATGCGGAACCCGCTTCCCTGCGCGTGGATCCGGACCTCCTGCCTTATTCCCCCCAATACCCGCTCTGGTCTGACGGCGCTGTCAAATCTCGCTGGGTGTTCCTCCCCAAGGGCAAGGCCATCAATGTGCGGGATCTGGATGCGTGGACGTTTCCCGTGGGCACGAAATTCTGGAAGGAATTCAGCTTCAAGGGCCGGAAGGTGGAGACGCGCATGCTCTGGCACGCCGCCGCGACCACTTGGGTCTACGCGGCCTATGCCTGGCGGCCCGACCAGACGGAAGCGGACCTGGTGGATGATGCCGGCCTCCGAGGCGCGGCGGAAATCGCCCCGGGGATCACCCACACCATTCCGGGCATCCCGGATTGCAAATCCTGCCATGGAAATGCCGTCATGCCGGTCCTGGGGTTCAATACCCTCCAGCTCTCGACGGATCGTGACCCGAATGCCCTCCACGCCGAACCCCTGCGCCCGGGTATGGCGACCCTGCAGACCCTTGTGGAGCATCGCCTCATCCAGCCCCTGCGCCGGGAATTCGTGGAGTCCCCGCCGCGCATCCAGACCCGTAATCCCCGCACCCGCACCGTTCTGGGCTACCTGAGCAGCAATTGCGGGAATTGCCATCGCGCCACGAGCCCTATTCCGGACGTGATCCTGGACTTCTGCCACCCCTGCCGCACGCCCGATGAAGTCTCGGCGCCAGGCCTGTGCAGCACTGTGGGACGGCGCACCCATTTCCTCATTCCAGAAGCCGCGGCAGAGACCCGGGCCATCGCCCCCGGGCACCCCGAATCGAGCCTCATCCTGCACCGCATGACCTCACGCAGGCCCATCTCCCAGATGCCGCCAGTGGGTTCGGCGCTCGTGGATACCGAGGCCGTCGATCTCCTCCGCGCCTGGATTTCCCAGGACCTGGCCCCGCGCCCCATCCCGGCCACGCCCGGGCCTTCGATGAAATAGTCCGGAGGGCATTGAAGCATCAGAGCCGCAGCTATACGGCCTGCTACGAAGGGAACAAGGGTTCCTTGGGGAAGGCCGCAGCCACTGCGCCACGCTGAAGGTAGAGCAGGAATTCCTTGTTTCCCTCGCCCCCCCGGATCGGGCTCTCCATGAGGCCTTGCGAGGCGAGTTCGGACGCGGCGAAGAAAGCCCAGATCTCCTTGCACACGCGTTCATGCACGCCCGGGTCCCGCACGATGCCGCCTTCCCCGACGTCGCCGCGGCCTGCCTCGAATTGGGGTTTCACCAACAGGATGGCGTCTGCATTTTCCGTGAGGCTCGGCAGCAGAGGAAGGATCGTCAGGCGCAAGGAGATGAAGCTCAAATCCGCCACCAGCAAGGAGCAGCGTTCAGGAATGCCGCCTGGATCCCAATGACGCAGATTGCATTGCTCGATGCTGATCACGCGAGGATCGCTCCGCAGTTTCCAGTGGAGCTGGTTGGTGCCCACATCCACCGCGTAAACCTTCCTCGCGCCGCGCTGCAGTAGACAATCCGTGAATCCTCCGGTGGAGGCGCCCGCATCGAAACAGATGCGAAACTTCGGGTCCACATGAAAAGCCTCTAATCCACCTGCCAGCTTCAATCCACCCCGGCTGACATAGGGCAGCGCATCGCCCCTCAGCCGGATGGTGGCGCCCTCTTCCACCGCAGTTCCAGCCTTCGTCACAGGCCGGTCTTCGACCAGCACATCACCCGCCAGAATGCGCGCCTGGGCCAGTGTGCGGGTCTCCACCAGACCGCGCCAGACCAGCAGCATATCGAGCCGCACCTTCATCAGAGGCGCGCCTTCAAGCGGCTTCGCTCATGGATCTGGATGCCCATGGAGGTGCCTCCAAGCACCGCCGCATTGTGCAGTTCACCAGCTACCACCAGCGATTCGCCAAGCACCGGCAGCGAATCCTTGGTGGTCACCCAAAGTTCCCCTGTGCCGTCTTGGAGCTTGTAGAACCGCGTCCCCACGAAGGGCAGCTGGTTGGAGTCCACTACTTTGCCCTTCACCCGCACGGTCCGGCCCTCAAGGCTGGGGGCCGCCTGACGTACTTCACCGATGGGCTGCGTGCCAAGCGGAATCAGGCCACAGCCGATGAAGAGATTGACCGCGGCGAGGGGAACCAGGACAGCGTAAGTTTTCCGGGAGCTCATGTTTTCTCCTTTTTCTGCCTGGCAATTTCAATGCGGTATAGCGCCACGTTCCGATTGTGCTCCGCCAGTGTGCGTGCGAAACGATGGCCACCCGTCCCAGTGGCTACGAAATACAGCTCCCCTCCCGGGCTTGGATGCTTTGCGGCCTCGATGGCCTTGGGGCTGGGGATGGCGATGGGTGTCGGGGGCAGGCCCGCCACAGCGTAGGTGTTGAAGCGGTGGATGCGCGCGATGTCTTCATGCATGGGGGCCGTGAAACGGAGATCACCGGTGAGCCAGCGGGCATAAAGGCTTGTGGGGTCGCATTGAAGCCGCATGCCGATGCGCAGCCGCCGAGAGTAGACGCCCGCCACGATCGGCAATTCATCGGGCAGGTTGGTCTCTTTTTCTGCGAGGCTCGCCAGGATGAGCGTGTGGTAAGGGGGCAACGCTCCCTCTTCCAAGGTCGGGCGCACCGAGCGATGAAAGGCCTCCACCATCGCCAGGAAAATCTCTTCCGGCTCCATGGCGTGATGAACCCGATAGGTGGCAGGCGCCACCAGCCCTTCAAGGCTCTGGGCCTCTGGGAAACCCGCGGTGGCAGCCAGGTTCGGACTCTTCCATAGTGTCCAGAAAACATCTTCGGGAACAAATTCCTTCAGTCGCGATTGCACGGTCCACGCATGGGCGGCGTAGGGAATGACGATATTGGTGAAGTGGATTTCGCCGCGTCGCAACTTGCTGGCCACCTCCGCAAGACTGGCCTGGGAATTGAAAGTGTACTCGCCGCGGATGAGCTGCAGTTGCCTCGCCCGCGCCCACAGCTTGAAGAGCGAGGCGGAGCGGATCACGCCTTCCTTTTCCAGTTGGTCCGCGATCTGATCCACCGTGGCGCCCTTCTTGATGAGCACCGTGCCTTGCATCATCAATGGTCCGCTGCGCTTCCAGCTCCAGAGCGTCCACAGCGGAGGCAGCGCCAGCAGAGCCGTTGCAATAAGCAATCGTTTGGAGGTGCGGTATCGAGCCATCAATTCAGGTTATGAGGTATGAGGGGATGAGGCTATGAGGATCAGGTGCCAGCAACCGCTATCAGCCCGGTCGTTTGAATTCCGCCGTGGGTTCAGGTTCCAGCCGGATGGGCTCACGCTGCGGCCGCAGTGGATCGAGCTTGATGGTCTTGGAAACGAAACCATCCAGACGCAATTCCAGGCTGTGCTCCCCTTTTCCCGGGACACGCTTTAGGCTGGCGGGGCTGTTCCCCACGACTTTTCCATCCAACAATATTTCAGCGCCAGGAGGTTCGGTTTCCACCTTCAAATCGTAAGGCGCCAGTTCCAGTACCAGACTGACGAAACCATCCTGGGGCGTGAGGTGGCGATCCACGGTCCGGTAACGCTTTTTCGCCACCCTGAGGCGGCGGCCGGGTTCGGACAGTGTGATGCGATCCAACGGTGCTTGGCCCAGATATACCCCATCAACATAGACCGAGGCCCCGGGTGGCTCCGTGTGGATCGTGATTTCCTCCAGCCCTGAAGGCGAAGCAAGCCATAGATCCAGGCCGATGCCGAGTACCAGGAGCACGGCCAGTCCACCCCCGATCCACTTCACCCAGGGAATGACACGTTGGACTGATTGGACCGCGGGAAGATTCGCGCGGGAAAGAGGTCGTGGCGTTTTTGCATCGGCGGGGGGAGATTCCACTCCGCAGGCCAGATACAGATCACCTACGAACGCATCGAGATCCGCATAGCGGTTTCGAGGGTCATGGGCCAGGGCTTTTTCGAATACCACTTGAAGCTTTGTGTTGACATCCATTGGAAATTCCACAACGCCTGAGCGGATCTGCTCCAATGTCTCCCGTGTGCCGGCCCCCCTGAAAGGAAGCTGTCTCAGCAGGGCCTGGAAGGCCGTCACCGCGAAAGCAAAGTCATCGGTCTGGGGAGAGGAACCCTGCCCGCTCAGCAACTCCGGAGCGGTGTAGGAGGGCGTGCCGATGAGCGCGCCGAATTGCGTCAATCCATCTTGCTGATGGTCTTCCTGGTTCAGATTCCCATTCCCATCGGCGGGTTTGCTTTCCTGGTCCCCGTGGCTGGTCAGGATTTCCAGGTGCGGTTCATCGCTGTCCTGGTCTCCGGCGGCGGAAAGCAGTCCCCAGGCGGTGGCATATTTTTCCGTCAGCAATTCAGCTTCGGGCGGAGACTCAGGAGCCTCCGCTTCTGCCTTCAGTGAATTGGGTGAATGTCCCGGCGCGTAGAGTTCGCTCCCCATGACCTTGGCCACGCCAAAATCAATGAGCTTGGCCTGGCCATCACGGCTCACCAGGATGTTGGCTGGCTTGACATCCCGGTGGATGATGCCGCCTTCATGGGCGCAGCGCAGGGCCTTTGCGATCTGCCGCAGCCAATCCAGTTTTTCCGCGGTGGTCGCGGAACTTTCCTTGAGGATCTCCGCGAGTTCCCGGCCATCCACATACTCCATGACCATGTAGGGACCGTGATTGATGTCGTGGCCCACGTCATAAATGGCGACGATGTTCGTGTGCCGGATACGCGCCCCCAGCGCCGCTTCCCGGCGGAAACGGGCCAGGATCACCTCGTTTTCAAGCATGTTGTCGCGCTTGATGAGCTTGATCGCCACCTTCATGCCAAGGCCCGGGTCATCTGCCAGATACACGCGCCCCATGGCGCCCTGCCCCAGCGTGCCCACGACGCGGTATCGCCCGATGGATTCCGTATGCCCCGTTGCCATGGATTCATTGCGGGCGCACAGCCCTGAAAAATCAACCACGAATGCTTGGACGTTGGGCTATAGGCTATAGGCTATAGGCTATAGGCTGTGGGCTATAGGCTGTGGGTGGCCATCGTGCCCTTTTGACTCTCGACTCTTAACTCTCAACTTCTAACTTGAATTGCTATGGATGACTTATTGAACCTGCATCAGGTTGGAAATCATAGTTGAGCTGAAGGCCGTGAGTCAGGCATCCTGGAAGCATGGATAACAAACCGTTAGTCGGCATTGTAATGGGCAGCAGGTCGGACTGGGAAACCATGCGGCCCGCGGCGGACTGTCTCGAGGCCTTGCAGGTGCCCTTCGAAGCCCTGGTCATGAGCGCGCACCGCACTCCGGACAAGGTCTTCCAATACTGTGTGGACGCTGAAAAGAACGGCCTGCGCGTGATCATCGCCGGAGCTGGCGGTGCGGCGGCCTTGGCCGGCATCATGGCGGCTAAAACCCATCTCCCCGTGCTGGGCGTTCCCATGCCCACCAAGGCCCTCAATGGCCTGGATTCTCTGCTTTCCATCGTCCAGATGCCCGCGGGGATCCCTGTCGGCACTCTCGCCATCGGCAAGCCCGGCGCCACCAATGCCGCGCTGTTGGCAGCCAGCATCCTGGCGCTCAGCGATGTCACCTTGAGGGCAAGACTGCTAGCCTACCGCGAGGCCCAGACCCAGGCTGTGCTGGCGAACGATAAGCTGTCCTAGCAGATTCACAACGTTCCTTCCGCCGCTCTGGCGCGCAGCAGCTCGATGGTCTGGCGCAGGGCGTTGGCATAGTTGAACAGCACCTCCTCCCCTTTTTTCTTTTCTTCTTCGGTGCCCGGCCACACGCCCGTGAAACTCAAGGCGATGGTATAGGTCAGCAGGAATCCCGTGGGGCCTTCGCTCAAGGTGTTCATGATCCAGCCACTGTCTTCGCTTTTCAGGCGCTTGTAGCGGATCTGCACCGGGGGCGTGAAGGTCAGGGCCTCCTGGAAGGTCTTGCCCCGCACCACCACCTCGCGAACAAAACCATCGTTGGTTCGATTCACGATTTTGCAAGACTCCATGCCGGGGACAAAGGCCACCGGATCCTCGGCCTTGATCTCCAGCCCCCGCCAAACCTCACCCAATGTGAGCACCGGCTTCACGCCTGGAGGATTCACTTCCATGGATACAGAGATTGCGTACATGGGAACTCCTGGACTGCGGGCGGTGGCGGTGGGCTGTGGGTTATCGACTCTTGACTCTCGACTTCCGGACTTGGGATTAACGTTGCGCCATCCTACCCCAGCTTCGATAATCCGCCATAAAAAATGCGCCTGGCCCTGCCCTTTCACCCACACGTCTTGGCGTGGATTTCCATCACGGCGTGCAGCAGGTTGATGGCTTCGGCCCTGGGCCGCTGAAAGGCGTTGCGGCCCATGATGGATCCGAAACTCCCGCCCTCTGCGATCTCGGTCACTTCCGCCAGCACTTCCTCGGTGCCTTTGGCCTCCCCGCCGCTGAAGATCACGATGCGCCGTCCGTGGAAGGCGCTGCGGATCACTTCCCGCACTCGATCCGCAAGGGTTTCGATGGGGATGCCTGCCTTCTCGAATGCCGCGGCGGCTTCCTTGCCCTCCAGATGCTTTTTCGGCGGCTTGATCTTGATGATGTGAGCGCCCAACTGGGCGGCGATCTGTGCCGCGTAGCCTGCTACATCCACGGCGGTCTCACCATCCTTGCTGAGCCCCGCGCCTCTCGGATAGGACCACACCACGCTGGGCAGACCCACGGCCTTGGCCTCCAGGATCAACTCCCGCAGCGTTTCGTACTGGATGTTGCGGTCGCCGCTGCCGGGATAGATGGTGTAGCCGATGGCGGTGCAGCCCAGTCGCAAAGCGTCCTCCACCGAGCCTGTGACAGCGCTGCAGGGCTCGATGCCTTTGGAGAGCGAATCGGAATTATTTAGCTTGAGGATGAGCGGAATCTCCCCTGCATAATCCGAGGCGATGTGCTCGATGAAGCCGAGCGGCGCCGCGTAAGCGTTGCAGCCCGCTTCGATGGCCAGTTCCACGTGGTAGCGCGGATCATAGCCCGGCGCATTGGGCGCGAACGAGCGCGCGGGCCCGTGCTCGAAGCCCTGGTCCACCGGCAGGATCACGAACTTGCCCGTGCCCGCGAGCCGCCCATGGTTCATGAGCCGCGCCAGATTGGCCTTCACGCCCGGATTCTCCGACGAATACCAGGAAAGGATTTCCTTCACACGGGCGGTGGCCATGGCGACTCCTTCAAGACAGATAGGTGCGTTCATCAAACCCCCAAGCCGCAAATCGCGCAAGAAGCAGATTCGGAAAGTGGGCCGAGGCGCCAAGGTTTTGGCCTGCCGGCGGATTGAAAATCAGCCGGTCACACGAGGCAAAGCGAATCCGGCATTGATCCCCTCCGTGTCTTTCCAGTCGCATGCCACAATCGGCCCAGCTATCTTCTGTCAAACGGTTTGCGAGACGCCCCATGAAAGTAAATCTGCACCGCGCCCTCAGTTCACTTACCAGCGCTCTCGATTTTGTCGGAGTTGACGAGGTCCATCACGGCAAGCGCGTGGGGCTGATGGCCGCGGCGGTCGCCGCCGAACTGGGCTGGGACTCCGCCCGTTGCGCCGGAATGCTGCATGCCGGGATGATTCACGACTGCGGCGTTTCACGCACCCGCGAGCATAGGCAACTGACTGAGACGCTGGAATGGGAAGGGGCGCAGGAGCATTGCCTGCGCGGCGAGGCCTTCCTGCTCGCCTGTCCGCCCCTGGCCCAGTTCGCGACGATGATCCTCTGGCATCACACGCGTTGGGAGGACCTGCTGCTGCAGCCGATCTCAGCTGCCGACCGCGACGCCGCCAATCTGCTTTTTCTCGTCGACCGGGCCGACACGTTGCTGGCGCCGTACTACTCCGGCCAGACGCTGAAGAACGAGATCCTCTGGGAGTTCCCAGGGATCGTGGACCGCCTCGCCGGATTCGGCGGCAGGCTCTTCGCGCCGGACATCGTCGATGCCTTCCGACGCGCAGCGGCCCGCGAGTCCTTCTGGCTGGCGATGGATCCGTCGTACATCGATTCAGAAGTGGAGGACGCCCTCAGCCAGCATGGCAGCGCCGAGCTCGATACCGGCGATGCGATCGCCGTGGCGGGGTTGTTCGCCCGCACCATCGATGCCAAGAGCCGCTACACCCTGGATCATTCGACGCGGGTCGCAGGCATCGCGCGCCATCTCGCCGAGCAGGCCGGCATTACTGGCGAAGATCTCGACCGGATTGAGATCGCAGGCCTGCTGCACGATATCGGCAAGCTGCGCATGCCGGAAGCGATCATCGACAAGCCCGACCTCTTGAGCGTCGAGGAACGCGCCATCATGATGCGCCACAGCTACGACACCGGGCACATCCTAAGGCGCGTGTTTCCCGGCGAACCCATCGCGGCATGGGCCAGCATGCACCACGAAAACCTGCTGGGCAGCGGTTATCCTTTCCATCACCAGGCCGGCACTATTCCCCGCGAGGCGCAACTCATCGCCATCGCCGACATCTTCCAGGCGCTGTCCCAGGACCGCCCCTACCGCGGCCCGCTGGGGTGCGCCCAGGTCATGCAGGAGCTCGACGGACTCCAGGCCCAGGGACGGGTCGACGCTGAAATGGTCGAACTTCTGCGCGCCAACCTCGCAAGCTGCTATTCGCTTGCGGTGGACTAGGCGAAGACAGGCGAAAGCCAAGAGCCCTACAGAGAGGCCGACCCTGCGAATCCAATTATGGAAATTTTGAGGACGGCACCATGGTGGTTGTGATGAATATGATTTGGTTGCAGAAACGCACCGTGGATTTCTTTCGAGCACCAACCTCCTGCTCATGGGCCAAATCAAATTCTTGGTTCACCCTCGCCTGCACTCACTTTCTGGCCTGTGGCCTCGCGTTCATCTTGCTGGCGTGCGATGCCCGCATTTCACGCCTCACTCCATCTACCGATGACCTGGGCAACCAGGTGTTTCGCGAACATTCCGGCGGGGTGGTGTCGATCACGTTTTCGCCAGATGGACGTTTCCTCGCATCCATGGATGACAAGGGGATCTTGATAGTGCGGGATTTGCTGAGGAACAGAGAATGGAAACGCGAAAGCCATCGAAGTACCTTTTCCTTTGAAAAGATGCTGGCTTTTTCTCCAGACGGAAGATCGTTGGCGGTGGATTGCTCGAATGACGGAGCTGAAATGATAAAAATCTGGCGGGCAGAGGAAGGATCGCTGATCAATACCCTTCGCACCAAAGGCGCCAGCAGATGCCTGTTGTTCGACCCTGCTGGCCATCTTTTATCAGCAGGTTGGACTTTGGGAGTGACCGAGTGGGATCCAGTGACCGGCAAGAAGGTCCGGGAGTTCGCAGCGGACTGGCACGACATGTGGATCGAGCGGATCGGTCTTTCCTCAAACGGAAAGACACTGGTGGCGAGAGGGCAGAAACAGATCTGGATTTGGAATCACGAGACCGGAAGGCTGGTGTACTCCAAGGGAAATTCTCTAATGAGCCAACGGGGGGAGACGAGCTACCGCGCAGATGGAAGCAAGGTGCAACGCGATACAGGCGTCAGCTATCCGGAGGCAGAGAACGCCTCTTTCTATCGGGAAGCCCTTGAAGAGGGCGTTTTCTCAGATACCCAGATGGGAATCACCAGCACTGATTGGCTCGTTACCCCGGGCGCATCCACTAGCTTTTCGGGAGACTTCCCAATGTGCGTGGGATTGAATACCGAGAAGGGCGAGTGGTGGATCTACGACAAACCCTATGCACCCACATGGTTTGTTAAGACTCATTACAGATTTTATTCCGGGTTGAACCTGCGAGGAGAACCGCCACCCTTCACTCTCAACCCGGCAAAAAGTCTCATCGCATTCGCGGTGGATAAAGAAGTGCACGTTGGGAGTTGGCGCGAACTTCCTCCTGAAGGCCTGCGCTAGAAAGCCTGGGAAATTGGCCCACACAACCGCGCCCCGATGTGCGAATTGGCACAATTGGTTATTTTAAATTTTGATATGATTGTTTTTGTGAGAAGGAACAAATTAAATCTGTCACCGATCTTGGTATTGGCTCTGCGCGGTCCTTATCATGCTCTCAACTCCCGGGAGCGTTTATGAACCGATTCGGTCTTTTTCTCTCCGCTGCTCTGCTTGCTTTCCTGCCGGCTTTCGCGCAGGCCGACAAGAAAGGCTGTGCGGATCACCCGCTCTTCCCCACGCGCATGCCGGGATACATCCTGCTGAATTGCAAGGTTGAGGAATTTGGTGTCTACGAATTCTACGCGGCCAAGGGCCCCAAGAAGCCTGTTGAGGGCAAGTTCACCTACCTCGTCTACCAGTTCACGGGACCCAGGACCAACGAACCCAGTGGGATCGCCATTGTCCGCAATTACGAGAACGCCATCAGCAAGGTGGGCGGAACGATTCTGCAGAGCGATCCGGTCCGCTGGGTGAACGGGAAGGTCAACAAGAATGGCCAGGAAGTTTGGTTCCAGGCCGAGAAAGGTAATGGCGTGATCTGGCTGCGGGTCGTCGAGAAACAGGCAATGGAACAGTACATCGCCGCCGATGCCGCCGCCATGGGCAACGACCTGAAGTCCACAGGCCACATCGCGCTCTATGGCATCTACTTCGACACCAATAAGTCGGAAGTGAAACCCGAATCGAAGCCTGCGCTCGCGGAGATCGCGAAGCTGCTGGCGCAGAACCCGGGCATGAATCTCAAGGTGGTCGGACACACCGACATGACCGGCTCCATGGAATCGAACATGAAACTCTCCCAGGCCCGGGGCGAGGCCGTGGTGCAGGCCCTGGTCAGCCAGCACGGCGTGGCCGCATCGCGCTTGAAGGGGCACGGCGTGGGGCCGCTCGCGCCGGTCGCCACCAACGACACCGACGAAGGCCGCGCCAAGAACCGCCGGGTGGAGTTGGTGAAGCAGTAGGACGCATGCGCCCTTAGAAAAGTGGTTCCGAGGAGGCATATCATGTCCATCCGGTTGCGTCACCTTCGCTCGGTCCTGCTCGCCATCTTCATCGAATGCCTTTCCTCCGCGCCGCTTCCCAGCGCACCGCCCGTCCCTTCGTCCAACCAGATCATCAAGATTGATTGGAAGGAGCAGGGGAAGGCCGTGAACGGGAGCTGGGAGGCCCGATACAAGAACATTTTCCGCCTGTCTTCGATGTGGACCGGAACGATCGGCGGGGGGTTCAGCCTCGGCGGAAAAACGATCATGGTTGGCGCGGGCATGTCGAGTCCGGCGGGCCTATACAAAGTCCGCGGCAGCCTGCTCGGCTTGAAGCCTGGAGACATGCTCCAGTACTATCTCTCGGAGTCCGTGGGCACCGGCACAGAGACTGTCGGTTCTCCGCCGACCTCGATCTCCATGAAGGAGGGCCTCAGCCGGGATGGGATGTTCACCCTTTCCATCGGTGACAAGACGTTCATGGAAGGCGACCTGAAATTCCGCAAGGACCAAGGGGTTCCCGCCAACGAGAATTTCCCGGATATCGGCCGCGCGTATAGTCGGGCCATTGACCTGAAGCGCACCGCGAATGGAGTTGAAGTCCTTCTGGGAACGAGCAATTTCACATTGCCCTATTCACCCCACGGTCCCAATTTCCCTGCAGACGATTGCAGCCAAGCGGAAGGCACCCAGGAAAAGGTGTTCCAAGATCTCAAATCGTTCAAGTTCACCAACGCTGAACTCCAGAATCCGGGACAGCTCACGAAGTCGCGGATGAGCAGCAACAGTGTCGAAGGGGATACCTACACCGCGAGCGTGACCGTCACCATCATGGAGGAGGAGGATGACACCGAAGTGAGTGTTGAGCCCCAGCAGGGCTATTTCGATTGGCTTCCGAAAGGGAATCTGCAGAACCCCAGCCAGCCTGGAAACACGTTCAAGGTTTCCATCAAGGTCCACAAGAAGGACGATCCTGGCAAGCCGCGCCGGGCAAATCTCAAGTTCTCCCTGGCGAAGGTTTCCAAGGAGAAGGGCGTCTGCATGAACTGGCCGGAAGGCGCGCCCGAGGGTGAAGGCCTGCGGTTCCGCCCCGAGGACTACGGCGAGGGCAGCAAGATTTCCGTCCAGGACATCCGGCATGCCTCCACCACCGAAGCGGTGGAAGAGGCTGAGTTGGTGCTGAGTTGCTTCGACTATGGCGCCTGGGCAACCCTGCGGATCATGGCGAAGGATGAACAGGGGCACGAGGCGAAAGTCAAAGTCCGCGGCAAGGAAACCGAGGATCTGGACATTCCAAAGGACGACAACCAAAACCACATCGCGGATGCCTGGGAGCAGGCCAATGGTGTTTCCGGCTACGCGGCGGACTCCGACAATGAGAACGATCCGGTGGGCAAGGGATTTTCATTTCGTGGCGATGGCTTGACGCTTTACGAGGAGTACCGGGGCTTCCGCGTGCAGGATTCGCATGAGTGCGGCGACCCAAAGAAGAAGGATGTGTTCGTATGCGACGACACGGGCGGCCACATCGCCGTATCGGGCATCAATCTGTTCGAGCAGGCCACGGGATTGAAGGTACATAGCCTCAGGAAGGAGGAACTAGGCTCCCTCCGGATCATCAACAAGAACGGATCTGGCGACACCCACTCGGTGGATCAACATGGGATCCTGATCGTCGACGGCAAGGCGGGCACCGACCCCTACACCGCGCCGGCCACGCCCAGCGGAGATTACGGCCCTCCGGCAATGACCAAGGAGATCCAGATACCCAAGGGGAAGAATTGCGATTCCGGAGATGGACTCGCGGATGTCGCTCACGAACTCTGCCACGCCGTCGGCGTCGATCATCATGGCGAGAAGAACCTGCTGTCTGTCTTTTGGACCTGGAAGCGTGATCCTGGCGGCCAATGGCAGCTCTACGAGCAGGGGCTGAACGTCGCTGAAAAGGGCAAACTCAGCTGGCTTGAGGGACTGAAACCCATCACGATCTATTTCGAGAATCCGCTGAAGGAATACCGGCATGGGGATGCGCTCCCAGCCCACTTCACCTGGGATGAAGTCCAGCAGGGGTGGATACTCTGGCTGGGCGGGAAGGGCAGCGTATTCAGTGGAGACCAGGAATGCCTGCAGCGCTATTACGACAAGCAGGCCTATCAATCAGATATGGAGCCAAGCCGGGTCCGCTACATCCCGGACGAAGGCCAATGGAAGATGCGGAACCGGCTTTGCGAGAGCTCGCGCGGGACCGGGGTCAATGAACCCGACCACGCTCCACAATCCCGGTATGGCGATGCCAGCATGGGCAACTGCAAAGGCCAGATCGTCGTCAACGACAAGTACGCGAAACAGTAGACGAAACGAAGTGATGACTGATTATTCGCCAAACGCTGCCAGCGTGGCGGGCGTATGGCGGTGTTCTTAAACCTTGGTGCGGCCCACCGAGTCCAACCTTGAGGGCCGCAAGTCGGCTCTACGATGGAATCATTCCAGGAGGCTTGCCATGAACCTGCGCCACTCCTTCTTCACCTCCGCAGGCCTCACCCTGGTCTGCACGGCTTGCGTGGTCGGGCCCCGCGGACGGGTCGCCGTGGTCGCGCCGGTGCCCGTCCTCCGGTTCACCTACGTGGACCGGGAACCCCCACCGGTCCGCTACGAGCGCATCCCCGAGCCGCCCTCACGGGACCACTACTGGGCCGCCGGGCATTGGAACTGGAGTGGGAGTGTCTATATCTGGGTACCGGGCTACTACCACGCGAGGCCCCGGCCTGATGTCGCATGGGTGGACGGCCACTGGGCCCACCACGAACGTGGCTGGTACTGGGTGGAGGGCCACTGGCGCTGACGGAGGATAGCCTTTCCCTGGTTGCGTTGTTGCGTGCGCCGAGCAGGCGCTGAATCTGTCTATTAGGGGCGTCACACCGCAATGTCGGTCACCGGATTTCCCACCTTGAGCGATGGGGGCAACAACGCTCCGCCGTCCCCCGCTTTGAGATTGATGGTCAGGGCTTTTCTCCTCCAACGAAACGCACGGGGACCGCCTGGGCTCGGTTCACCTGCAGTTCGAAAATGTCCGGGCGCCCGTAATGCCCGGTGACGTCCAGGGTGCGGCGCGCTGGCGCCACGCGCGCGATGTCGATTTCGGCATACAGGATGCCCGCCTCCCGGCGTAACGGGCCAGCCACCAGCTTTCCCTGGGGATCGACCACCACCGAGTCGCCGTCATTGATCCATTCTTCGGGATCGGGAAAGACCTGCGCACGTCCAGGAAAGTCGTCTGGCAGATCACTCCCGCGCAGCACCGTGCCGCTGCCGAGGACCCAGCACCGGCCTTCGAGCGCGATGTGGCGCATGGTGCTGACCCAGCCGTCGCCACGGTCGTAGGTGGGGCGACATAGATCTCCACGCCCTGGGAATAGAGCGCGTAGCGTGCCAGCGGCATGTAGTTCTCCCAGCAGATGAGCGTGCCGAGGCGGCCAACCGGTGTGTCGACCACCTGCAAGCCCGAGGCATCGCCGAACCCGTGCACCATTCGTTCAGCGTTGGTCGGCATGAGCTTGCGATGGCGGTTTTGCACTTTGCCGTCAGCGCCGATGACCACCACCGTGTTGAAGAGGGTGCCGGCGCCGTGCGCACGGTCGCGTTCATCGATGCCACACACGATCGTCACGTTGTGGGTTTGGGCGGCCTCGCACAGTCCGGCCAAGTCGCCGCTGCCGGTATCAACCGCCTGTTCCATCAAGCGCGTATGCAATTCCCCCATGAGGACGCTGTCCTTCCCGGCCGCCAGCTTCCAGATCCAGAATGGGTAGCCTGGGATGAACGACTCGGGCAACACGATCAGCGACGCGCCCTCGGCGGCGGCTTCGGCGACCCATCGCGCCGCCAGGGCGATGGTTGCGTCGCGATCGAGCAGGACTGATGGGCGCTGAATGATGGCGATCTTGGTCATCGGGTTCTCCTGGGATTGCTGCCGGAAGCTAGGGCCATGATGGACGCGGCTAAAGGGCTTTTTCTAGTCTCGAATCTGGAGGCTTTGGCCTGAGATTCTCCCACCATGCATGAAAGCCATGACCAGTTCGGCACGGTAGCGCCTGCGGACCGAGGTAAAGACCGGTGATCGAACCTCTCTAGCCACCGTGCAGCCGAGGGCGTTCCCCGTGGATGGAGATGATCGCGACGTGGATATCAGTGCTTTGTTTCTTCCGTGGAAGCGGCCTGCCTCAGGGGATGAAGTTGAGGTTCCAATTCTGGGCGTTGAAGGTCAACCCATCCACCGCGATGGTGCGGGTGAGGAATGGCAACAAGGTCGTCATCGGGTTGGGGGATGCGAACACAGAGGTGCCCGAGTTTACCTGTACCCCAGGCGTGATGTTCCAAGCAGGAATCCATCCCGGCAGGCCCGCCAAGTCATCCGTGGTGAACCCGGTGGTAGGGGATGCACCAGGATCCAACCAACTGCGGGTATACAGGTCCTCGCGAGTAAGCGGAAGACCAGACACCCTAAATTGAGAAAAACTGGATCTGACGAGGAAGATGGATGAATCACGGACAGGTAATAGAACGTCCCCAACTACCCGACATAATTGGCCGGAAGCCCCCGCCGCGGTGGTCACATGGACACCGGTCAGCAGGGGGGGAATAACCACCGGGTTGGGCACGGTGGGGGGGTACAACATGAATTGGGTCTGGAAGGAAGCCTGGGAGTAATCCGAGCTGAAGGCAATCCCATCCAACCGGTGGATCCCCCCCGGGGGAAGATGTGAACTGGGGAAGAATCCAGGGGTGAAGGTCAAACCCAAGACGCCAAGGTATAGGAACGTGGCTGGGTTGTCGGAGGAGTTCATGGGGACCAGCTCTGCCTGGACGGCCAAGCCACCGAACGGATAGGGAGCCTGCACAGGGATGACCATGGGTTGTAAAGGGAAGAACCCAATGCCACGGTCAATGTTCAGAATCGAGTTGGTCCCGGTCAGGCTGGTGCTCCCGAGAACGGCGGCGTTCAAACCTGCGCTGGTGGTGGCATCGCGCTCCACGACTACTCCCGTGTAGTTGCCTTGGGGAACAGAGGCTGAGTAGCTGGGGGGGTTCCCGGTGGGGAAGATCGTCTGTTGAGGTTCGCTCGAGAGGGACATGAGCACCATTTCGTAGGTCGTGTTCGGCAATGAACGGAGGACCTCCCCGGTGACTGTGGTTCCGCTGGTGGATGTGGGGTACTGGGTCCCAAAAGTCATCGACAAGCTGGTGACCGCCAATGCTTGGGCGAACTCAGGAGTCGCCAAGGGGGTTGCCAGCTCTCCGACCGTCATGTGGATCACCTTCACCTGAGGCCCGGTGGTGGCATCCCCCGCAAAGGCGGCGGCATAGCTGAAGCGTCCAGCGGGATCCGTGACCGTAAAACCGTATCCGCCGGTGCTTCCCGTCAATACCGTCCAGGCCCCGTTCTGCCCGTCGCGCCAGGCAAACCAGGTGGTATTGGCTTGGACCCCGTTCACCCAGGTGCTAAGGGCCATGGGGGTAGAAGGCACGGGATTGAGCGTGAAGGACAGCGGGACATCCTGGGTGACACCCCCTCCAGAGGTTCGAACGGTCAAGGCAGTGGTGCCCGTGATCGCGCTCACCGAGGCGGCCAAGTCCAGGGTGGCTGTGTTTCCGGTCGTACTGGCGGGAGTGAAGACGGCCGAAACTCCCGTGGGGACCCCGAGAATGGAAAAGCTCACGGAAGCGATGAAGCCACTGCTGCGGGTCAATGTCAGCGAAAGGGGCGCGGTGGTTCCGCCGAGGATCGTGGAAACACTCGACGCGCTCAATCCAAGGGTGAACGCGGGTGGGGCGGCAACCGTTAGATTGAAGCCCGTTGATCGGCTGCGTGTGCCGTCGTCCCCATCGCAGGTCAGGGGGTAGTTTGCGGGAGTCAGGCCGACCGGAACGGCGAGGGATAGGTTCCCGCTGGTGGCGGATGCGGCGATGGTCCCCGAGCCCGTGATGCCCTGGGCGTTCAAGGCGATGTCCAGGTTGATGGCGGCAGTGTGGCCGCCCGTGCGCGTGACGTTCACCGTAGTGCTGCCGCCGCTGCCCGCCTGGATGCTGAGCGGAGGCGCCACGGAAAGGCTGAAGTCGGGCGCCGGAATCACCGTCAGACTGAAGGCAGCTGTGTGGATCAGAGCTCCATCGGTGCCGCTGGCGCTGAGCGTGTAGGTGCCCGCCCCCACGGCCCCGGGGACATTGATCGAGAGCGTGCCGGAGTCGGCACCGGAGGCGATGGTGCCGCTGCCGGTGATTCCTTGCCCGTTCGACGCGAGGCTCAGCGTGATCGAAGCCGTGTGCCCGCCACTGCGCGTGACATTCACGGCTGTGCCGCCGTTGCCGCCCGCGTGGATACTGGGTGGAGGCGCCACGGCAAGGCTGAAGTCAGGTGCCGGAATCACCGTCAGGCTGAAGGCAGTCGTGTGGGTCAGAGTCCCATCGGCACCGCTGGCGCTGAGCGCGTAGGTGCTTGTTCCGACGGTTCCGGGGACATTGACCGTGAGGGTGCCGGAACTGGCGCCGGAGGCGATGGTGCCGCTGCCCGTGATGCCCTGGGCGTTCGACACGAGGCTCAAGGTGATGGCGACAGTGTGTCCGCCCGTGCGCGTGACGCTCACGGCGGTGCTGCCGCTACCGCCCGCCGGGATGCTGGGCGGAGGCGCCACCGAGAGGCTGAAGTCCGGCGCCGGAGTCACCGTGAGAACCACCGTGGCGGCGCGTGTGAGGGTGCCATCGGTGCCATTGACGGTGAGGGTAGAGCTCCCCGCGGAGACGCCTGCGGGAACCGCCAAGGTCAGGATTCCGCTGGTGGCTGCCACAGCGATGCTGCCCGTCCCACTGATGCTCTGGGCATTGCTCGCGACACTCAAGTTGATGGCCGCCGTGTGGCCACCGCTGCGGGCGGCGCTCACCGTGGCTGGGCCGCTAGCTCCCGCCTGGATGTTCTGGGGGCTGGCCACCGACAGGGTGAAATCCGGGGTCGGCGGCGGAGGCGTGTTCCCGCCTCCGCCGCCCCCGCTGCATCCGAGCATCAGCGCGGCGCAACCTGCTGAAAGCAGGCTCAGTAGGCCCTTTCTGGTGAAGCAACCGAACGACGGCATGCAGTCCTCCCAGGGTGAGAGCCTATTTTGTCCAATCATTCACTTAGTAGACTTAGACTCATTCTGATCTGTTCAAGGCCGCGGTCAATGGCGGGCAGGGTATTAAAAAACGCCCGAGGCGCGTGAATCTCAGGCGGTCCGCCGCTGGCCACAAACTGCATGCGATCCGAATCGGGCCGCCTGAATTTACCAATTTTCAGCCATCAGCACCACGCACCCGATGAACAGTTCCGAGCCGGGCACGAGACTGGTCAAGCTTTATCTACCGGTCTCACCGATACGTGAGACATGTGTAATTTTGGTGTTTTACGGCGATGCCTGTTTCGCAAGGATGGCCGTTTCAGCTCACAGCCCCCGCCCTGCGCTCTTCCCGGCGCTGCGCAGGTCCTGACACGCACGGGTCACGCGGTCGGCCATGCTCTGCTCGGCTTTTTTGAGATAGGGCCGCGGGTCATACGTCTTCTTGTTGCCCACATCGCCATCGACCTTCAGCACGCCGTCGTAGTTCTTGAACATGTGGTCGGCGATGGGGCGGGTGAAGGCGTATTGGGTATCTGTGTCGATGTTCATCTTGACGACACCGTAGTCCAGGGTTTCGTGGATCTCTTCGAGGCTGGAGCCTGAACCGCCGTGGAAGACCAGCATCGCGTTGGCCCCCTCGCAGGCTGTGGCGATGGCCGCCTGGCCATCCCGCAGGATGGTGGGCTTGAGCTGCACGTTGCCCGGTTTGTACACGCCGTGCACGTTGCCGAACGTGGCCGCCAGCATGTAGGTGCCGATGGGCGCGAGCGCCCGGTGCACCGCCACCATGTCCTGGGGCGTGGTGTAGAGCTTATCCTTGCCCACACTGCTGGTGTCGTGGCCGTCTTCCTCACCGCCCACCACGCCGATCTCCATTTCCAGGATCAGGTTCACGGCCGCGCACCGCTTCAGGAGTTCGGCCGACATGCGGATGTTTTCTTCCAGCGCCAGTTCGCTGCCATCGAACATGTGGGCGCTGAACAGGTTCCCCTGCCCTGCTGCGGCACGGCGCTCGGCCTCGACAAGGAGAGGCAGCACAAAGCCGTTAAGGTACTTTGGAGCGCAGTGGTCGGTGTGCAGAGCCACGTTCACATCGTATTCCCGTGCCATCAGGTGCACGTATTCCGCCATGGCGATGGCGCCCTTGGCCATGTCCTTCACACCCAGACCGCTGAAGAATTCCGCGCCGCCGGTGGAGATCTGCACGATGCCATCGGCATTGGCCTGCTTGAGGCCCAGCAGCACAGCGTTCACGGTCTCCGTGGAGGTCACGTTGAAGGCCGGGTAGGCGAACTTCCCGTCCTTGGCGAGTTGCAGCATTTTCAGGTATTGCTTGCGGTTGACCACGGCCATGGGAAACCTCGCGAGAGCCACCAGGATAGTCCGCGTGCCGAGATCCCCCAAGAGTTCTGAATGACCTAGCAGGCTCCACGGCCATCAGGTGACAGTCCAACAGGCAAGAGACCGGGTAGCATCAAAGTCATTCCCACGATTGGGGTTTCTGTGGTTCAAGACCTTCGCAAGGCTTTGGCAGCCCTCGCCCTCTCTGCCCTGCCATTGCTGGGCCAGGAGTTGGTTCCACCGGAATCCAAGACTGAAGTGATTGCAAACCCCTGGATTCTTCATCTGATGGGATACGGGCTGTGCCAAAGATCCTGTAGGAGGACACCCTTTATACCTTCACGGCGCCTTCGCGTTGGGACAAGAAGGAGTGGCTTCAGGCAGGCGCGGGCTTAACCGCCGTAATAGCTACAGCCCTGTTGCTGGACACCCGTGTGCGCGACGAGTCCCAGCGCCACCGCAGCCCAGAGACCGACAAGGTCGCGGAGAAAATCCAACTCTTTGGCAGCAGCTACGCCATCGGGGTCATCGGTGGATTCTGGGCCTACGGCAAGCTCGCTGGCGACTCGGACGCCGTGCACACGGGCCTTGATGCCGCCGAGGCTAGCCTAATCGCGACGGCTGTCATCGGGCCTCTCATCAAGTCGGCGGTGGGGTGCAGTCGTCCTTCAGCTCAAGAGGGTGCCTTCCACTTCGAACCTTTCAGTGGCGCCGTGTCTTTTCCTTCGGGCCATACAACCGAGGCTTTCACCGTGGCCACGCTAATCTCCGAGCATTATCCTCAATTCTGGGTGCAGTTCCTTTCCTACGGAATCGCGGCTCTGGTGGGGGCTGCAAGGATTCAACAGAATGCACATTTCAATTCGGATGTCCTAGCCTCGGATCCTTGGTTGGCCACACAGTGGTGCTCCGCAATGGGGAGCGGCGCAGAGGTCCGGGCGAGCTCATGATAGCCCTGACCTCGAGTTTCGGTACGGGCTACCAGGGAGCCGCCCTCTCGGTACGATTCTAATTGTTCACATTGTCTGTGAAGCCTAAGGCCTTATTCTGTGGCCATGCGCATCGCGGCCATTGACGTAGGTTCCAACTCAATCCACCTGGTGGTGGTGGAGAGCGGTGGTAATGGCGATCACCATGTGCTGGCCAGGGAAAAGGCCATGGTGCGCCTTGCGCGGGGGGGCGCCAAGAGCGGCCGCATCGGTGAAGAAGCCTTTGCCGCGGGCCTGGAAGTCCTGGGAAAGATGAAGCGCATCATCGATTCCTTCGAGTGCGAAACCCTCATGGCTTGTGGCACTGCGGCCCTGAGGGACGCCGCCAATTCCGCTGAGTTCGTGGCCGAGGCTACGAAAATCGGCATTCCCATCCGGGTGATTTCAGGCGAAGAAGAAGCCCGCCTGATTCATCAGGCCGTGAGCCACGCCATCCCCTTCCCTGAGGAGCCGGTGGTGCTCATGGATATAGGCGGTGGCAGCACCGAAATGACCTGGGTCAATATGGGCCGCATCGATGCCAGCATTTCCATTCCCTGGGGTTTGCAGCGGCTGGCGGATACCTGTGCCACGGCGGATCTTCCCACAGCCAAGGATCTGAAATCTGTCTATTCCCTGATCCGCAAAGCGCTTAAAAAGGCGCGCAAAAGGTTGCCCAGGAATTTGCCGAAAGCGCGGTTGGTGCTGGGCACCTCGGGTACCCTGGAAGACCTGGGCCGTGGAGCCAGTGGAGCCTACGTTTTCACAACGGAGCAACTTCGCCCCTTCCGCCAGAAGCTTTGGCACAACAATTCGAAGAACCGCATAGATAAGCTCGGTGTGGATCCCAAGCGCGCTGATGTGCTTCATGTGGGCGCCTCCTGGGCTTCGGCATTATTGGAGTGGGTGGGTGCCAGTGAAGTCCGTGTGCTGCCGGTTGGGCTTCGCGAAGGCATGATCTGGGAGGCCCTCAAGCACGGTGGCGTGGCCATTCCGCCCTTATCGGAAAGGCGCCGCTCATCGGTGGAGCAACTGGCTTCACGGCTGGACCCGGACCCGGGCCACAGCTTTCACGTGCAACGTTTATCGGACCGGCTTTTTCTCGGGCTGCGACCGCATTTCGAGCTGGGCGACCCGGAGCGCGAATGGCTCTCCTACGCCGCGCGGCTCCACGATGTGGGCTTTTCCATTTCCGAAAAGGGACACCACAAGCATGGCGCGTACCTCATCCGCAACGCCGCGCTGCAGGGCTTCTGGCCCGAGGAAGTCGAGATTCTCTCCCAGGTGGTGCGCCATCACCGCGGCAAAGCGCCAGACCCGAACAAGCACGAGGCTTTTCTGCAGCTGGAACCCTGGCATCGGAATGTCGTCGAAAAACTCTGCGCCATCCTGCGCGTCGCCGACGCCTTGGATCGCCGACGCCGGCAATCCGTTCACAGCCTCCGGGTTGAAAATGTGGGCGATGAACTGAGCCTTGTCCTGGAAGCCGCAGGCGATCTCCGGGCCGAACTGGAAGCCGTGGAAGACAAAGGTAGAATGCTGTTCGAAATGCTGGAAATGCCGGTGAAGATCAGGGTGGAAAGCAGCGGGCTGGCGGATTGAGATTGGGGCGGACGGGTAGTAAAACACCACGTGGAGGAGGGTTCCCGCCTCCGCGTGGTTCGTTTTTTCGCCCGAGCCTCCGCTACCATTAGGCAACCCGGAGATGACCGATGTCCCTGCTCGTGAAGAACGCCCGAATCCTGGACCCGGCCCAGAAGTTGGATGTCCTGGGCTCGCTGCTGGTGGTGGAGGGTGTCGTCACGGCCGTCGGCGCAGAGGCTGAACGGGATCCTCTTGCCGTCGCGGCCACCGAAATCCTGGATGCCGGCGGCAAACTGCTCACGCCCGGATTCATCGACCTTCACGTGCATTTCAGGGAGCCGGGCCAGACACAAAAGGAATCCATCGAAACGGGTTCCCGCGCCGCAGTGGCCGGTGGTTTCACCGCGGTTTGCGCCATGGCCAATACCCGGCCCGCCAATGACTCCGTCGCCATCACCGAACTGATGCTCACCAAGGCCAACGCCGCAGGGCTCTGCCGCTACTTTCCGCTGGGCGCCCTCACCAAGGGCATGGAGGGTGATGATCTTTGTGATTTCGGGACACTGAAAGCGAGTGGTTGCGTGGCTTTCAGCGATGACGGGCTGCCGGTGATGAACGCCGAGATCATGCGCCGGGCGCTGGAATACACCGCCTGGCTCAACATTCCCATCGTCGCCCACGAGGAGGACAAACAGCTTGCGGGAGAGGGCTATATGCACCGGGGTACAGTGAGCGCCGCCCTGGGCTGCCTGGGCATTCCCAGCGCCGCGGAAGAAGCCATGGTGGCCCGGGACATCGTACTGGCGGAGCACACCGGAGGCCACTTGCACCTGGCGCACCTCAGCACCTCGGGCTCGCTTCGGATGGTGCGGGAAGCAAAATCCCGGGGCCTGAAAGTCACTTGCGAGGTGACCCCCCACCACTTCGCGCTGACAGACAAGGAGTTGATGAAGTTCGATTCGGATTACAAGATGAATCCGCCCCTGCGCACCGAGGCGGATCTCGAAGCGGTGCTGCAGGCCCTGGCCGACGGCACCGTGGACGCCATCGCCACGGATCACGCCCCTCACGGCTGGGATGACAAAGAGGTCGAACTCCCCATCGCGGCCTTCGGTGTCATCGGCCTGGAAACCGCCTTCCCGCTAACCCTGCAACTGCTGGTGAAGAAGAACATCATCACGCTGGAAAAGGCCATTTCCCTGCTCACCTGGGAACCCGCGAATGTCTTTCATCTGGACGAAAAAGGCCTTGGCTGTTTGAAGGTCGGTGCCCCGGCGGATTTCACGCTCATAGACCTGAACGGCACAGTGAAAGTGGACCGTGCCTTCATCCAAAGCCGCAGCTACAACACGCCGTTCAAGGGTTGGGAACTGCCGGGGAAGATCGTAGGAACCTGGATGGGCGGGAAACGAGTTTGGGGTTAGATTTCATGGCCCCAGGAAATCGCCGCCGCCATCCGTTTCCTGGCCTCGGTCAATCCGTCAGAGTGGCCAATAGGGTCTGCGCCTGCCTTTTGCCCAGTTTCCTGAGGGCGGCTATTCCAGCCAACTGCTGCTGCCGTGGTCGGGACTTCCCTGTCTCCCAGTTGTAGACAGACTGTGCTGACACGCCCAGAAGAAGACCAAAATCCCCTGCAGACACCCCAAGCTTCTGCCTCTGGGCGGCAAGCCTTCGGGCACTGAATCGATGGCGAGTCGTTCCCTCCCCTTCCGCCTCTGGAGTTATCTTCCTGACCCCCTTTTTCTCAAGCTGGCCATTCTTCTTTTCCAGATCAGCCACACGTCGCTTCAACCCGGCAATTTCAGACCGATAGAGAGCTGAAGCCTTCTTCAGTCCCTCCACTTCCTTCCGAACTTCCTTTCTAGCCAGACGGACAATTTCATCCTTAAGGACAGTCGCAAAGTTTGGCATTTATATTCTCCCCTTCGAGGATCCTGAGTTGGGAATCCCTGCCTCCATTCTAATTTAGGTTGATGGGGCAATCCTACCCAATTCTAAGATTGATGTGATGTCTAACTATCAAACGGGCACGATGGGGGACACCTTATACTTCTACCATGACCATTTCCTCGAACAACTGGCGCTGGGCTGCGATCACTGGGCTTTGGATCCTGGTGGCGAGCATCGGCTTCGTGGTTCTGGTGCAGGGCATGCTGGTGTTCTTCGCGCCTTTCGGGGAATGGCAGGTGCCTGGCATCGCCAAGGTCGAGATCCTGCTCGTTGAACGGGATGAGCAGGGCCGCATCACTGGGAAGGTAGATGTGAAACGCGAAGGGCATGAACGCACACTCACCCTGCTCAAGGAAGAATGCCTGAAAATCGAGGCCGAAGAAGAGATCTGGATCCTGGACAACTATTTCGCCGGGGGCGCCCGGCCCGACCAGTTCCTGCTGACACCCTGGCGCCTGCTCACGGAATATCCAGAGCCTCTATTATTGCTGGCGCTCCTGGCAATCCGCCGCCTCCGCCGGTCCCAAGCCAAGGCGGTCGAGGAGGTTCCCGATCAGCCGCGGGCCGTGTGGCGGGATGAGTTCCATATGAAGGCGGCGAGATTCTCCGAGACCCTGAGGCCCAAGGACCCCGAAGAGCTTGGGAAACCTTGATAGGGGACGGAGTGGAACCGGATTGAGATCTGGTATGGGCCTGAACCCAACTGGTCCAGCCGGATCTTTCAAAACTGGTCCATGCGCCCTGCTTTCGTATGCCCTATTGTTTACTTCGGCATTCCTAATCACCCCTGCCCATGCGGGCAGCCATTTTTTGAAAGGCATTCTATGAAGCCATTTCTCTCTCTCCTCTGCGCCCTTGCGGCGGGCTCGGTGGCGCTCAGCGCCCAACTCCCCCCCCAAACCAACGCCCAGCTCAAGATTTCGCAGCTGAAGGTGTTTCCTAAGCTCCGTACCACGGAGATGTTGAAGAGCCTCACCAAGCAAGTGACCCTGGAAGGCTACTTCTACGACGGCTCCATTCCGATGATCGTGGATGACATCGAGAAGGTTCGAATGGACAAGCCCTTGTCCCCTGATTCCTACGTCCCCCTGCTGGGACACCAAGGTCAGCTCAAGTGGGGGGATCATGTGCGGGTCACCGGTAAGCTGGAAAAGGGTACAGCCCATCTTGCGCATGAGACCGCTGTCCTTCGCCTGACGGGTCCCGCCAATTTGCAGGTCGTCACCAAGTCGCCCCTGAACTGGGGTGAGAAACTCAACCTGCGGATCGATCCCGCCGTGCTCAAGGGCATCATCGCCGCCATGAATGCGCCGCACGCGGTGCTCATCGCGGGAGGGTGGAGTCCGGCTGACAGCCATATCCGCTACTGGAACGACCTGAAGACCATGTACGCCATCCTGGTATCCCAAGGCTATCCCAAGGCCAACATCACCGTTCTGTACGCCGACGGGGTGGCCAGGGATGGCGCCATGCCGGTCAACTACAGCGCCACCGCGGCAAACATCAATACCGTCTTCACCTCTTTGGCCGGGAAGTCCGGCGCGGGATCCACGGTCTACATCATGAGCAATGACCACGGAACCCAATTGGCGGGAGGCCACACCGGCCTCTGCCTCTGGAACTACCAGGTCATGAGCGACACCGATTTCGCCGCCCAGGTCGATAAGGTCAAGACCTTCAAAAAAATGGTCATCCAGATGAAGCACTGTTTCAGCGGCGGATTCGTGGCGCCTCTGACCAAGACGAATCGCATCGTCATGTCCTCCTGCAGCCCCACGCAGGTCTCCTGGTCCAATTCCACCGCCACCTTCGGTGAATTCACCTTCTGGTATTTCTCGGCCTTCCTGGGGCACAAACCCGATGGCAGCGGTGCTGTGAATGCCGACGCCAATGGGGACGGCAAGATCTCCATCCTGGAGGCCTACAATTTTGCCCGCAGCCACGATACGGCCAATGAGCAACCCCACTACGATGACAACGGGATGCCGCCCTCCCAGACCGTCGCTGTGCCCTTCGGTGGAGACGGGGCCCTGGGCGCCGCAACCTTCCTGAAGTAACAGGTACCTGCGACAGGTCTTTTCAGCAGATCGCCCTTGAAGGCACGAGCATCCCGGGCCCTCAAGGGCGATACTTCTAGGCGGAGGTGCATCATAAACCACTCCTTTCCTCTTCTCTGCGCCGCTTCAGCCGTATGCCTGTTCTCGACCGCACAGGCGCCAGCCCCACCGGCAACGCCTCCGATCGGAGTTACCCCCATGAAGGCCCTCGCCAAAATTCGCACTCCGGAATTACTGCGGCACTTGAACAAGAAAGTGACCATCGAGGGGTATTTCTACGATGGCTCCATCCCCATGCTTCTGGATGACTTCGAGAAGATCCGCATCAACTCGATGCTCACCCAGGATTCCTACATCCCCCTGGTGGGCCGCAAACTGAAGCTCAAGTGGGGTGATCACGTGAAAGTGACCGGGATGTTGGAAGCCGGCAAACCCCCGCTGGAGCACGAGCAGGCCGTGCTGCGGGTGAAGTCCTCGTCCAAAGTGGTGATGGTCCAGGCGAGTTCTGTAAACTGAACCGTTGATTGATTTCAGCGCGGCGGGTGTTCCAGGAATCCGATCTCGGAATTCTTCTCCGCGGTCGTCCTCCGTTGCCAGTCATTCTCGAAAAGGATGGCCGGGTTGCCCTCGCTGTCCTCCACCTGCTCGCCCCAGAATCGTGTGGGATCGGGCCAGCCGCCTTTCAGCCAACGGGCCATCTGGAAGCTGCGGGGTTCCAGAATCACCGCACAGGCATACTCGTCTTTCAGGCGATGGGCCAGGACCTCGAATTGCAGGCGGCCAACGGCACCGAGGATGGGCAAAGGCGCTCCGCCCTTAGGCCAGAAGACCTGCACCACGCCCTCTTCTGCGATCTGCCCCAGGCCCTTGAGAAAGCCTTTGCGGGCGCCTGGGTCCGCGAGGCGGACGGATGAAAACTGCTCCGGAGAGAATCTCGGCACTGCGTGGAATTCCAGGGGACCCGCAGCGCTGATGACATCGCCGATGCGGAACAAGCCTGGATTGATGAGGCCCAGGATGTCGCCGGGCCAGGCTTCATCCACGATCAGCCGCTCGCGGCCGAAAAACATGTGCGGGTAGTTGAGCTTGATGCTCTTTTTCCCGCGCACGTGCAGGGCATCCATGCCTCGCTCGAAATGGCCGCTGACGATCCGGGCGAAGGCCACGCGATCGCGGTGGGCCTTGTTCATGTTGGCTTGCACCTTGAAGATGAAGGCCGTGAAAGGCATTTCAGGATCCACGGCGCCGCCATCCGTGAGGGGCCGCGGACCGGGCGCCGGTGCAAGATTCAAGAACTCGTCCAGGAAATCCGCGACACCGAAATTATTCACGGCGCTGCCGAAAAACATCGGGGACTGCTTCCCTGCCAAAAACTGTTCCCGATCAAAGGGTGGCAACACGTGATTCATGAGGTCCACATCGTCCTTGAGTTGCTGGTGTTCCGCCTTGGTGAGCAGTACCACGATTTCCGGATCTTCCAGGCTGCCCTCACCCACCATGCGGGCCTTCCGGCCGGCCTTGGCTCGCTCGAAGAGCTGGATCCGGCCTGTGGCACGTACGTACACACCCTTGAAATCCGTGCCGCTGCCGATGGGCCAGGTCATGGGCACCGCGTGCAGGCCGAAGAGTTCTTCGACTTCATCAATGAGTTCCACCGGCTCGCGGCCCGGACGATCCAGCTTATTCACGAAAGTGAATATGGGGAGATTGCGTTCCTTGGCCACGCGGAACAATTTTTTCGTCTGTTCTTCCACACCCTTGGCGCAGTCCAGGAGCATCACCACCGAGTCGGCGGCCGTCAGCGCGCGGTAGGTGTCTTCGCTGAAATCCTGGTGGCCCGGCGTGTCCAGCAGGTTGATGCAGTGACCCTGGTATTCAAACTGCATGGCTGCGGACGTCACCGAAATGCCGCGTTCCTGTTCGATGCTCATCCAGTCGGAATGGGCAGCGGCTCCGCCCTCCCGCGCTTTGACTGAACCCGCCCGGTCAATGGCGCCGCCGTAGAGCAGAAGTTTTTCCGTCAGCGTGGTCTTGCCCGCATCGGGATGGCTGATGATCGCAAAAATTCTGCGGCGTGCGATTTGTTCCTGTAGCGTCATTGATCATCCGGCAAAAAGAAACGGCCCGGTGGGCCGTTCCAGAATGATATCAGTGGCAGAGGCTTATCACACTCCGTCGGTTTACTTCAGCAGCCCGTATCGCTGCTTCAGTGCCCTTTCCTGGAGTTGAAGCGCCTCGGAACGGGCTTTCAAGGCATTGGCCCGGTCCGTCAGATTGAGCATCGAAGTCTCCTGTTCCGAAGACGAAAGAGCCTTTTTCATATCGAGCATCAAATCCAGACCCGCATCCAAGCTTTCAAGACACGCATGATGATACGCAGCGCAAGATTCAGGCGGGGCGATTGCCGCCAGGCGGCCCCGGGCCTCCCGGGCCTCCCGGCTCATTCCGTCGAAACCCGATGAGTCCCCTTTGCCAAGGCCGGCTACGATCTGCTGGGCCATTGCCTCGGGGTCCCCGTTGGATGCCTGCTGGATGCTATCGACGGCTTGGAAATAGGCCGCCACCGCGGTGCGCCCGGAGTCCTTTGGGAGAATTGCAATGGCAGGAGGTCCCGCACTCGGTGGCAAGGACCGTTGAATATCTGAGACCACTGCGCTGCCGGCACCGGAAACCGGCGCTGAACCTGGAACTTCTAGCCCAGGCGGGGAGTCGCTTGCCTGATGTGTTTTGGCCGAAGCGGCTGGAACCGTTGGCGCAGCCTGAAAAATTGAGCCCACCGATGCTTTTCGGGGGGCACCCTGGGAGGTGCGGGCAGACTCCCGGCCCAACAGGAATGCCATCCCAAGCACTGCAGCCGCGGCAACGCCAACCAACCCGACCAGCAGGCCTTTCGGGATCTGAACCTTGTTCACCATCATGCCCTCGACTGCTTTCCACCCCTGGGCGTTCATGCGCCACCCTATTTCTTGATCCCCATCTGCCCCAGCATCCATGCCATTTCGAAAGCCCTGTCCTTGAGGGCATCGTAGCGGCCGCTCGCGCCGCTATGCCCGGCTGGGTCCATCTTGCATCTGAGCAGCAACGGATTCGAATCGATTTTCAAGGCTCGTAATTTCGCCACGTACTTGGCGGGCTCCCAATACATCACCTGGCTGTCGTTGAGACTTGTGGTGACGAGGATCGCCGGGTAGTTTTTCTTTTCGATGTTGTCGTAGGGGCTATATGACTTCATGTAGCCGTAGGCCGCCTTCTCATTGGGGTTGCCCCATTCCAGGTATTCGCCCACCGTGAGCGGAAGCGTGGCATCCAGCATGCTGTTCATCACGTCCATGAACGGCGCCGCCGCGTGCACCGCCTTGAAGAGTTCTGGCCTCATGTTGGTGACGGCGCCCATGAGCAGTCCGCCGGCGCTGCCACCCTGGATGACCAGGTGGGCTTTTGAAGTCCACTTGTTCGCGATGAGCCACTCGGCGCTGTCGATGAAATCCGTGAAGGTGTTCATTTTCTTCATGAGCATGCCGTCGTCGTGCCAGGCTTCGCCCATTTCATTGCCGCCGCGGATGTGGGCGATGGTAAAGACCACGCCGCGATCCAGCAGGCTGAGGTTGTTGCTGGAGAATGTCGCGCTCATGCCTGATCCGTAGGAACCGTAGGCATAGAGCCAGAGAGGGTTCTTGCCGTCGAGCTTGATGCCTTTCCTGTAGACCACCGACAGCGGGACTTTCACGCCATCCCTGGCTTCCGCCCAGAAGCGCTTGCATGCGTACTTGGTGGCATCGAACCCACCCAGCACTTCGGTCTGTTTCAGGAGCGCCCGCTTCCGCGTACCCATGTCGTAGTCGTAGACACTGTTGGGCGTCACAGGGGACTGGTAGCTGTAGCGCAGAAGTTTGGAATCGTACTCCGGATTGCCTCCAGAAAAAGCGGCGTAGATTTCTTCCGGAAACGCGAAATTGTGCCACTGCCCTTTGGCGAAACTGAGCACGCGAAAGCGCACGAGCCCTTTTGATTTGGTCGTGGCGACAACGTAATCCTTGAAGAGTTCAACTCCCTGAAGCAGCGCGGCCGGCTCGTGCGGAATGAATTCCTTCCAGGCTATCGGGCTGATGTCCGAATCCGGCGCGGTGACCATGCGGTAGTTCTTGGCGCCCTTGTTGGTGCGGATGTAGAACAGACCTTCCCGGTGGTCGATCCTGTATTTGTGACCCTTCTCCCTGGGCAGGAAGATTTTGAACTCATCCTTTGGCTTGGCTGAGTCCAGGTAGCGGATTTCAGTCGAATCCGTGGCGCTGGAGGTGACGGTGACGAACTTCCTGTCCTTGGTGCGGCCAACGCTGATGCGATACAGCTCATCCTTCTCCTCATAAACCTTTTCAGGGGCCGCCCCAGAGTCCATGCGCCAGAGTGAGTCCGAGCGTTTGGTGGCGGCGTCCTCGGTAGCAAGGAACGCCGTGGCGTTGTCCGATGCCCACTGGACAGAGGTGACCCGCTCCGCCAGGACGGGGCTGACAGCACCGGTATCCAGGTCCTTGATGAAGAGCTTGTACTGCCGGAACCCGGTGTCATCGGTGGTGAACATCAGTTTCTTGCCATTGTCGCTCACGTCGAAGGAGCCCAGGTCAAGGAACTTCTTGCCCTTGGCCAGCTCGTTCTGATCCAGCAGGATTTCTTCCTTGGCGTTCTTGTCGATGCCAGTCGAGGAACCGTGTCTGCGGCAATGGATGGGGTATTGCTGGCCTTCAACGGTGCGGGAGTAATAGAACCACTCCCCACGCCGCGTCGGTACGCTGAGGTCCGTCTGTTTGATGCGGCCAAGCATTTCTTTGTAAAGGGCTTCGGAGAATAGCTTGAGGTCCAAGGTCTGGGCTTCCGTGAAGCTGTTTTCCGCTTCCAGGTATTTCGCCACTTCGGGATTCGACTTTTCCCGAAGCCAGAAATAGTCGTCCGTGACAGTTTCTCCATGGCGCACTTCAGTGTGGGGTTTCCGGGCGGCGACCGGCGGTCTGGGGTCATTGGCCATGACGGCCACCGTCAGCAAGGCCAGCAAAGCCGGAGCCCGCAGGGGGGCAATGGATTTCATGAGTGTCTCCTCGGCGAACATGCTGCACATCCCATGATATGGAAAAGGAGCGCCCTGCGGCGCTCCTTCGCTTTTCCAGGTTGGCGATCCCAGGAAGGATCCCCGCCAGCAACGTCTGCTACTTCATTTCCACGTCAGGAATCCGCATCCCATAGAAGGATCTCCACACGAAGACCGTGGAGACCAGGAAGAAGATGAGGGCCGCGATGTGCGCGGTGTTCGGGTTGAGTTCGATGGCCAGTTCGACGGCCAGGAGGCCGAAGAGGGTCGTGAACTTGATGACAGGATTCATGGCCACCGAGGAAGTGTCCTTGAAGGGATCGCCCACGGTGTCGCCCAC
>JANXQX010000228.1 GCA_025353305.1 Holophagaceae bacterium
TCATCAACCGCGTCATCCGCGTGGTGAGCTGCGCCAGGATGGAGAGCGGCCCATAGTTCTTTTCCCCCGGCTTCCCCAAGAGCTTCAACCCCACCTCCAACTGGAACATGAGCACCATGCGCTCCCAGGGAATGGGCTCCAACAGGAAGCGAGTGAGGATGGCCGTGGCGGCGTTGTAAGGCAGATTGCCCACGATGGACCAAGGTGGACCGTCGGGCAAGGGCACCTGGACCGCATCCCCGTGAATCAGGTGAAAGTGCGACAAAGCACCAAACCGGGTCTGCAGCAGCTCACAAGCCTCCGGATCCAGTTCCACGGCCCAGAGTGGCCGACCATCCTGGAGCAGGGGCTCGGTCAACACTCCGGGCCCCGGTCCGATCTCCAGGAGCCGCTCGGCTCGTGAAGCCAGCGTCGCATTCACGATTCCTTCGATTGCGCTCCGCTGGACCAGGAAGTTCTGACCAAGCTGTTTTTTTGGCTGGAGAAGTCGGGAAGGGTCCATGGCGACTCTTCCATCCTCCCAGCAACGTTGATAAATGACCAGGGCGTCTGGAGAAGAAGACCTCCAAACGCCCTCGTAAAATTCCTTTGCAACGGGCCGACTGCCTGCGGCAGCCTTTTATGGCCAACTCAAATTATAGGCTCGACTCCATGTTGGCGATCATCTTCGTCTCAATGTTCAGTTTGGAATAGTCGAACTATTTAGCGGGATGGAGGTCGTTATCTTCATGTGGGATTGGGTGGTGTGACGTTCAGCATAGAAGAAATCGAATTGATATTCCTGTCCGTCAACCAAATTCAAATTAACTTCGTCCGTCGATTTAGCACTCGCATTGAGCGTTATTGTGCCAGGTAGGGAGCTATGCACCCCGCCGAGATCGATTACCAACTTTTTGTTGATAAAAACCCACACATCGTCGTCACCGATAAAGGTAAAAACCTGCCCTGATTTGTATGTAAAGGTGATGTGAAGTTCATATGTATAATGGAAGTTATGAGAAAGGTGGTCTTCGGGAGCCGTGGGAATTGTTCCGCGAGTGCCGCTAGTTGAGCCGGTGTTGTTAAAAATATAGTTTCCTTGCAGCTGGCCATCGATCGGGAACTGCACCTGATTGTCATACATATAGGTGGGCGGGACTGTTGCGGGCAACACTTCAGCCAGCGGGATTGTATATTGCTTTTGGTAGGCTTGTGCATCACTGGGACCGTGGGGATAGGGGAAATCCGTCCACCAGGCATCGAAACTGTTCGTACTGTGGATACCGCCACTGTCCCATACCTGGCCCGTAAATACAGGTTTATTGTTTGCCCCAAGGGTAACATTGACTAGCCCAGTGAATGCACCCATCCAAGTGTTGCTCATCTCAAAATCAGGGTTCCACCATGGCCCGTCCGAGGAAGCTAGAATTGGATGCCCGGTGTATAACGGGAAGGGGGTACTCGCATCGATTGTAACGGCGGGGGGATGTGGGTCAACAACAGAGACATTGTCTATGTCTCCGCTGAAAGTGGCATCGGCACGGAAGACAAGTTTCGGGTTCCCGTCAGAGCCGCAGGTAATCCTTTCCACATAGATGCCATTTGCACTTCTGGCCGTGCCGCTGGTCCCACCAATTATGACCGTGATGGTTCCAGCCGTCCAGTTGGAGATGGTGTAAGTGACGTCGTAGCTCACGTATTGTGCAATAGCCTGGTCTTGAGAAAGGTCGGAACTGGCAGAACCGCTACTGCGCTGAGCTACGAGACCCGCGGCGGCCCAACCGGCACCCATCGTCCAACCGGTATCGGAGTCGAATGTCCCATTGGTTGTGAGAGAGGTTGTGGAAGCGTAGGGGAATTGGTATGGCGCGGATGGCGAGAAATCCCGGAGGGTCCCAGTCAAATTTAGAAATCCATCCACGACAATCGAGTGTAAAACAGGAAGGGTCGTCGCAAGGGGCGTACTCGTAGTTCCTGCCCCTGAAGTGGAAGATATGACTGGAGTTGGGCTTACAAGATATCCCAGGCTTGCGGTCACATGGGTGGTGGCGTTCGCCTTTACCGGCAATTTAAAGCTTCCATCATCGGCGCTCAGCACACTGGTATAACCTACATAATCGGAACCCTGGCCTTCAACCGTAGCCCCTGCCACAACCGAACCGTTGTTCCGAACCACAATGCCTGTAATAAAGGCGGTGTCCATAACCGCATCAGCGTTCCAAGTCGAGAAGTGGCCAACAGTTCCTTCGTAATACTGGTCCAGGCCTGCACCGGCCAGGCTGAGATTACCCTCTTGGACCCATCGGCCTGAGACCGTATCGTAATACCAAGCAGGCACAGCGGGTGGGGGCGTGCCGACCCAGTGGAAAGAAGCCAGAGGAATCCGGATTGTGGCTAGTTTGCCGGGAGCCAGGTTCAGAGGTGCGCCCGTACTATCTATGAAATAAACATCCAGCGCGCCGAAGCTCTCAAGTTTCTGACCAGTGGAGGTGGTGTAATCGCCCGGCATCAGCCCGGGATTCGTCGAGGGATCAATGGGGGTGAGACTGGCCTTCACGGGGAATTGAGTGGTTCCACCACCTGAAGGAACCAAGCCATTGGCCGGAATGACCACTTGCGCGGGTGAACGTGGCACGCCAAGGGTTACCTCCGAGGCCAGATCAGGAATATTGATTACCGTCGCTGGAAGCAGTGCCACATCCACATGGTTGGTCTCCCCGCCGACAATGTTGGTGATCCGCTGAGTATTCCCAAAGTTGGAGGCAGCGACCGTCAGCTGCTTCCGGTCAGAAGGGGCCACATGCAGGGCGTAGGTGCCATCGGCGGTGGTGGTGGTGGAAGTTGTTCCATCCGTCACCGTAGCGCCAGAGATCACTTGTCCGGAAATGTAGTTCTGCACCTTGCCAACCACCAATCCGGTGGTTGAGGGTGTCGAAGGCGGAACACTGCTTCCGCCGCCGCCGCCACAGGAAATCGTCAACCCGAGCATGCCCAGCAAGGCGCCTGTCAGCAAGACACCCTGCAAGGTCCGGCCCAGGTCTCTTCGCGGTTGTTCATGCTTGTAGAAAAGATCGGGACTCATGGTGCCTCCCTGTGGATGCTTTGCCGGAAATCAAACGCGGGTTGCTGGAAGAAAGTATTGCAATTACATTAACTTGAAACACTGAGAGACCATGGTTCCTTGACGAACGTTAACGGATCGTGCGCCAAACGCGAGCCTTGGGAAAGAAGGTCTTCGTTTGTCCTAAATAGGAGTTTGTGTCCATTGAAGTAATCTTTTTACTAGCATCGTTTGGATCTGTGATGGAGCGCGTCCCCGCTTGCTGAACACCCGGTGTCCCGAGCATGGAGAAATCCGAAGCGACATTGAACCAAGTGTCTACTAGCCCGCTCTTGCAGGAGACCGTCGTGCGGACATCGCTCACGATTGGATTCAGGACATCACATATCTTGTTGCTATAGGTATTGCCTGTTCCCCCCGAGCAGACATCAACCGTGGTGGGCGTGTAGTAGGCGTAGTAGAGACTGTTGGCAACCACGATGGGTGGATTGATGCCCTTCGAGTAATGGGAATTTGCGGTATCCGGGAAGGTGACGTAATAGCCGAACTTCGTGTCCGTAGATGTGGTTGGCGCCAAATAATAGGCAGCATTCCCTAGGCTTATGGCAGGTGCCCCGTAAGCCAGGGTCGAATCGATAGCCCCCCCCGCCCCCCACTTGCCAGCATTATACAGTTGGGCGTCGGTTTTGATTCCGTTATCCGGTCCGTTGGCAGTATCCAGGCCCCAGGCCCGGCTGTCTTGGCGATCGAAGACGACAGTAAGCCTGGTGTTGGCTGGATTGTTCGTACCGTAGTCAAGGGGGTTATTACGATTCCCGCTCTCCATGGCTATACCGACGGCCACAGGCGCAGAAGTCGTACCATCCACCGACGTGACCCCCTTGCCGGGGAAGGTTCCGACCAAAAAGGGCGCCGGCAAGGTCGTGTATGCGGGGCCTGCGAAACTGTAAGTTGTGGGAGTGGTCGTGCTCGCGGTAACGATCGAACTGGCATCCTGGTAGACCTTCCGGACCCCGGTATTACCGAAGGGCGATTTCTTCGTACCATCGGACGACCAAGCCATGAGCTCCGACGTATCCTTGCGGAAGTCGCTGTAGGAACTGAACGGGGAATCAGGAACGATATTCTTGCTTCCCCAACACCAGAGCCCGCCCCACAGGTCAAGGAAGTAGGCACGCTGGGCCATCCCCGATCCCAAGAAAAACTCAAAGGGTACAACTCCGGCCGAAATGGGGCCAACCATGGTTTTCGCTCCGGAAACGGTTGCTCCCCCAATCGTATTGCTGGTGAGATCCACAGCGGCCAGGAAATGGCCATTGTTGACATCCAAGGCTAGTACTGAGCGGCCCAGCAGCGGCGTGCCTGCGAACTTGGCCTCGATCTCGGGAAGGCTCAACCCGCCCCCAAAG